>JAXJJM010000013.1:0-46471 GCA_036298225.1 Collinsella sp.
CGGCCGGTCCGGCCCTCAGGGTATCGGGTTCCCACATTCATCCGCACATGTGCGGATGAATGTGGGAGGTGTTCGGATGAAGTTGATATTCAAGGCGTGCCGTGCTTCCTTTACCGAAAATCCATTTGGTAAACCAGATGCTCGCGGATAGAATAAAGTTGACGGCAGCCCAAGGGTGATAGCTGGGCAGCGCCGTTGCTTGGTCAAGAGGTCAGTGCCTTAATGGCAGCGACTTGTTATGCTTCGAATGCTGCTTGAGTGCCTCGGAAAGTTCGATAAGCGCCGTGAAGAGCGAGACCAAAGCAACCAAGAGCTCTGTGAGCTCTGATGGGCCCGGGATGACCTCTGATTCAAGTCACCGGGCCTCAATCTTTTTCATGCATTTGAATAGAGCGGGCAACTCTCTTGGGGCCGTCTGCATGACGTGTGCCTGGCGCATGGTATTGCGCCCAGCTTTCATGTCCGCGCGGCCACCTATCCTTACGGCAATGTAGCCGCCTATGTAGCAAGCGGCAGGCAACGGAGAAAGGCCCTAACCGTGTCAGCTGAAAAGACGCCGTGTATCTCGGCTATCGATACGACGAACTTTGCGCGCCAGATTGTGCTGGACTTTGAGTTTGCGCCGGTGCCAAAGCAGCGCCAGCGCCGTGGGCTGCGCAATGAGATTATCGAGGTCGGCGCCGTTAAGCTCGATTACCACGGCAACGTTATGGGCGAGTTCTCGCAGTTTGTGCAGACGGAATTTACCGAAGGCGTTGCGTATCCCGTCCGCGAGCTCACGGGGATATCGGCCGTGGACACCGCGATGGCCGATCCGCTCTACATGGTGATAAAAAGGCTCAGCGATTGGATCGGTCGCTACTCCGCCCAGGTGGTCTGTTGGAGCGGTGCGGACCGTCGGCAGCTTTTGACCGAGTGCCAGGCAAAGCACATCGACCTTTCCACATTTCCTACGGACTGGGCCGACCTGCAGGCGTTTTACACCTCGATCATGGACGTTGGCAGCCACGGGCGCGTCTCGTTGGGCGACACGGCAACGTGGTTCGGCATCGAGTTTGACGAGTCGACGGGCCATGCCCACAGCGCCCTAGCCGATGCGCGCGTGACCGCCAAGCTGCTCAAGCAGGTGATGGACGGGGACTATCACGTGAGTCCGCGCGCCCAAGAAGTCCGCCAACGTTGGGGGATGGGCGAGCGGGCCCAGACACGCCTCTCTAGCAAGTGCCCCGAGCTGGGCGACCTGCTGCTGAAGCTGAAGGCGGCGGGAAGGTAGGGGCGTTAGCTGTCTGCATGGCGCGTGCCTGTCGCGTATCGTTACTCTTCCTGCTGCTTGGCAGGCAAGATGTAGACGTTCTCGGCGTCCACGGCGATCTGCGCGGGGCGGTTGTAGAGGGTGTCGATCTCCTTTACGCTCTGCTTGAACGGCGTGACGTCGGGCGTCTTTGCCTGATGGAGCTTTTCGAGGAGTTTCTCGGATTGCTTGTCGTTGAACTTTCCGATGCTCTCTCCTGCGCCTTCGAGCGCCTCGTCGATGAGTGTATGGTCGCCCACGGGGGTCTTTGCGATGGCGTGACCGAGCAATTTGCCCGCGGACGCGATACCGCCCAGCAGTGCCGCATCGACGGTGTCGACAGCCCCGCTTCGAGTGCGTTGTAGCAGTCGGTGTAGAGCTCGCGGTACGCGATCGAATCAGCCTCGATCTTCGCAGTGGCGTCCGCGAGCTTTGCGGGCTCGAAGTTCTGGGCGAGCATGGGTTCGAGGAACAGCGAGAACGCGTGGATGTAGGTGGCGAGCTGGCAGTCTTTGAGGTAGTCGAGCACCTTGTCGAGGCGTCTGCCCAAGCCGTCTCGCACCTCGATGAACCCTTTCTTTTTCAGATCCGCCTGTGCCTGCGAGCGGAAGAGTTCCATGTCCTGCGCGGACGACTGCTTGATGTCGAGCACCTTCATATGGGCGTTTGCCATGTAGGTGGCGTTGCCGTAGTTGAGGCCGTAACCGTTGAGGATGTCTGCGAGCGTCTTGAGGTTGCCACGCATGTTGGCCTTGTCGCGCTGACGCATGTACTCGAACATTTCGTCGACGGACTCCTGGATGGAGTCGAGCTTTTGGTTTATCTGCGCGATTGCGGCTGCCATGAATAGCGATGTTGGATCGTAAGGCACCTGCGTGACGCTCGTGGCGATGTCGCCCTCGACTACGTGGAAGCGCGCCTGCCCAAGGCCCTTGGCGGCGTCGCGGTAGCCCCCTGTGAGACCGCTGCCGTCCTTGAACGTGTTGAGTTTCGACGGATCGAGCGGGTTACCATATTTGTCAGTCGCCTGGAGCAGCGTGGGCACGCTCACCGTGTTGGTGACGGTGCGAAACATCGAGGGGAGCGAGGCGAACGCCACGCCGAGTTGGGGAATTCGCTCGAGCGGTAGCTTGATGGCGCCGGAGACGTCCACCCGCTTCTGAGTGAGCGCGAGGTGGATTTTGGTCGATGCGAGCTGTTTTGCCACGAGCTCCTCTCGGCCGTCGTTCGCCGAGGGTTTGGTCTCGTTGTCTGCCATAGCGCGCTCCTTGCTTACGTTGATAGTCGTGGGCATTATCTCATCGCCTGGTGGCTTGCTAGAGCGGGGTAGAGGCCGAGCGTCTGGCGAAACTCGTTAACTGATTGCATTTCAGCGGATTGGGTTGATTATAAGAGAAGGACGGCTATCCATCTGCCCTTCCCAGTTGAGTTCGCTTTGAGCTACTGTTCGTGCCTATGCTGCTTGGGCTCAAGCCTTCTCGCTGCCGTGAAGCAGGCCGTGGCCGCCATGGCCAATGCGATGCTGGCCATCCAAGTGGAGTCGCCGGTTGCAGCGAGCTTTGGTTCATCGGCTGTCGTGCGTCCCGACTTTTTTGTAGCCGCCTCGTCGGCGTCCTTTTCAGGAGTGGCAGGATCACTTTTGTTGTCGCCGGGTGAATCTACGTCGGTCTTTCCGCCCGCCTGCTCCCCTTGGGCCTTCCCCTCCACGGTGAAGGACGCATCGGTCGCCGTCCCGTCCTTCCAGACGGCCGTGACGGTGTGTCCGCCGCCGGCGAGCGTGTCCAGGTAGGACGGCCTGAGCTCGATAATCGTGCTGCCCCTGGTTGCGGTGTAGTTCTCGGCGGAGACCTCAGTTCCGTCCACGAGGAGACGCGTGAACTCATCGAGAGGACCGCTGAAGCGGAAGGTCAGACCGGCCTCGCCGTCCTTTGCATACGCCTGCCCGTCGCCCTTGGTGGCGGCATACAGCGGAGCGGTCACGTCGAAGGTGACGTCCCCCGCGTCGTCGACATCAAAGGTCTGAACGCCGGTCTTGCCGTTACGCTCGGCGTAGGCGGAGCTGTAGACGAAGGTCTCGTGGCCCGTCTTGTCGAGGACCGCGAGGGCTTGGATTTCAAACGAGCCCATCGAGAGCGACGTGGGGAACTCGATTTCGATATAGCCCCTTGCCGCATCGTAGCTGCAGCTCAACGTTTTGCGGGTCTTTAAAGAGTTCGGGTCCTCGACATAGCCGGGGTCGCCGAGGATCGGGGAGACAGACTTTACGCCGTCCGCGTCGCCTACATTGCAATAGATACGGAGGATCCCGCCGACGGGGACCCTCTTCGCGGAGATGGAAACGTTCGAGACCGTGGGCGGGTTCCGGTCGATCGCGCTGCCGGTCACCTCGAAGCACAGCTCGCTCGGGTCGCCAACCGAGAAAGTCGCGCCCGAAATGCCGTTGGCCCTGGCGTAGGAACTCTCGTACACATCGGTCTCGAACCCTAGGCCATCGGTGACCGAAAGGCCGATCAGCCTGTGCCTTCCGATCCTATTGCTGTCGAATGTGAGGTCAAACCCGTCGATAGACGAGCCTCCGTGATAATAGGCTGACGAAACAGAGCAGCCGTCGTCCGAATTCTCCCAGCCCTGCCGCAGTATGGGGGAAACGGAGCGAACGCCGTCGGCATCGGAGACGGTCCAAGAGATGTGGAGGTCGGCACCGGTTGCGACCTCCCTGCTCGAGAGCGACACGGAGGACACGGTCGGCGGGTTTTGGTCCTCGGGTCCCTCGGTCACCTCATACTCGAGGGGGTCGGTGGTGAAGGTCGGACAGTCGAGCCCCTTCTCCTCGGCATACGTCGTGTCGTAGACATCGGTAACCCATCCAAGACTATCGGTCACGCCGAGGCCGATGATCCGGTACCTGCAGGGCCGGTCGCTCGGGGAGGTGGAGATATCGAAGCCCGCGGTCGTGTTGCCGGTCGACGAGAAGGCCAGACGGGAACTGATTCCATGGTCTCCGGTATCGTTTTCGACAAGGACTTCGACTATGGGCGTGACGGACCGTACCCCGTCAGGGTCATCGACGCTATAGCCGACATGCAGCGTGGAGCCGGCCGTGACTGTCGTCGCGGATATCGTCACGTTGGAGATGCTGGGCGGGTTCGGGTCCGACGCGGCTAGGGCGGTTGAGGGCAAAGCAAGCGCTACGGTGGCGGACAGCGAGGCGAGCAGGCTAAGCGCGAAGCGCCTGGAGAATTTCAAGGAGGTCATTGGTGGTGCCGATCTTCCATAATTGTTGCAGCGATACCAGTATATCTTTGGCCCATGCTAGCCAGATGTTCTTTCCGCGAACGGCTCGTTAGTTTAGAGACGGCATATGGACGCCTGTCTCGTCCACGTTTCTCGTAAGGGCGATTATAAGGACATGAAGAGACTTTCTCGGAACAATCAATTGGGGATATCAAAGAAATGCTGGACGCCTCCTGATCGCTCAATGCCTTTGAGGTGAAATGCGGCGCATCGGCTACGTTGTTGAGATCATTTATCGAGCGATACGTCATTCCAGCTGAGGCCACCGTCATGAGGCTTCTGTTCCTACACCCCCCCCGCAATCCCGCGCGCGGCACCCAACAGCTCGTACTCCCTCTCGCTCCACTGGCACAGCTCGGCAGTCTCGACGGCGTCGCGACACAGGTCCAGAAACACCTCAGCTCCCTCGCAGAAGCACTCGCGGGCAAAGTCACCCGAACCGCTTGCGACGCACGTGCCGTCGGCAAACAGCTTCCAGCTAGACAGCTCGCGCGAGTCGTCTCCAAGCAGCTTGATCTGCAGTACGTGCGGGTCGCCGGCGGTGTAGAGCTCTTTCTCGAGCGCCTGCACGGTAAAGCGCATCTGGTGGGGGAGACTGCTCTTGACCATGGCCGAGGCATAGCCGTTCGGCTTGTCCAGAAGATGCATTCGTTTTGGCTTGGCTGCCAGGTTGTGGAAGTTGCGCTCACTGCGCACGGAGAAATTGTCCATACGGACTCCTTTCATCGATATTGGCAGGGCCACCGTGCCTCTTGGCCGGTTGGCGTCGGGATCGTGGAGCCAACTCTCTACCCCGACTCTGGATAAAACGCGCCCGCTCCTTGCAGGCACGATGGAGTCTATCAACGTGTACGGACAGAAACCAACGCCATCCGCGAAATGACGCGCGGATGGCGTTGGTTTCCCAAGTGATTATTCGGCTTTCATCCGAAAAGTGTCGAAATAGGCACCTTAAAACTTCGAAAAGTGTCAAATTCGATGGGCAAATTATCCGGAAAAGTGTAGCTGGATGACAAAACAGCACTTAGAAGCCGATGCTGGATGCGGGATCCTGTGGCTGCCTTCCGCCCTCGCTACTCGTCGTCTCCGTCGTTGGGGTCGCCCTTGAGGGTGTTGATGTCCAGGTACTCGTCATCGTTCTCTTTTTGCTGGGTCTTCGACTCCGCTTGGGTGGGGCCGGAGAACAGCCGGAATCCCTCAAACGCAATGACGCCGAGCAGGGCAATGACAATGGCGATAAAGGCAACCTTGACTGCTTGCGGAAATTCCGAGAAACGCAGCGCCTTTTCCTCGGCGTAATAATCGGCGAAGCGCTCTTCGCCCGTGCTTTTGGTATACGCCGGCGCGGACGCGGCCTCCGGGTCATATTCCGGTGCAGGCGTGGCAGCGTACGGATCGTTGAGATAATCGCTCGATACGGTGCCATAATCCTCTGTCTCGATGCGACCGTTGCCAGCATAGCCATCGGAATAATCGGAATATGCCGCACCGCCCTCATAGTCCGCGGCGCTCGTGTTGGCGGCAAAAAGCGGGTTAACTGGAACATCGAGCGCCGGCATGCCGGCAGAGGTCTCATCCAGATCGGCTGCAGCCCAGGAATCGTGGGTAACCTGATGGGCAACGGGCTCATCGAGCCTTGTGACCGGAGGCTTGCGCGCCGCAGGAACGGGCAACTGCTGGGCGTTATACATAACGGTGCTGTCGGCCGATTTGCCCTGCGTCGCTGCAGCGAGAAATGCCGCCGTCTCGGACGGGTCGCTTGCGGGGCGGGGAGCGGGCGTGGGCGCCGAAGTGGGTGCGGGCGTCGAAACAGGCGACTGCGCAGGAGTCGGCGCAGGTGCGGACTTAGGCGCAAGTGCGGGATTGGGGTTTGACGGGCGAGCCCCGCCGCCCATGAGTTCGTCGGCGGTCCACGGGCGATCATCCATCACATCGTCAAGGCTCAGCGAAAACAGGTCGTCTTCACCCTCATCGAACATGCGGTGCACATGTCCACCAATTGCCGGAATCAATCCGCGACCGGTGCATGATGCCTTGCTCAACGCCATTCTGTCCCATCCTTTCGAAATACTAATGACATCGATTATATGGAACTTCCCAAGCGGCTCGGTCTTGGATTCGTGCTTTCCAGAACTCGCGCCCAAAAGGGGAGGGGCAATCCAGGCGAGTGCCTACTTGTCGCCGGCCGCCGCCTTGGCCTCATTGAGGTAGCTATAGAAGCTGTACTTGGAGATGCCAAAGAACTCGCAGGCGCGCTCGCTCGACTTGGAAATGAGGAAGGCACCGCGACGGTCGAGATAGCCAATGGCACGAATGCGCTCGTCTTTGGTCATGAGTGCCGCGGGCTTGCCCACAAACTGCTCGCACTCGTGCAGCAGGTCCTCGAGCAGGTCGCCGATGTTCTTGGTAATGGGCTCGGGCTCGGTATAGCCCGTGCCGCCGGTGCCGGTGAAAGCGTCGAGCGAGCGCTCAAAAGCCTTCATAAGCGTAATGTCAAAGTTGATGCCCAAAATGCCGACGGGCTTGCCTTCGTCGTTGCGGATAAAGATGGTCGAGGACTTGAGCAGCTTACCGTCGGTGGTTTTAGTGAGGTACGGCTCGCGGTCGTGTACGTCGGTGGCGCCTTCGTGCATGGACTCAAACACGATATGGCTGGGGCCGTCACCCAGTTTGCGCCCGCTGACGTGGCCGTTTTCGATCACTACGATGGAGTGGTCCACGTCCTCGGTCTCCAGATCGTGGACGACGACTTCGCAGTTGGGGCCAAATTGGAGCGCCAGACCGTGTGCGAGGCGCTTGTAAAACTCAATCTGTGCGGGGGTCATGGGTGCCTTCCTAAAAATTAGTTTGGGCACACTTTGCCATAAACCACACTTGACCGCAAACAAATCCATCAACAAGGCAATTCATGACCGTTCGGCGGCGAAAAAGTACCGATTACGGCAACAAACAATTCGTTAGGTATGCCAATCAAAAAGTGTGATAGAACATTACTAACAAACTTTTTGTTTGGCATCCACATAAAAGTTCAGCCGTGTGAATGGGATCGGGCTGAAACGCGTATGCGGGGCCGGCAAGAGAGGACTTAAGGAGTTCACCGTATGGCCGATAAGATCCAGTGGGCGGGCAACACGATGCCCAAGAGCGATGACAAGCACTTGGGAATCATGAGCCTCGACCATGTGAAGAAGGCCCGTGCCTTCCACCAGTCGTTCCCCCAGTACACCGTCACTCCGCTTGCCCGCCTGGACGGCCAGGCCGCGCGCCTGGGCCTGTCCAACCTGTGCGTTAAGGACGAGAGCTATCGTTTTGGCCTCAACGCCTTTAAGGTTCTGGGTGGCTCGTTTGCCATGGCCAACTACATTGCCGACGAGACCGGCAAGGACGTTGCCGAGTGCACCTTCGACTACCTGACCTCCGATCAGCTTGCCAAGGACTTTGGCCAGGCCACCTTCTTTACCGCCACCGACGGCAACCATGGCCGCGGCGTGGCATGGGCTGCCAACAAGCTGGGCCAGAAGGCCGTCGTACACATGCCCAAGGGTTCCACCAAGCCCCGCTTCGATAACATCGCCGCCGAGGGCGCCACGGTGACCATCGAAGAGGTCAACTACGACGAGTGCGTGCGCATGGCCGCCGCCGAGGCCGACGCCTGCGAGCGCGGCGTCATCGTTCAGGACACCGCCTGGGAGGGCTACGAGAAGATCCCGTCCTGGATCATGGAGGGCTACGGCACCATGGCTTCCGAGGCTGCCGAGCAGCTGCGCGAGATGGCCATCAACCGCCCGACGCACGTGTTTGTCCAGGCTGGCGTGGGTTCGCTCGCGGGCGCCGTGGTGGGCTACTTCACCAACCTGTATCCCGATAACCCGCCTACCTTTGTCGTGGTTGAGTGCGCTCCTGCCGCCTGCCTGTACAAGGGCGCTGCCGCCGGCGACGGCGATCCGCGCATCGTGGACGGTGACATGCCCTCCATCATGGCCGGCCTGTGCTGCGGCGAGCCCAACATTCTGGGCTGGGATATCCTGCGCAACCACACCACCGCCTTCGTGTCCTGCCCCGACTGGGTCACCGCTCGCGGCATGCGCACCCTGGGCGCTCCCGAGAAGGGCGACCCGCGCGTCATTTCCGGCGAGTCCGGCGCTGTGACCACCGGCCTGGTCGAGACCCTCATGCTCGATCCCGAGTACGCCGAGCTCAAGGAGCTCATCGGCCTGGACAAGACGAGCTCCGTGCTCTGCTTCTCCACCGAGGGCGACACCGATCCGGATCAGTACCGTCGCATCGTCTGGGAGGGCGAGTATCCGACCTGCTAGCAGACTGACCTGTCCGGAGGCAGCCGGAGGACTTTACTCCCTGCTCGGACAGTCCTGCTCGCACGGAGAGCACATTAAGTGCTCTCCGGCTCGTGCGGAACTCGCGACGGAGCAAAGTCCTCCGTCCGCCTCCTACGTTTACTTGCTTGCCGGGTACTCGACCTCACGCTGCTTGGCACAAGTGATCTATCTGAAATATCTACCTGTAGGTAAACCCTTGTAGAAAGGTTGACTGTTATGACTAAGGAACTCGATTTCGAGGCAATTAAAAACGCTGCTGAGTCCCATCGTGCTGATATGACGCGTTTTCTTCGCGCAATGATTAGCCACCCCTCTGAGTCCTGCGAGGAGGGTGAGGTTGTTGCTTGCATCAAGGCCGAGATGGAGAGCCTTGGCTATGACGAGGTCAAGGTCGACGGCCTGGGCAACGTCATGGGCTTTATGGGCGAGGGCGACAAGATCATCGCCATCGACTCTCACATCGACACCGTCGGCATCGGCAACATCGAGAACTGGGACGCCGATCCCTATGAGGGCTACGAGACCGACGAGATCATCTACGGTCGCGGCGGCTCCGACCAGGAGGGCGGCATGGCTTCCGCTACCTACGCTGCCAAGATGATGAAGGACATGGGCCTCATCCCCGAGGGCTATAAGATCATGGTCGTCGGCACCGTCCAGGAAGAGGACTGCGACGGCATGTGCTGGCAGTACATCTACAACAAGGACGGCATTAAGCCCGAGTTCGTCATTTCCACCGAGCCCACCGACGGCGGCATCTACCGCGGTCACCGCGGCCGTATGGAGATCCGCGTTGACGTTCACGGCACCTCCTGCCACGGCTCCGCTCCCGACCGCGGCGACAACGCCATCTACAAGATGGCCGACATCATCGCCGACGTCCGCGCCCTCAACAACAACGGCTGCGACGAGTCGACCGACATCAAGGGTCTCGTCAAGATGCTCGACCCCAAGTACAACCCCGAGCACTTCGAGGATGCCCGCTTCCTGGGCCGCGGCACCTGCACCGTCAGCCAGATCTTCTACACCAGCCCCAGCCGTTGCGCTGTCGCTGACTCCTGCGCCATCTCCATCGACCGTCGTATGACCGCCGGTGAGACCTGGGAGTCCTGCCTGGACGAGATCCGCAACCTGCCGGCCGCCAAGAAGTACGGCGACGACGTGAAGGTCTCCATGTACATGTACGACCGTCCGTCCTGGACCGGCGAGGTCTACGAGACCGAGGCTTACTTCCCCACGTGGATCAACAAGGAGACCGCTCCGCACGTCAAGGCCCTCGTCGACGCCCACAAGGCCATGTTCGGTGACGAGCGCATCGGCTGCGAGCCCAGCATGGACAAGCGCACCGGTCGCCCGCTGTGCGACAAGTGGACCTTCTCCACGAACTGCGTCTCCATCCAGGGCCGCTACGGCATTCCCTGCGTGGGCTTTGGCCCGGGTGCCGAGTCTCAGGCTCACGCTCCCAACGAGGTCACCTACAAGGACGACCTGGTCACCGCTGCCGCCATGTACGTGGCTGCCCTGAACCTCTACGATCCGAGCCAGGCCGATGGCGACGCCACCGTGTTCCGCGCCGGTCTGACCAACAACAAGATCGATTAGTCCCATTCCTCGATTTTGTTGAGCCGGGGGCCGCTCGTGTCCCCGGCACCCCCTGTTGACTTGGGGCCCGCGGTCGTTATCTCCCATGCTTCCTCAACGGTGGCGGGTCCTCGTCATGGTGTTCTGCATGTTCTGGCCACACGCGCATGCCGGAGCACATCTACTCATTGCGATCGTTTCATCTTTAGAAAGGACATTTCCATGGACGCTAAGTTTACCGAGCTCGTCGAGCAGCTGAACGGCCTCGATTTTAAGGGTATGTACGGCAGCGACTTCCTGCACACTTGGGACAAGACCACCGATGAGCTCAAGGCTCTCTACATCGTCGCCGACGCCCTGCGCGAGCTGCGCGAGAACAACGTCTCGTCCAAGATCTTCGACTCGGGCCTGGCCGTCTCCCTGTTCCGCGACAACTCCACCCGTACGCGCTTCTCCTTCTCTAAGGCTGCCAACCTGCTCGGCCTTGAGCTGCAGGACCTGGACGAGAAGAAGTCCCAGATCGCTCACGGCGAGACCGTCCGCGAGACCGCTACCATGATCTCCTTCATGGCCGACGTCATCGGCATCCGCGACGACATGTACATCGGCAAGGGCGATGCCTACATGGCCGAGGTCTCCGAGTCCGTGCAGCAGGCCTACGAGGACGGCGTTCTGGATCACCGTCCCACGCTCATCTCTCTGCAGTCCGATTCCGACCACCCCACGCAGTCCTCTGCCGACATGCTCTACCTCATCAGCGAGTTTGGCGGCCTCGAGAACCTCAAGGGCAAGAAGGTTGCCGTCACTTGGGCCTATTCGCCCTCTTACGGCAAGCCGCTGTCCTGCCCGCAGTCGCTGATCAGCCTGCTGCCCCGCTTTGGCATGGACGTCACCCTGGCCCACCCCGAGGGCTACGACCTCATGCCCGAGGTCGTCGAGCGCGCCAAGGGCTATGCCGCCGAGTCCGGCACCACCTTTAAGCAGGTCAACACCATGGCCGAGGCCTTCGAGGGCGCCGACATCGTGATCCCCAAGAGCTGGGCTCCGTTTGCCGCCATGGAGAAGCGTACCAACCTGTACGCCGAGGGCGACGACGCCGGCATCGCTGCGCTCGAGAAGGAGCTGCTCGCCCAGAACGCCACCCATCAGGACTGGTGCTCTACGACCGAGCTCATGGAGAAGACTGCCAACGGCCAGGACACCATCTTTATGCACCCGCTGCCCGCCGACATCTCCGGTGTCTCCTGCGAGCACGGCGAGGTTAACGCCGACGTCTTCGACATGCACCGCGTGGGCATGTACAAGGAGGCCAGCTACAAGCCGTACGCCATCGCTGCCATGATGTTCCTGCAGAAGGTTGCCGATCCCGCCGCTACCCTCAAGGCCCTCGACGAGCGCAACACCGCCCGTTGGCTCCAGGCCTAAAGCCGGGTTGAGGTAAGCCATGTAAAGGGGGCGCTCTGCCAACCGGCGGGGTGCCCCTTTTTTTGTATCGCGGGCGTGCGGGATAAGCGCTTTCGATGTGGATGCCCGCGGCGCGAGTTATGGGTACGATGGTTTCAGGGGAGGTATCACCATGAAACTTGGATGCGTCATTATGGCTTCGGGCGAGGGCAAGCGGTTTGGATCTAACAAGATGCTTGCCGATATCTATGGCGAGCCGCTGATTGCCCGGACCATCGATTCGGTTCCCCGGGGCTTTGACGTCGTGGTTTCGACGCGTTGGCCCGGGGTCGCTCAGATTTGCGAGGACAAGCATTGCCCGTGCGTGCTGCACGATGGCGAGCTGCGCAGCGAAAGCGTCCGTGCGGGCCTTTCGTGGGGAGTCGAACGCAACTGGAAAGGTTGCCTCTTTTTGCCGGGCGACCAGCCGCTCGTGAGTTCGGATTCTTTTGAGGCTATGGTTCGTGCATTTGACGAGTGTGGCCGCAAGCATCCGGTGCGTCTTGCGTGCAACGGTGAGCCTTCGAGTCCGGTGCTCTTTCCGGCGGAACTGCTCGATGCACTTATGTGTCTTGAGGGCAAGGACGGCGGCGGTTCGATCCTCAAGGACCGTACCGACGTGGTGCTGGTCGAGGCGCGTGCCTACGAGCTGTGGGACGTCGATACCGCCAAGGGACAGCAACGCATAACGGAGCATATCGCCGCCTGCTCGTATTTTGATCGCGTGGCCAACTGCATCAATCAATAAGGAGCAATTATGATCATCATCAAAAACGGCGCGCTCGTGACGCCCCAGGGGCTTCGCCGCGCCGATCTTGCCATGGAGGGCGATAAGATTGTGCGGATTGCCGCGGCAATCGAGCCGGGCGAGGGCGATACCGTCCAGGACGCCACCGACTGTTGGGTGTTCCCCGGCTTTATCGACGGCCACACGCACATGCAGTGCTGGACTGGCATGGATTGGACGGCCGATAGCTTTGAGACCGGTACGCGTGCGGCTGCCTGCGGCGGTACGACGACCATCGTGGACTACGCGACGGCCGATCGCGGCGTGACCATGCCCGATGCCTTGGCCGAGTGGCATCGCCGCGCCGACGGAACCTGCACGGCCAACTACGCGTTTCATATGGCACTCGCCGAGTGGAATGAACGCAACCGCGCCGATCTTTCGGCCATGCGCGAGGCGGGCGTGTCGTCGTTTAAGACCTACTTTGCCTATGACCACCTGCGCCTGGACGACGCCGAGACGCTCGAGGTGCTGGAGGAACTCAAGCGCGTGGGCGGCATGCTCTGCGTGCATTGCGAGAACGGTACGCTGGTGAATGAACTGCAGAAGCGCGTGTACGAGCAGGGGATTCATGGGCCCGAGGGGCATGCGCTCAGCCGTCCGGACGTGTGCGAGGCCGAGGCCGTGAGTCGTCTGCTGTATCTGGCGCACTTAGCCGGGGACGCTCCAGTCAATGTGGTGCACCTTTCGACCAAGCTGGGTCTTGAGGCCATCCGTGCCGCCAAGGCGCGCGGGCAGAAGAATATCTATGTCGAGACCTGCCCTCAGTATCTGATGCTCGACGATACTTGCTATCTGGAGCAGGGCGAGGACGGCTTTGCGGGCGCCAAGTACGTGATGAGCCCGCCGCTGCGCCATGCCGGTGACCGTGCCGCGCTGCGCGAGGCGCTTGTGGCCGGCGAGATCGATACTATTGCGACCGATCATTGCAGCTTTAACCTGCACGGGCAAAAGGACCGCGGACGCGACGATTTCCGCGCGATTCCCAACGGCGGACCCGGCGTGGAGCATCGTCCTGTCGCGATCGCTACGAGCTTTGAGGGACAGCTGGGTCCCGAGGATCTGTGCCGCTTGATGAGCGAGAACCCGGCGCGCATCTTTGGCATGTATCCGCGTAAGGGCTGTCTTGCCGAGGGCGCCGATGCCGACGTGTGCGTGTGGGATCCCAAGGCGCGCTGGACCATTAGCGCGGCGACGCAGCATCAGGCTGTGGACTACACGCCGCTCGAGGGCTTTGAGGCACATGGCCGCGCCAAGGCCGTGTTTGTGAACGGCGTGCTGGCGGCACGCGATGGCGAGCCCACCGGAGCCCAGCCCGGCCGCTACGTGCCCCGCTAGCAGCAAAGATGCCGTGTCCCCTCCTCAGTTGCGGTGAAATACGGACTGGGTGCGGCCGTCGGGCGGCCACACAGTCCGGATTTCACCGCAACTGTGGAGTTGGGGCCGGCTACTTGAGGCTGCTGGCGACGACGGGGCGGTCGAGAGCTGCCTCGAAGCGGTCGGCCATCGTGGGGTCGCTGAGCGTGTCGACTTGGTTGAGCATGACGCGTGCGGTGCTGAGTTTCAGCGCCTGCATCTCGGCATTGAGCACTTGGGCGACGCGCTCGGGCGTGGCGGTATCGGTGAGCTCGCAGCCGCAACGCTCGCAAAAGAGCTCGGGGCGGTGGACGGCTTCGTTGATGGGCTTGCCGAGCCCCGAGGCGCCGACGAGCCAGATGACGTTGGCCGTGCCGGCGGGAACGACCGGCTCCCACGGGGCGTGGGCCTTGAGCGGGAGCCGCTTGCTGCCGTCCGCCTCGGCCAGGACGTAGTCAAAGCGCTGCGCCAGCTGGTCGAGCGGCTCGGCAGGGGAGGAGAGCTTGCCCGTCTCCGGGTCCAAAACACCCGCCTGGCAGATACTTCCGCGGCTCATGCCCGCGCATGCCTCGCAGGTGCAACCGGGGACATGCGAGGCGCCCGGCTTCCAAGGCGCGGCGTCCAGGCGACGGCTCGACCCGTCCCACGGCACGCCGGCGACGGGGAACATATGCGTGGAGGTGCAGAGGAGCGCGCGGCCGCCAGCGCGCATAAGCTCAAGGCCGAGCGTCTTTAGCAAGGTCGACTTGCCACCGCTGCCGATAATCGCGGTAATGCCCGGCTTGATCCTGAGCGCCGAGGCAAGATTGCCGCTAACCGTTTCCATCTGTTCACCGCCGTATAATACTGTGATAATAAATAATCATTAGAGTAGCGGTCGAACCGCATTTGCTCTGCTCAAACCGTAGCACAGGGAGGTGTCCCGGGAATGCTCGTTTATGTTCGCGGCGCCGGCGATATCGCCACGGGCGTCGCCGCTCGCTTGGTGCGCGCCGGCGTGTCGGTCGTTATGGCCGATATCGCGGTTCCCACGTGCATCCGCCGCACAATCAGTTTTTGCGAGGCCATTCGCCTGAGCGAGGTCGAGGTTGAGGGTATTCGCGCTCGCCTGGCGCAGACGCCGGCCGAGGCGCTTACGATTGCCGGTGCGGGGGATGTTGCCGTCGTGGTGGACCCCCAGGCGCAGATGCTCGACGAACTGAAGCCCGCGGCTGTGGTCGACGCGATTTTAGCCAAGCGCAACCTGGGCACCACACGCGACATGGCGCCTGCCGTCATCGCCGTGGGGCCGGGCTTTACCGCGCCGGTTGATTGCGATGCCGTGGTCGAGACTATGCGCGGGCATTTTTTGGGCCGTGTCATTACCCAAGGTTCGCCCCAGCCCAACACGGGCGTGCCGGGCGTGATCGCCGGCTATGGCAAGGAGCGCGTTATCCACAGCCCCGCCGCCGGCGTGTTTCGGTCCGACCGCGCAATCGGCGACATCGTGAGCGCCGGAGACGTGATTGGCTACGCGGACGATACTCCCATGGTCACGCAGATTGACGGCTGTCTGCGCGGGCTTTTGGCGAACGGCGTGCAGGTGACTGAGGGCTTTAAATGCGCCGATGTCGATCCGCGCGGCGATGCCAGCTATATCAACTACATTTCGGACAAGGCGACGTCGGTCGGCGGCGGCGTGCTCGAGGCACTCGCTATGCTCACCGATATCTTTAGAGGATAGAAGGCGGCAATGGAAAAGCTCGATGTTGTGAATGCGGCGCTTGTCGCCCTGCGGGCTGGCGAGACGTGCGAGCTCGTGGTCGTGGCCGGCACGGCGGGGTCGTCGCCGCGCGGCGTGGGCGCCTGGATGGCCGTCTTTGCCGATGGCAGCCAGGCGGGCACTATCGGCGGCGGCAAGATTGAGCTCTTTGCGCTGGATGAGGCGCGCGAACTCCTGAGCGTGGGACAGTCGCGTCTGGTCCGCTACACCATGGGCGGCGAGAACTCCGATACCGGCATGATCTGCGGCGGAGCCATCTGCCTGTGCTATCTGCATCTGGATGCGACCCAGGCACCGTTGTTCCAGGAAATTGCCGACGTCTTGGTCTATCGGCGCATCGGCGACTTCGTCATCGACTTTGAGCCGTTTATCGCGAGCGCGCTCGAGGGCGATGTGGCCGACTACCATGGCGAGGCATCGCGCCATACCATTGCGGGCTGCCCCGGGCTTTCACTGGTGGAGGAGGGGAGTAAGGTCACCTACACCAACGCGGCCTCTGAGATTCCCGCGGCGCACATCGAGACGCTCTGCCCCGAGGGCCTGACCTATATCTTTGGCTGCGGCCACGTGGGCGCCGCGACGGCGCGCGTGCTCACGGCGGCGGGCTTTGCCGTCGTGGCCTGCGATGACCGCCCCGGCACGTTGACGCCCGAATGGGTGCCCGGTGTCTACGATCGTCGCCTGGTCGATTACAAGAACCTGAGCAAGCAGTGCCCCATCGGCCCGCGCGACTTGGTGGTCGTGGCCACAGCAGGCCACAAGTCCGATATCGACGTGGTGATTCAGGCCATGCACGCCAAGCCTGCCTACCTGGGCTGTCTGGGTTCGCGCCGCAAGACGGCCTTTGTGCGTGCCCGCCTGGAGCAGGAAGGCTTTACACAGGACCAGATCGACGAGCTGCACCTGCCGATCGGCGTTGCCATCGAGGCAGAGGATCCTGAGGAGATCGCCGTCTCCATTGCCGCCGAGATGATCCACCTGCGCCGCACCAAACTCGTCCCCCGCAAGCGCTAATCGCATCCCCACCAATAAGTTGCGGTGAAATACGGATTGTTTAAGCCTGTTAGGCCGCCCAACAGTCCCTATTTCACCGCAACTGCTTGTTGGGACCCATTTGTGCGGGGGAGTTGTGGAGTTGTGCAGGCAGACGAGGTTTTTCTGGAAATACGCACCCGATGCGCGTATAGTACCGATTGTTTTGTCGGCTCCTGCTGCGTCGAGTCCAAACCGCAAAATGCCATGAGCGGCGCGGATGCAGCCAGGAGGCACGAGGACAACCCACCGTGGCCACGCCCCGTGCTTAAAACCCCAAGAAGGAGTGAACAATGGCAGAAGAGAAGTATGTGCCGCGTCTGAAGACCAAGTACAACAACGAGGTCAAGCAGCAGCTTCAGGACAAGTTCCAGTACGAGAACGTCATGATGATCCCCAAGTTTGAGAAGATCGTCGTGAACATGGGTGTCGGCGAGGCCGCTACCGATTCCAAGGCCATCGACGGTGCCGTGCGCGACCTGCGCGCCATCACCGGCCAGCAGCCGATGATCACCCGTGCCCGCAAGTCCATCGCTACCTTCCGCCTGCGCGCCGGTATGCCGATCGGCTGCAAGGTTACCCTGCGTGGCGACCGTATGTGGGAGTTCTTCGATCGTCTGACCTCCGTCGCGATCCCCCGTATCCGCGACTTCCGCGGCATCTCCGCCAAGAGCTTCGACGGCCGTGGTAACTTCTCCATGGGCGTCACCGAGCAGCTCATCTTCCCCGAGATCGACTTCGATTCCGTCGATCACCAGCGTGGCATGGACATCACTTTCGTGACCACCGCCAATACCGATGAGGAGGCCAAGGCCCTTCTGGACGCCTTCGGTTTCCCGTTCAAGAAATAGGTTCACCTGCCCTAAAAGCGCCGTTCCCACAAGGGGACGGCGCTTGGGGCGAACAATACTCTATGTGAGGAGGATATAAGTGGCTAAGACATCGATGATCGTCAAGTGCAATCGCAAGCAGAAGTTCTCTACTCGTGAGTACACGCGCTGCCAGCGCTGCGGCCGTCCGCACTCTGTGTACCGCAAGTTCGGCCTGTGCCGTGTCTGCTTCCGTGAGCTTGCACTCAAGGGCGAGCTTCCCGGCGTTAAGAAGGCCAGCTGGTAAGTCACTACCAGCGTTTCAAGCATCAGTTTGGAACAGGGAAAACGCGCTAGTTAGGCTTTGCCGTTAAGGGCGGCGAAGAACCAAGAGCACGTGTTCATCAAGAACGAAGGAGAATCTGTATGAACCTTACAGACCCGATCGCAGATATGCTTACGCGCATCCGTAACGCTAACTCTGTGAACAAGGCCACGGTCTCCATGCCGAGCAGCAAGAAGCTCGTCGAGATCGCTCGTGTTCTGCACGAGGAGGGCTACATCGAGGGCTACGATGTCGAGGACACCGTTCCCCAGAAGACTCTGCACATCACGCTTAAGTATGGTCCCAAGAAGGCTAAGGTCATCAACGGCATCCGCCGCATTTCCAAGCCGGGCCTGCGTAAGTACACCGGCGTTGCCGACATGCCCCGCGTCCGCGGTGGCCTTGGTACCGCCATTATTTCCACCAGCCATGGCGTCATGACCGACCGCGATGCTCGCAAGCACAACGTCGGCGGCGAGATCATCGCTTACGTCTGGTAATTCGCTCGGTAGGTAGAAGGAAAGGAGATCACCGTGTCTCGTATCGGTAATAAGCCTGTCCAGATTCCCGCCGGAGTCGAAGTGGCAGTCAACGGCAACAACGTTGTCGTCAAGGGCCCCAAGGGCCAGCTCGAGCTCGATGTCTTTGAGAAGCTCGCTATCAACGTCGAGGACAACGTCCTCACCGTTTCCCGTCCCGACGACGAGCGTGAGACCCGTGCCCGCCACGGCCTCACCCGCGCCCTCATCCACAACATGGTTGTTGGCGTTTCCGAGGGCTTCGAGAAGAAGCTCGAGCTCGCCGGCGTCGGTTACCGCGTGCAGCAGAAGGGCAAGAACCTCGAGTTCTCCCTGGGCTTCTCGCATCCCGTGATCGTCGAGGCTCCCGAGGGCATCACCTTCGAGGTTCCCGACAACACCCACGTGAACGTCAAGGGTATCAACAAGCAGCAGGTCGGTCAGATCGCCGCTGAGATCCGCGGCCATCGTCCTCCCGAGCCTTACAAGGGCAAGGGTATCCACTACGTTGGCGAGCACATCCGCCGCAAGCTGGGTAAGGCCGCCAAGTAGTCGTAACCGACTCACTCGCATAAGACCAGCACCCCGTCAGGTGCTGGCAAGATCAACCTTTTTAGGAGTTTACGTATGAACAAGCATAAGGCGAAGCTGGAAGGCCTCAAGCGTCGTCAGCGTCGTGTTCGCGGCAAGGTCTCGGGTACCGCCGAGCGTCCGCGTCTTCGCGTGACCCGTACTAACGCCAACATCTATGCCCAGATCATCGACGACAGCAAGGGCTCCAGCCTGACGCTCGTCTCCGCCTCGACTCTCGAGGCCGAGTTCAAGGGCACCCACACCTCGAACAAGGAGGCTGCGGAGAAGGTCGGTCAGCTCGTTGGCAAGCGTGCCATCGAGGCCGGCATCACCAAGGTCGCCTTCGATCGCGGTGGCCGTATCTACCATGGCCGCGTCAAGGCCCTCGCCGACGGTGCTCGTGCCGCCGGTCTCGAGTTCTAGGAGGTATGTAGCACATGGCTCGTAATCAGAAGCAGCAGCGCGAGGCCTCCGAGTTCGAGGAGCGCGTCGTTTACATCAACCGCGTGTCGAAGACCGTCAAGGGCGGCCGTCGCATGAGCCTCGTCGCTCTCGTCGTCGTTGGCGACGGCAAGGGCAACGTCGGCGTTGGCATGGGCAAGTCCGCTGAGGTGCCCCTGGCCATCTCCAAGGCGTCTCTCGATGCCAAGAAGAACATGTTCCACGTGCCGGTGACCGAGCAGGGCACCATCCCGCACGAGGTTCTCGGCCACTTTGGTGCCGGCCGCATCATCATCAAGCCCGCTGTCGAGGGTACCGGCGTTATCGCCGGCGGCGCCGTGCGTCCCCTCTTTGAGCTTGCTGGCATCAAGAACGTCCTGTCCAAGTCCCTCGGTACCGACAACGGCCTCAACATCATCAAGGCTGCCGTCGAGGGCCTCAAGGAGCTCTCCAGCCCTGAGGACGTCGCGGCTCGCCGTGGCCTGACGGTCTCCGAGATGTTCGTCGGTAAGGAGAACTAAGCATGGCTGACACCATCAAGATCAAGCAGGTCCGCAGCACCAACGGTTGCAAGCAGGACCAGGTTCGTACTGTCCGTGCCCTCGGTCTCCACAGGATCCGCGAGGTTCGCGAGATTGCTGACAACGAGTCCGTCCGCGGCATGATCTTCAAGGTCAAGCACCTTGTCGAGATTGTAGAGGAGTAGCAAATGCAGCTTCACGATCTTACTCCCGCGCCCGGTTCCACCAAGAACCGCAAGCGCGTCGGCCGTGGCAATTCTTCGGGTCACGGCACCACTTCTGGCCGCGGCCAGAAGGGCCAGGGTTCCCGCTCTGGCGGCACCAAGGGTGCCGGCTTCGAGGGTGGCCAGACTCCGCTGGCTATGCGTCTGCCCAAGCTTCCGGGCTTCCGCAACCCCCGTCGTATCGAGTACACCGCTGTTAACGTTGAGCGTCTCGAGCGTAAGTTCGAGGACGGCGCTGTGATCGATGGTGCCGCTCTTAAGGCCGCTCGCATCACCAAGAGCGAGTTCGAGCCCGTCAAGGTGCTCGGCAATGGTGAGCTCACCAAGAAGTTCACGGTCAAGGTCGACAAGGTCAGCGCTTCTGCGCAGGCCAAGATCGAGGCCGCCGGCGGAAAGGTCGAGCTGCCGTGCTAAATGGTCTTAAGAATGCTTTCCGCATCAAAGAACTGCGCGAAAAGATTCTTTTTACCATAGCTATGCTCGTCGTGTACCGCATTGGTGCGCACGTTCCTGTGCCCGGCATTCCCTTCCAGGGGATGCTGGGCCTTTTCTCGACCGAAAACAATTCGGTCGCCGCAGGTGCTATGGCCCTCCTGAATCTTTTCTCTGGCGGCGCGTTGAGCTATGTGTCGGTGTTCTCGCTGGGCATCATGCCCTACATCACGAGCTCGATCATTCTCCAGATGCTCCAGGCCGTCGTGCCTTCCCTGCATGAGCTTGCCCGCGAGGGCGAGGTCGGTCAGACCAAGATTACGCAGTTTTCGCGTTACCTCACCTTGGCGCTGGCAATCCTCAACTCCGTGGGTTACCTCTTCCTCTTTAAGAGCTTCGGCATCAGCTTCAACGGTGCCGGTGCTCCCGAGATCATCTTTGACATCATGATCGTCGGTACGCTCACCGCTGGCGCCATGCTGATCATGTGGATTGGTGAGCTCATCACCCAGCGCGGTATCGGCAATGGCATGTCGTTGATCATCTTCGCGAACATCATGGCCGGTCTGCCGCAGGCGATTTTCTCCAGCACCGAGGGCAATGCTGGTGGCATCATCACCATGGTGATCATCTGCGCCATCATCCTGCTTGTAATTCCGCTGATCGTTTTCCTTGAGCGCGGCCAGCGCCGCATCCCGGTCTCCTACGCCAAGCGAGTCGTGGGCCGTCGCATGATGGGTGGTCAGACCACCTACCTGCCCATCAAGGTCAACACCGCGGGCGTCGTGCCGATCATCTTCGCTTCGGCGCTGCTGTACTTCCCGGCTCAGATTGCCGTGTTCTTCCCCGGCATCGGCTGGATTCAGGCAGTTGCCTCCGCGCTTTCGACCGGTTGGCTCAACTGGGTGCTTAACGTTGTCCTCATCGTGTTCTTCGCGTACTTCTACACCTCCATGGTGTTCAACCCCGATGACACGGCCGACAACCTTAAGAAGCAGGGCGGCTTTATTCCGGGCGTCCGTCCGGGTAGGGCTACCGCGGCCTACATCAAGAACGCGCTCAACAAGATCACGCTTCCCAGCGCTGTCTTTTTGGCGCTCATCGCCATCGTGCCTTCGATCATCTTCTCCTTCACGGGTAACCATCTGATCCAGGCATTTGGCGGCACGTCCATCCTCATCATGGTCGGCGTCGTGCTCGACACGGTCGATAAGCTCGAAGGCCAGATCAAGATGTATGATTACGATGGATTCTTTAAATAGGCTAGAGGAGGATTGCTCATGAACCTCGTATTGCTCGGAGCTCCGGGTGCCGGTAAGGGCACCGTCGCACAGGAGCTCGTCGCCGAGTTTGGCGTCGCCCATATTTCCACGGGCGACCTGCTGCGTGCTGCCGTCAAGGGTGGCACCGAGCTTGGTATTCAGGCTAAGAAGTACATGGACGCTGGCGAGCTCGTTCCCGATCAGCTCGTGATCGACCTTGTCAAGGAGCGCCTTGCCGCCGATGACGCCCAGCAGGGCTTCATCCTCGACGGCTTCCCGCGCAACACCGCCCAGGCCGTGACGCTCGATTCCGAGCTCTCCGCCATGGGTCGCGAGATCGACTGTGCCCTTCTGGTCGATGTGGCCCCCGAGGTCATTATCGATCGTCTGTCTTCGCGTCGCACCTGCCGCGCCTGCGGTTACACCGGCACCGCTGCCGATGCTACCTGCCCCAAGTGTGGCGGCGAGATGTATCAGCGCGACGACGACAAGCCCGAGACCATCAAGAACCGTCTCGACGTCTACGAGAAGTCCACGAGCCCGCTCGTCGACTACTATCGTGGCCAGGGTCTGCTCAAGTCGGTCAACGGTGACCAGGCTCGCGAGACCGTGTACGGGGATGTCAAAGAGGCTCTCGGTCTATGATCAAGATTAAGTCTGCAACGCAAATCGAGCAGATGAAGAAGGCAGGAGCGCTATCTAAGATGGCGCTCCGCCACGTTGGAGCCATGGTGCGCCCCGGCGTTTCGACTTTTGAGCTTGATCAGCTCGCGGAGCAGATTATCCGCATGCATGGCGGCACCCCGGCCTTTAAGGGTTACGGCGGGTTCCCCGGTACCATTTGTGCATCGATTAACGATGCTGTGGTCCACGGTATTCCCAATCCCGACATGATCCTGCGCGATGGCGATATCATCTCCATCGATACGGGAGCCGTTGTCGACGGTTGGGTCGGCGATAACGCTTGGACGTTTTTCGTCGGTACCCCCACGCCCGAGGCCAAGGCCCTGTGCGAGGTTACGCGCGATTGCCTTAAGGCTGCAATCGAGCAGGCTGTTCCCGGTAACCATATTGGGGACATTGGTTATGCCGTCCAGTCCCTCGCCGAGTCTCACGGCTATGGCGTGCTTCGCGATTATGTGGGGCACGGTATTGGCCATGTGATGCACGAGGACCCCAACGTTCCGAATTACGGAAAGAAGGGGAGGGGCGTTCGTCTCCAGGCCGGTATGGTCATTGCCATCGAGCCGATGGTCACGATGGGATCCAATCATGTGAGTACGGGCTCCGATGGTTGGATCGTTACGACCAACGACCACCTGCCCGCCGCGCACTACGAGAACACCGTCGCCATCACCGATGACGGCCCGGTGATTCTCACCACCGACGCGCAAGGCGCTTGGTGTTCGCTCCAAGGCGGAGAAATGTAACAAGTTCCACTTAGTTGTGGAGCCATTACGAAGTTATTACGATGCGTACATACGTGTTGTAGAATACTCAATCGCTGTCGTTTTCTAGAGAAAGATGATTGCTTGTGAAGAAGGAAGACGCAATTGAGCTCGAGGGTACGGTAAAAGAGCCGCTGCCCAACGCCATGTTTAAGGTCGAGCTCGAGAACGGTCATTCGGTTCTGTGCAACATTTCTGGCAAGATCCGAATGAATTACATCCGCATTCTCCCCGGTGACAGGGTTGTCGTGGAGCTTTCCCCGTACGACCTGACCCGCGGCCGCATCACCTATCGCTATAAATAGCGGCACGCATACACGCTCTTTTCCGACTGCAGGCTTAGCTCAACCTACGGTCGGTTTGCGTGTGAAGACCAGCCATAGTTTTAAACGCCTGCGGCTGGGCGAGTAGATAGTAGGGAAGTAGTTTGAGCGCTACCGAAAGGAAGAACGATGAAGGTACGTCCTTCGGTCAAGAAGATGTGCGATAAGTGCAAAATCATTAGGCGCCATGGCAAGGTCCTCGTCATTTGCGAGAACCCCCGTCATAAGCAGCGTCAGGGTTAAGAGAGGAGACTACGTTGGCCCGTATTAATGGTGTCGACCTCCCGCGTGAGAAGCGCGTTGAGATCGGTCTGACCTACATTTACGGCATCGGCCGCACCACTGCGACGAAGATTTGCGTCGAGTGCAACGTTAACGTGGATACGCGCGTTAAGGACCTCACCGAGGATGAGGTTAACGCCATCCGCGATTATATCGATAAGAACCAGATCATGGTTGAGGGTGACCTCCGCCGTGAGCGCAACCAGAACGTCAAGCGCCTTATGGACATCGGCTGCAACCGCGGCCTTCGTCACCGCAAGGGCCTCCCGGTCCGCGGCCAGCGCACCCACACTAACGCTCGTACCCGCAAGGGCCCGAAGCGTCAGATCGGTGCTAAGAAGAAGAAATAAGGAGCGCTAGATAGATGGCTACTGCTAAGAAGAACGTTCGCGCTGCCCGTCTGAAGCGCGCGGACCGTAAGAACATTTCCGTGGGCCAGGCTCACATTCGTTCTACGTTCAACAACACGATCGTTTCGATCACCGATCCCCAGGGCAACGTCATTTCCTGGAAGTCGGCTGGCCAGGTGGGCTTCAAGGGCTCCCGTAAGTCCACGCCGTTCGCTGCCCAGATGGCTGCCGAGGCTGCTGCCAAGCAGGCCATGGAGCACGGTATGAAGAAGGTTTCCGTCTTCGTCAAGGGCCCCGGCTCCGGTCGTGAGACCGCCATCCGCTCCCTCCAGGCTGCTGGCCTCGAGGTCTCGAGCATCCAGGACAAGACCCCCATTCCGCACAACGGCTGCCGCCCCAAGAAGCGTCGCCGCGTGTAACTGAAAGGATCGTATCAATATGGCAATCGACAGGACTCCTGTTCTTAAGCGCTGCCGTCAGCTCGGGATCGATCCCGCTGAGCTCGGTTACAGCAGCAAGAAGGAATCTATCCGTCAGCCCAAGCGCCGTCGCAAGGAATCTGAGTACGGCATGCAGCTGCGCGAGAAGCAGAAGGTCAAGTTCATCTATGGCGTTCTGGAGAAGCAGTTCCACGGCTACTTCAACAAGGCCCGCAAGATGAACGGCGTCACCGGTGAGAACCTCATGATCATCCTTGAGTCTCGCCTCGACAACGTCGTCTTCCGTCTTGGCTTCGCCCGCACCCGCAAAGAGGCTCGTCAGTCCGTCCGTCATGGTCACTTCACCGTGAACGGCAAGCGCGTGGACATCCCGTCCTACCGCGTCAAGGCCGGCGACGTCGTCGCTGTCGGCGAGAAGTTCCGTGACCTCCTCCCCATCAAGGAGGCCCTGATTTCCTCCGAGCGCTTTGAGGTTCCTGGCTGGCTCGAGGTCGATATCGAGAAGCTGTCTGGTAACGTGCTCGCTCTGCCGACGCGTGAGCAGATCAGCGGTGATATCAACGAGCAGCTCATCGTCGAGCTCTACTCTAAGTAGTCCATCCGGGCTGCTGAGGCTGGAGGTAATACATGTCAGAATTCATTAGGCCTCAGGTTCAGGTCGAAGAGATCAACGAGACGTCTGCTCGTGTCTCCGTCGAGCCGCTCGAGCGTGGTTACGGCGATACGCTGGGTAACTCCCTTCGTCGCGTTCTTCTGTCCTCGCTCGAGGGTGCCGCTGTCGAGGCTATTCAGATCGATGGTGCGCAGCACGAGTTCATGACCATCCCTAACATGGTCGAGGATGTCACCGACATCGTCCTGAATGTCAAGGGTCTTGTCTTCAGGGCTCTCGGCACGACCGACGAGGCGACCGCCACCATCTCGGTTGACGGCCCCTGCGAGGTCACCGGTGCGGACTTCTTTATTCCGTCCGAGTTTGAGCTGGTCAACCCCGAGCAGCACATTGCTACGCTCACCGAGGGTGGCCATCTCACCATGAGCATGCGCATCGGCTATGGCCGCGGCTATGTTTCTGGCGAGGCCAACAAGCGCGATAACGATCCCATCGGTGTGATCCATGTCGACTCGCTGTACTCGCCGGTTTCCCGTTGCGCCAAGCTCGTTGAGGCTTGTCGTGTCGGTCAGCACACCGACTACGACCGCCTTGTCCTCGAGATCGAGACCAACGGCTCCATCGCCCCGCGCGACGCCGTGGTCCAGGCTGCCAATATCATCAACCAGCATATGGCCGCCTTTATGAACCTTGCCGAGACCCCCGAGGTCGAGGAGGAGGCTTCGATCTTCGCTCCCGAGGTCACCAACGACAACGCTGAGCTGGACAAGCAGATCGAGGATCTGGACCTTTCCGTCCGTTCCTACAACTGCCTTAAGCGCGCCAGCATTCACTCGGTCCGTCAGCTCGTTGAGTTCTCGGAGAACGATCTGCTCAACATCCGTAACTTCGGTGTTAAGTCGATCGAGGAAGTGAAGGACAAGCTTGAGTCCATGGGCCTGAGCCTGAAGGCTTAATGCTTCGCATATTTGAGGAGAAACTAGACCATGCGTCACAACGTTAAGAAGGGCCTGAAGCTCGGCACCGATGCGAGCCACACCAAGGCCATGAAGAAGAGCCTTGCTAAGGCCCTCTTCGAGAACGACCGCATCAAGACCACCGAGACCCGCGCTAAGGCGCTGCGTTCGGTCGTCGACCCGATCATCACTTGGGCCAAGAAGGGCGACCTGCACTCTCGTCGTCTGGCTATCGCCAAGCTCGGCGATAAGCAGCTCGTTGCCGAGATCTTCGACAAGGCTGCCCAGGGCATGTGGCAGGACCGCAACGGCGGTTACACCCGCATCATGAAGCTCGGCAACCGCAAGGGCGACAACGCTCCCATCGTTATCATGGAGCTCGTCACCGAGCCTTGCACGCCTAAGGCCAAGAAGGCTGCTCCGGCCCCCAAGAAGGCCGCTGCTCCCAAGAAGGTCGAGGCCGTCGAGGAGGCTCCTGCTGAGGAGACCGCTGAGTAGACAATCCGTCTGCATAGGCTATATTCGAGGGGTACGTTCGCGTACCCCTCTTTTTTTGTCGCGATACCGTTACTTGTTTGTTGGGAGCGCCCATGACTGCCCCGTCTGATTTCAATTCGATTTCCGAGCTTGACGCCACGCTCGTATTTCGTGTGGCCTATGATGGCTCGTCGTATAGCGGATTTGCCGAGCAGCCGGGACAGACGACGGTTGCGGGTGAGCTGCGTCGAGCCATCGAGACGCTGCTTCGCCGCCCGATCGATTTGACGTGCGCGGGGCGTACCGATGCCGGCGTGCATGCCGTGGCTCAGTACATCAGCGTTCCCGTAACGGACGCTGAGCTCGCGTGTACGCGCCGTAGGTGGCTGCGGGCTATGGATGCCCTGCTGCCCAAAGATATCGCCATCAACGAGGTCTACAAGGCTCGTAAGGGCTTTTCTGCGCGCTTTGACGCGCGCTCTCGCACTTACACCTATCGCATTGCCGATCGTGATGCGCGGCCCGTGCTGTCACGCGGTGCTGTGTGGTGGCATCGCTATCCCCTCGACGTCGATGCGATGGCGGCCGCCTGCCCTGCGCTTTTGGGCGAGCAGGACTTTAAAAGCTTTTGCAAGGTTGCCTCTGCCGTGGGCAAACCTACGCACCGCTGCGTAATGCGCGCCGAGTTTGGCCATGAGGTTGCGTTTGGCGAGGACATCCTGACGTTTACCATCGAGGGCAATGCGTTTCTGCATTCGATGGTCCGTACGATCGTTGGCACGCTTGTCGAGATTGGCATGCATCGCCGTGAACCCGAGTGGATGCGCGAGGCCATCGATGCTTGCGACCGTACCGCTGCGGGCCCCACGGCTCCTGCCTGCGGCCTTACGTTTATGGGCGTGGATTACGATCCCGCCGAGCTTGTCGTGCTCGACTAGGGGAGGGCTCGACGCGCCGTTCGTCGGCACCTGTCATCTGTGGGCTGCGCGTGTGCAACATCTGTTCTTGGCGTGCAGTGCAACCGGTGTCTCATTGCTTTTATTGCCGGGGTGTACCATGAACCACGATTTGATTCATTGCTGTCGAGAGGACGGATAACTTGGTTCGACGTGGCTCGCATCCGCGACTTTCGGTGATCCTTGTGGTAGAAGGTTCGCCCAGCTATGCGATGCGCGCCCTCGAGAGTGTCCAGAACCAAGACCTCTACGATTTGCAGATTGTCGTTGTCTGTCGCGATACTGCGCCCGGTGTGCGCCATTCGCTTCAAGTTGCTGCCGACAGGGACATCCATATTGATTTGATTGACGTCGAGGACGCGACGCGCGGCGCGTGTCTTCGTGCCGGTTTTGCTGCCTCGCGCGGCTCTCAAATCATCGCCATGAACGCCGATGAGTGGTTTGCTCCGCAATCCCTTTCCAAGATGGTCGATATCGCGAGCGATACTGCGGCAGACATAGTGTTCCCCACGGTGTCGCTCGACCGCTATGATGCACATCGAGAGCGCCATTCGCGCGTCTTGGATGCTACTCATATTTCCATTGATAGCAAATCTTCGATGGTGGCCGGGCTGCCTCAGTTGATTTTAGGCGGCTTGGTTGCTCAAGTCTCTGGCGTGATGTATAGCCGTCCGCTGTTTGAGGCATGCCTTTTGTGCGACAAGGCGTTTCGTACAGTTGGGTTTATGGCATGCGCGCTCTCGCAGGCGCAGCGTGTCTCCGGATGCGGCGACGCTTGTTTCCACGCGGTAGCGCCTAAGCTTACAGATGCCTTTGATCCCACCATGTATGCCAAGGTATCCGATGACACCCGAGCGCTCGACGAGCTTGCGGACTCACTCTCGGAAGCAGATAGCGGTGGTCGGCTCAAGCTGGCAAGCCAAAAGTTCTACTTTGTCGGACTGGTTGCCTGCATCGAGAATTTGTGTCTGAGCCCGCATGGAGTGTCGTCAATCGAGCGTTCCGCCCGCATGCGTGATATGCTCGAGGCGCCTCGAACCCGTCAGATGGTCGCCGCGCTCAAGGACAACCATCGGGGACTGGGTCTGTTGTTTGGGCCGATCGCCAGCGCTAAGCCCGCGCGCTGCGTGATGTGTACACATCTGGCAGCTTTTCTTAACCGGACGGGCGCAAAAACCGCCTAAACGGCTCATTACGAAACAAACTTGCATAGAATTGTTTCGAAATGCGTTCTTATACACAAAAGCCTTCAAATAGCGTTAAACTATTCAATCACTGATTGATTGTCTCCGCCATCTTTTGGAGAGAGGGTTTGTATGGCTAAAAAACGCAATGGGCGCCAGGATGCCATTAGAGATATTGTGCGCAATAAGGATGTCCGCACGCAGCGCGTGCTGGTTGATGAGCTCCGTGCTATGGGCTTTGATTGCACGCAGGCGACTGTCTCTCGCGATATTGCCGACATGGGGCTGCGTAAGCTCCCTGAGGGCATCTATGTTCTGGCAGAGGACTTGCACCTGCAGCGTATGGTTTCCGAGCTCGTAACGGGCGTTCTGCGTACCGATAATCTGGTTATGATCAAGGCTCAGCCTGGCACGGCTTCCGGCATCGCCGCCGCCGTTGATGCGGCAGAGTTGCCCGATGTACTTGGCTCGCTTGCCGGCAACGATACGATTTTGGTTATTGCCCAGACGGCCGAGGACGGCGAGCGTCTCGAGGCGCTGATCAATAAGCTGAGCAATTCTCGCAAGTAGGCGTGCGGGTCGTGCGCTCGGCATTGTGTGCGCTTACATAGTGGCTTGTAAGGGGTATCGACGTTGGTCGGTACCCCTTTTTTGTTTGCCGGTATAAAGACCGCCCACCAGGTCGCTTCAAACTAAAAGGCCCCGAGCAGTTCAATAAGCTGCTCGGGGCCTTGTTGGCTTTAGTCGCGTATTTCTTAGCCGACCGTATCGTCAGGCGTGGGCGAGGGGTCGGGAGTGGGCGTAGGCGTAGGCGTAGGCGTGCCGCCATCGCCGCCGGTCGAACCACCAGTGGAGCCGCCCGTCGAGCCACCGGTCGTACCGGTGCCGCCGGTGGTGTCGCCGCCCGTGGTCTCGGTGGTCGTGGTCGTCGTGGTAGTCGTTGTGGTGGTTTCCTCTTCCTCTTCGTCCTTGTCCTTGTCGTCGTTCTCCGACTTCTTGGTGTTATTGGTGCCGTAGAACTTCCAGACGCTGTTGTTCTTGTAGGTGGGCGCCGTTCCGGTCGCAAACTCCTCGCGCTCGGTACCGGTCAGAACGGTGTTCATAAACCGCTTAAAGACAGGCAGGTTGGTGCTGTCGCCCAGCAGGTCCGTGCCGTACTTTTGGATGGGGATCTCGCCCGCGGAATAGCCGGTCCACAGGGCGCACGCCAGCTGCGGGGTATAGCCGCAGAACCACAGGTTGGTGGTGTTGTCGGTGGTGCCCGTCTTGCCGGCATAGGGCTGGTTGACGCTCAGGGCGCCGGCAGCACCCGTACCGCTGCCCTTCATGACGCCGGACAGAACATCGGTGACCGCGGCGGCCTCGCCCTCGGTAAGCACCTGTGAGGGATTGTCGGTGTGCTGGTACAGCACCGAACCGGTGCGAGAGTCAATCTCGGTGATGGCGATCGGCTGGCGATAGTAGCCGCCGTTGGCAAACGTCGCGTAGGCGGCGGCCATCTCGAGCGGCGAGATCGAGCCGGTGCCGAGGGTCATGACGGGAACGTCCTCGATGTTGTCCTTGGCGGGGTCGATGCCGAGCTTTTTGACGAGCGAGATGATCTTGCTGTTACCGACGGCTTCCGCCACCTGGATGTAGCCGGTGTTGGAGGAGTATGCCGTCGCCTGCTTAAGCGTGATGTTGCCATAGCTCTGGTTGGCGTAATTTTGGACCTCGGTCGTGGTGCCCTTGGCCTTGAGCGGCGAGTTGCAGTTGAGGGTGACGTTGGGGTTCATGCCGTTTTGGATGGCAGTTGCCAGCGTAAAGGCCTTAAAGGTGGAGCCGACGGGACGCTTGGCCGTGGCATGGTTTACGTGGTTCTCGTCGGCGTTGTAGTCGTAGCCGCCCACCATGCACTTGATGTAGCCGGTCTTGGGGTCGACGACGACCATGCCCATGTCCAGGCCGTCAAGCGAGAGCGTGTCGAGCTGCTCGCGGACGGCATTCTCTGCCACCTGCTGCATCGTGGGGTCGATGGTGGTCTTGACGGTCAGGCCGCCCTTAAAGAGCACGTCGGTCGAGAACTCCTGCTCCAGCAGCTGCTTGACGTAGGAGACAAAGTAGGGCTGGGAGTAAACGTCGACGCCGCTGCCCGAGATTTCGGTCACATTAAGGGTGATGGGCTCGGCCTGTGCGGCATCGTGCTCCTCCTGGGTGATGTGGCCCAGGCGCAGCATGTTGTCGAGGACCTTGTTGCGGCGAGACAGTGCCAGGTCGGGATTGACCGTGGGGTCGTACTGCGAAGGCGAGTTGGGAAGGCCGATGAGCAGCGCGGCTTCGCTCAGGGTGAGGTCGGCGGCGCTCTTGGACAGGTAGGTCTCGGCTGCGGCCTCGATGCCGTAGGCGCCGTGGCCGTAATAGATGGTGTTGAGGTACATCATGAGGATCTCGTCTTTGGAGTACATGTCCTCCATCTTGATGGCGATGTAGGCCTCGCGCACCTTACGCTCGATGGTCGAGTCGAACTGCTCCTCCTGCAGGATGGTGTTGCGCACCAGCTGCTGGGTGATAGTCGAGGCGCCTTCGTGCCCGCCGCCGAGGGTTGCCACCGCAGCACGCGCGATACCCCACAGGTCGATACCGCCGTGCTCGTAGAAGCGCTCGTCCTCGACGTCAACGGTGCCCTGCAGCACGTAGGGGGAGACCTCGTCCTTGGTGATGGACTTGCGGTTTTGCGTGTAGAAGCTCGCGATCTTGTTGCCGTTGCAGTCGACGATCTCGGTGGGCTCGCTCACCAGATACGCGTTGGCGTCGGTGTAGTCGGGCAGATCGGACAGCCAGCGGTTGACGTTGCCGACCATGCCGATGCCAAACGCCACGCCCGCAATCAGCAAAAAGCCCAAAAACGAGAGCAGGATTATGGGTAGGGCATGCGTCTTTGAACGGCTGCGTCCCTGTCGTTGGCGAGGACCCATATATTGACCTCCAGGTATGTCGTGCCGGACGGCGGATGTGCCGTCGGGGCAGGATGGACATAAGTTATTACACGATAAACCAAACGGGGCGCGCGAGGCCTCGTGTATGCTGGAAGACGGCATTTTTCAGAGTGAATGCATACCTTGGTAAGGAGTTTGCCGATGGCGATTCGGACGATGGGGCCGAGCGGACAACACAAGACTGGATTGGATGCTGCCGGTGCGGCGCTGCCCGAGCTGCTGGCGCCGGCGGGCGGGCTCGGCCAGATGCTTGCGGCCATCGCCGCGGGCGCCGATGCCATCTATGCGGGGTTGGGCGGCTTTAACGCCCGTGTGAGCGCTCATGGCTTTACGGATGACGAGTTTGCGCGCGGTTGCGCCGTGGCGCATGCCCATGGCGTGCGCGTGTACGTGACGCTCAACGTGTTCGTGTTTGACGATGAGCTGTCCGACGCGGTGGCGTTGGGAGCTCATGCACTGGAGCTGGGCGCCGATGCTCTGATTGTCGCCGATGCCGGGCTGGCCTGCGCGCTGCGCACGGCGATTCCCGGGGTCGAGATTCACCTGTCCACGCAGGCGGGCGTTCATAGCGAGGGTGCCGTGCGGCTTGCCGCCGATGAGCTGGGGGTCGAGCGCGTGACGACGGCGCGCGAGCTGACGGTCGACGAGATTGCGGCGCTATGTGCCACGGGCGTGCCCATCGAGGTATTCTGCCACGGTGCGATTTGCATCGGCTATTCGGGGGCGTGCGAGTTCTCGGCCCTGCGGCGTGGGCGCTCGGCGATGCGCGGCGACTGCACGCAGCCGTGCCGTCTGGCGTACGACCTGGTGGACGAGGCGGGGCAGAGCGTTGTCGCCGTCGAGGGAGATCGCCTGCTGTGCCCGCGCGACTATCTGGGTATTGCGCATCTGCCCGAGCTTGTAGATGCCGGCGTGGCGTCGCTCAAGATCGAGGGGCGCATGAAGAACCCCGATTACGTATTCAACGTGGTGCGGGTGTGGCGCCGGGCACTCGATATGCTGTGCGACGGCGCGTGGGACCCCGGTGCCGTGGAAGAGCTTGAGCGCGAGCTGGGAAGGTCGTTTAACCGTGGGTTTACCGATGCGTACCTGCGAGGGCGTTCGGGTGCCGAGCTGATGAGCTTTGAGCGCGCAATTAACCAGGGCGTGCGCGTGGGGCGCTTGGTCGCTGTGGGCCACGAAGAGGTGACCGTTGAGCTCGACGCCGCCGTGGCGGCGGGTGACACGCTCGAGATTCGGTTCTATCCGGGTGTCGACGCGCGTCCCGATGTGCCCAAGCGCTGGCCGCAGGTGCCCTGCCCGGTGGATGCCGCAGCGGGGAAGCGCGCCGTCGTGCATTGCAAGCGTAAGGTGGACGCGGGCTGCGAGGTATACCTGATTCGCAGCGCCGGCGTGTTGGATCAGACGGCGGCGGTGTTGGAGCGCATGCGGGCCGAGGCGGATGCGATTGCGCCCGTTGCGCGTGCCGTTGAGGTGCTGCCCTTTGAGGACGTTGCGGTGGATGGCGGTGCGTCGACGGAGTTGGTGGAGTGCGCGGTTCCCGCTCGCATGGTTTTTGCTTGGCAGCTGATGGATGCCGACCCGCGCGGAGAACTCGATTTGTCCGACGCTGTTGTGGTGCTTGACGAGGTGTGCCGCGCGAGTGACGCTGACTGGACCCGCTCACTGATGCAGCGTGCCGGGCGCGTCGTCTGCCGCAATCTGGGACAGGTGGCGATGGCGCGTGAGCTGGGCGTGACGTTTGACGTGGCGGCGCCGGTGTTCTGCGCGAATCGGGCCACGCTTACCTGGCTGCGCGGACTCGGTGCGGGGCGGGTGTACTTGCCGGCCGAGTTGCTCGGCAATGATGCGGAGCGTATTGCCGAACTGGCTGCTGAACCCGGCGTCTTGGGTCCGGTCGACGCCGACCGTCCCGAGCTTATGGTGTGCGAGCACTGCCTGCTGACCGCCGAGGGCGTCTGCGCCACCGATGCGACGGGACAGGTCCGTTGCCGCGACTGCTTGCGTCGTCGGCAGGTACGCTATCTGGTCGAGCGTGACGGTACACGTCTGCCAGTTGCCATCGACGCATGCGGCAGGACGAGGATTTTCCTGTCGTAGGTGCTGCGTCGCGTCAGTTTGTTATCATATGAGAGTTTATGAACTTCGAGCACCGCCGTATCCGGTGAGGGTGCTATAGCAAAAGGAGGATACCCAATGCTGTCTGTCGACGAGCAAATGCGTATCATCACCTCGGGCGCAGCGCAGATCGTCCCCGAGGCCGACCTTCGCAAGAAGCTTGAGAAGGGCGAGCCCCTCAACATCAAGCTCGGCGTCGATCCCACCAGCCCCGACCTGCACCTGGGCCATGCCGTGCCCCTGCGCAAGATGCGTCAGTTCCAGGACCTGGGCCACAACGTCACCCTCATCATCGGTAACGGCACCGCACTGATCGGCGATCCTTCGGGCAAGAACTCCACCCGCCCGCAGCTTTCGCAGGAGCAGATCGAGGCCAACGCCGAGACCTACGTGAGCCAGGCCATGAAGATCCTGGATCCCGAGAAGACTACCATCGTGCACAACGGCGACTGGATCCTGTCGATGGATCTGGCCGGCCTGCTGCAGGTGTGCTCCAAGTTCACCGTCGCCCGCATCCTCGAGCGCGATGACTTTACCAAGCGCTACCAGTCCCAGACGCCGATCGCCCTGCACGAGTTCCTGTACCCCGTGATGCAGGCCTTCGACTCCGTTCAGATCAAGGCCGACGTGGAGATGGGCGGCACCGACCAGCTCTTCAACCTGCTCGCTGGTCGCGAGCTCATGGAGAAGATGGGCATGGAGCCGCAGATCGCGCTTACCATGCCGCTGCTCGAGGGCACCGATGGCGTGCGCAAGATGTCCAAGTCCTACGGCAACTACATCGGCCTGACCGATGCTCCCAAGGATATGTTCGGCAAGACCATGTCCATCCCCGACGAGATGATCGGCAAGTACTATCGTCTGGCCAGCTCGCTCACCCCGGCCGAGGTCGACAAGATCGACGCTGCCCTGGCCGACGGTTCCGCCGATCCCTATGAGCTCAAGCGCGCACTGGGCCGCGACCTGTGCGACACCTATCACGGCGCCGGTGCCGGTGACGAGGCTCAGGCCGAGTTCGACCGCGTGTTCAAGGAGGGCCAGCTTGCCGACTTCCCCGAGAAGCACGTTGAGCTGACTGTTAACGACGAGGGCCAGATCTACCTCGCAGGCCTGCTCAAGGACCTGGGTCTTTCGGCGAGCGCCGGCCAGGCCCGTCGCGACATTGACGGTGGCGGCGTCAAGATCAACGGCAAGGCCGTGGCTCCTAAGAGCTACAATATCGACCCGAGCGCCCTCAAGCTGGGCGACACCCTCTCCGTAGGCAAGCGCAAGGGCTTTAAACTGGTCTAGCGATTACGTCAACCCAACATGCGAAATAGGGCCGCAACTGGTTTGTCCAGCTGCGGCCCTATTTTGGTTGGCACCTGGGGACGTTCCTATTGTGCCGGCACTCTGGGACACTCCTTGCCAAAGGATTGGGGCTGCGGGGACAGGTTGGCGGTGCCGTTCAGCGAAAGGGGTGTTATCTCGGCCCTTCTTTTGGGCATACAATGGCTATTGGTTTGCCGCGGTGAAGGCTCGTCCGTTCCGCGGCTTTTTCTACAGTTAAAGGAGTATGTATGTCCGTTGAGGTGATGAGGTCTGTTATTGACGCGGCCGAGGGTCGTGTGCCTGCCGACACGCTGTTCACTAACGCGCAGATCGTCGACGTATACGGTCAGCGTGTGGCACCCGGCAGCGTTGCCGTCAAGGACGGCGTGATCGTCGGCGTTCTGTATGACGGGCGCGACGATGCCGCCGGCACCTACGAGGCTGCCGAGGTCATCGACTGCCAGGGTCGCTACATCGCCCCGGGCTTTATCGACGGACATCTGCACATTGAGTCTTCGAATATCCGTCCCGCCGAGTACGCGCGTATGGCCGCCACGCGCGGCACCACCACCGCCATAGCCGACAGCCACGAGATTGCCAACGTTGCCGGTTTGGACGGCCTGCGCTTTATGATCGAGGATGGTCGCCGCGCGCCCATCTCCATTAAGTACATGATGCCCTCGTGCGTGCCGGCGCTGCCCGACGAGCAGGCCGGCGCCGTCATTACCGCCGAGGACATGCAGGCGTTTTTCGCCGAGCATCCGGATGATGTCTTTGGCCTGGGTGAGATGATGAACCTGCCGGGCGTCTTTATGGCCGACCCCGAGACCTGCGCGCGCATCGATGCTGCCAACCAGACCCCATCCAAGCAGGTCGACGGCCATGCGCCACTCGTTGCAGGAAAGGACCTCAACGCCTACGCCGCGGTGGGCATTATCGCCGATCACGAATCGACGATTCCCGAGGAGGCGCTCGACAAGCTGTCTCGCGGCATGTATGTGATGCTGCGCGAGGGTACGTGCAGCCACGATCTGGCCAACCTGTCGCCGATGCTGCTGGAGAACCTCGCCCGCGCCCGTCGCTGCTGCTTTGCGACCGACGACCGCGCTCCTTCCGATGCTCTTTCGACCGGCATGATCGACAATGCCTGCCGCGTGGCTGTCGAGGCTGGCATTGACCCGGTCGTCGCCATCTCCATGGCGTCGCTTTCCACGGCCGAGGCCTTTGGCTTGGATCACGGCTGCCGCGACCCGCACGAGCTGCGTGGCGCCATTGCGCCGGGCAAGCGTGCCGACTTGCTGGTGCTCGACGACCTGACCTTTGCCAAGGCCCCGCACCGTGTGTATGCAGCCGGCGCTCTTGTGGCGCAGGACGGCACCTTTGTGGGCAAGGTTGCGCCCGAGACTGCCGAGGTTGCAGCCCTTGCCGATGAGCTGCGCGCCTCCGTTAAACTGCCCGAGCTTTCGCTTGACGTGTTCGACTATGCCTTTAAGCCGGGCGAGGCCGTGATTGACGTGGTGCCGGGCAAGGCGATTACCGGCATGGCCCGTCCCGAGACGGCCGAGGGCCTGCGCCGCATCATGCTGATCGAGCGTCATGGACGTGGCGTGTCGCTGCAGGCTGAAGGTGCGGACAGTGACGGTCCCGCTGGTCTGGGCCTGGTCGGCAAGCATATCGGTCGCGGCTGGGTGCGTGGCTTTACCATCACGGGCGGCGCCATCGCCTCCACGATCGGCCACGATTCGCACAACGTGTGCGTGGTGGGCGATAACGCGGCAGATATGATGGCGGCCGTCGGGGCCGTGGGCCAGGGCGGCCACGTGCTGGTGCGCAATGGCGAGGTCGTGGCGCGCATTCCGCTGGCACTTGGCGGCTTAATGAGCGAAGGTACGGCCGAGGACGTCGCAGCGCAGCACAGCGACTTTATGGTCAAGGCGCGCGCGATGGGTATCGAGCCGCCGCTCGACCCCATCATGGGCATCATCTTTCTGCCCCTGCCGGTAATCCCGACGCTCCGCATCCGTCCCGAGGGCATGTTCGACGTCACCACCTTCACCTACGCCGACTAGTCATCGGGGACGTTCTTAAACGACTAGTCGTCGGGGACACTCTTCCGTGTGTCGCCTGCCGCCGCGGTCGTGGGCTCTCTGGCACGCGTGAGCTATTTGCCAGGTCTATGTAACGTTTACGCCCGCGGAGTCTTATTTGAGCTCCCTTTGGGTACGTTGGAATCGGATACACGTTCGATTCCAACAAGCCCGAAGGGAGCTTTTCTATGTTTAAACTGATTGCATCCGATATGGACGGCACACTGCTTGACGAAAACGGCCAGGTGCCTCCCGAGACCTACGAACTGATTCTGGCGCTACACGAGCATGGCGTGCATTTCGCCGCATCGTCAGGTCGTCGCTACGATCGCCTGTGCGAGTTCTTTGCGCCCGTTCGCGACAAGATGGACTTTGTCGCCGCTAACGGCGCCCAAGTCTACGCCGACGGTAAGATGGTAGACCGTGAGGTGTATTCCCACCTGGCGATTCGAAGGCTCGCCCAAGCCGTCAGGACGTTTCCCAATCTGCATCTTGCGCTCTTTGACCGAACCAAGTCCTTCCTGCTCGATGACGAGTGCAAGTTCGTGCGTGAGGTCGATAAGGACCTTCCCAATGCCGAGCGCATTTGGGAGCTGCCCGATCCCAGCGTAAATATCATCAAGGCGAGTATCTTTTGCGATGACTGTGCCGTTATGGACAGTGCCTACGTACTGCAGCGCGAGCTTGGCCAGCTCTTTACCTTTGCGCCTTCTGGAAACGCATGGATCGATGCCATGCAGCCCGGTGTGTCGAAAGCCTCGGGAATCGAGCAGCTCATGGAGCACTATGGCGTCGAACGCGACGAGGTCATGGCGTTTGGCGACTCGATGAACGACTACGAGATCATTCGCTTTGTCGGCACGGGCTGCGCGATGGAAAACGCGCGTCCCGCGCTCAAAGCGGTTGCCGATCGCGTCGTAGGCTGCAACCGCGACCATGCCGTTCAGCGTGAGCTCCGCCGTGTGCTGGAGAGTTTCTCCTAATCCGGCAGATGGGGACGTTCTTTTTCTGCCGGCAGTGGGGGACAGTCCTTGCAGCTTTTTGCGAAGAGTGTCCCCAGTGACTAGTCGTTTAAGAACGTCCCCAATGACTAGGCGAGGGCGGCCATGATGGTGCGGGCGACGCCGTCGTGGTCGTTGTCGTATTCGGTGATGGCGTCGGCGGCCTCGCGGTCTTCGAGCTCGGCGTTGATCATGGCCATGCCGTGGCCCGCCGCCTGCAGCATGGGGATGTCGTTGATGTTGTCGCCGAACGCCCAGGCGTCGGCAAGGGGCTCGCCCAGATGCTCGCACAGCCACGTGAGGGCCGTTCCCTTGGTGGCGCCCTCACCCATGACCTCGATATTCATGGCGTACGAACGCGTGACCTCAATGCCTCCGAGCGTGTCGAGCTCTGCTGCGATGGCGTCGCGATCGGCCGGGTCGTGCCAGTACATGGCGATGCGTTCGAGCGTCTCGACCTCGTCGATCTTGCTGTCGATATCCATGTCGATCGGTGTTCGTGTGCGCTTGAGCGAAGCCGCGATGTGGGGGTCGCCGCCACAGAACTCATCCAGACGCCCGTATAGCGAGCGGGGGAGGAAGCACTGCCCATCCGCGAAGATATCGAAGGTCACATCGTGGCCGGCGGCAATGCGATGGATGCGGTGGGCAATGCCACGGTCGAGCGGACGGCTCAAGATGCACGTGGCGCGCGAGGCGTCGGTGGGCGTATCCTCGTCGAGCTGCCAGACGCTGGCGCCGTTGGCGCAGACCGCGTAGTGTACGGCGGGGTGGGCGAGGATGGGCTCAAAGATGCCTGACAGCGGGCGCCCCGTGCAGGGCACAAACTCAATCCCACGTCGAGCGAGTTCGTCGAGCATTGCCCAGGTGGCGTCGCTCATCTGCTTATCACTCGTCAGCAGCGTTCCGTCCATATCGGAAAACACAATCATTTGATGCAGCCCTTTCTACTGGCATAAAAAGCGTGGCCGAAGGCGGCGATGCCCTGGCCACGCTCGAGTTCTATAACGGTCCGCGTCCTAGCGGTCGGCGAGTGGCTTGTACTCCAGCGGCTCGATCACCGGGCGGTAGGCGGGGCGGATGATGCGGTGCGCGCAGAAGAGCTCTTCCATGCGGTGCGCCGACCAGCCGGCCATGCGGGCGACGGCGAATAGCGGCGTAAAGAGCGTCTCGGGCACGCCGAGCATCTTGTAGATAAAGCCCGTGTACAGGTCGATGTTGGCGCAGATGGGCTTGGTCATGCCGTGGTCGCGCATGACCTGGGGTGCCAGGCGCTCGATACGCTCGATGAGCGCGAACTCTTCGCCCAAGTCCTTCTTGGCTGCCAGTGAGCGCGCGTAACGGCGGCAGACCTCGGCGCGCGGGTCGCTGAGCGTATAGACGGCGTGGCCCATGCCGTAGATGAGGCCCGTGCCGTCGAAGGCCTGCTTGTCGAGGATCTTGCCCAGGTAGGCTGCGACTTCGTCCTCGTCCTCCCAATTGGAAACATGCGCACGGATGTCCTCGTGCATGGACACGACCTTGGCGTTGGCGCCGCCGTGGCGCGGGCCCTTGAGCGAGCCGATGGCCGCGGCGTAGGCGGAATACGGGTCGGTGGCCGAGGAGGACAGCACACGGCAGGCGAACGTGGAGTTGTTGCCGCCGCCGTGCTCGGCATGCAGCATGAGCATCACGTCGAGCAGCATGGCTTCGTCGCGGGTGAATGCCATGCCGCCGCGCAACACCTGCAGGATGGTCTCGGCGGTGGAGAGGCCGGGTGTGGGGTGCGGTACATGAACCTCGGAGCCGCGGCGCTTGGCGACCGAGGCCATATGCGCGAAGGCGGCGATACGGGGGAGACGGGCGAGCATGGAGATGGCGACGTCGATTTCGTGCTCGGGTGTAATGGCGTCGGGCTCGGCGTCGAAGGCGTAGAGCAGCAGCACGGCGCGCTGAAGCACATTCATGATGCTCGACGACACCGTGGTCATGGGGAACTCGCGGACGTACTCGTCGCTCAGGTGCCTAAAAGCGCCCAGACGTTCGCAAAAACCGTCAAGCTCTTCCTTGGTGGGCAGAGAGCCCGTGATGAGCAGGTAGGCGACCTCTTCGTAGCCATAGCGATCCTCGGCCTGGGCGTTGTTGACCAGGTCCTCGATGCTATAGCCGCGCAGCGTAAGCTTTCCCTGGTCGGGCACGACTTTGCCGTCGACCTTGTTGTAGCCGTGCACGTCCGAGATGCGGGTAAGGCCCGCGACCACGCCCGAGCCGTCGGCATTGCGCAGGCCGCGCTTGACGTTGTGCTCTACGAACAGGCCCTCGTCGTATGGGGCGGTCGGCAGGCCGTGGTAGAGGTTTTCGCTTTCGGGCGAAATCTGGCGGCTCGCTTCGTAATCCAAGACCAGGCGGCTCAAGTGGTCGTCGAAGCGGTAATAGATTTTCTTGGCGTCGTAGGCCATGCGCGCTCCTCTCCGGGCCGCATCGGGGTGACTTGCATGGGCATGCGCGCGTCAGGCTATCCCCAGCGGCTTGCTCGCTACAGGCGGTACATAAAGTTAAAGACGTCCTCGCGCTGGATGGACACGTTGACGCCCGAAAGCTCGCCGGCCTCGGCCAGCGCCTTCTGCAGCTCGGCGAAGTCGAGCTTGGACTCGGCGGTATCGGCCAGCATGGTCATGGTGAAGATGTCCTCGATAATGGACTGCGTGATGTCGCGGATGTCGACGTTGGCCTCGCCTAGGACACGGGTGACGCCGGCGACGATGCCGGGGCGGTTCTTGCCAAGGACGGTGATGACGATACGGGAGGACGAGATCTCGGCCATGGGAAACCCTTTCGCGTGATTGCGGCGCGCGCGGGGCGCTCCGCTACGGTACAGTGTTCATCATTGTACCTGTCTGGCGCAAAAAAGGCGCGCTCGCTGCGGCGTTACATGCCTGCAACATGAGCGTAAGGGGGAAGGCCGTACGGGGAAGAGCCGTCTGGCGCGTGTCCGGCTCGTGTTGGGTTGATTTCCGATCTCAGCCGAACACATTGAGCGGACAGGCCGTTCCCGCAGTCAGCCGAACGCCTCCGACGGCTGATTCCGAACTGGAAGCGGAGGGCATCCCCGCCCTTCGGTAGGGGATACCGCTCCGCGGCGCATGCCGCGGGCGGCGCCCCTATCGGACCGCCGTGACCTCAGTTGGGATGGGCCCAGCACTGCCGCGTACTCGGTGAGCTAGAGCCAACTGTTCGTCTTCACGTCGCGTATGGCGATATTTCGGTCGTCCGGCTCGGTGATGCCGTAGCCGAACGCCTGGAGCGTCTCGATGGACTCCTGGATCCTCTGTTGGAACATGGGACCCGGATCGACCCTCGGCCCGAGGTGCCCGCGCCAAAGGCACGGCGTGGCGCGCAGCATGTTATGGATTTTGGAGATGGGCTCGATGTCGGCGTAGACGTTGAGCGTCGCCATGGCGTCCTTGTGGCCGAGGATCGATTGGAGCGCCTTGATATCGCCGCCTTGGCGGATCCACTGCGTTGCGAACGTGTGGCGAAGGCCGTGGAACGTGATCAGCTCGTCGTTGGTGCCCATGAGGCCGTTGGTCTCCGAGAACGTCTTGAACGCCCTGCGGATATAGCTTGTCGTCGCGAAGGTCGCGCCCGGCTCCGACAGGATGTAGCAGTCCCCGATCTCGACCGCCCCGGTAAGGCCGCGCAAGCGCAGCTTTCCGCAGTCGATCTCGTGGGTCTCCTTCAGGAAGGGGAGTAGGCCGACCGGGTCGATGGGGATACCCCTGGCGTCATGGGTCTTGGTGTCCTTGATGAACGAACCCATTCCCTTCGCGTACGCCACCGAGTGTCTGATCGAGATCAGGCCCGTCTCGAAATCCACATCGCACCACCGAAGGCCGCAGACCTCGCCGATTCGCATCCCCGTGTGCAGGGCGAGTACGACCGCCCTCTAATCCTCGGCGGACCAATCGAGTCCGAACTCCTTTCGGGCATCCTCCTCGCTCATGACTTCGAGAAGGTCTCCGGGTTGGCAACGAAGGGCGAGGCATAGCTGCTCGAGTGTGTTGAAGCGAATGCCGCGAATATGCCCTTTTTTAATACGGGACAGGTTCACGGGCGTGGTTCCAATCCTTTCGGCAAGTTCGTTCGAGGAAATCTTTCGCTCGGCCATGATCTTGTCGAGGCGAACAATTACGGGCATGGCGTTTCCTTACGCAATCTCGTCGGAGTCGAGGTACAGCTCTCGGGCGTACAAGAAGAGCTGGGAAAGCATGAACAGGACGATGCCGAGAACCAGAGAGGTCCAATCGAATGATGAAGCGATCTCTTGGGCGCCGACGGCCCCCTCGCCGCCAAACATCGAAACGGAGGTTTTGAGTGAGCCGGCGTAGAGGCTGGTGGCAGCTTGAACAACGAAGAGAATGCCGAGCACCTTCAAGCATGTCGCAGACCCTTTCTTGAAGGGGTCTCCGCTCTTGATCGTCCACACGAGAACGGCGCTGAGGATGGTCGTAGCGATACCGATGACGGCAGGGACCAATGTCGAGATCGCAAGGGCTGGATACGCGGGGGAGTCTGCAATTACAGGGTTGTCGAGCACTTCGATTGCTGGCTTTAAGGAGAACGCCACTTGTGCGATGGCGGTGGCGCAAAGGGTCGCAGAGGCTATCGCACATGCGATGCGGAAGGAATGAAGCCGGGGAGTGCGATTGTCGGAACTCATAATAACCTCCGAAGAATTTAAAAAACTCAGGTTACTTTTTAACAGTTTATGTTAAATTGACTTTGCCGGCAAGTAATAAGGGCCGAGCATTTTGTTCGGCCCCTCTGTTCCGACTGGATGAGGTTAAGGTTGGCGATGAATATGCTCAAGATCTCGAAGGCAATCTTTAGGTCGCTCCTCTCCTCCAGGTCGCTCTGTGTTGTCGTTGTTGCGTTGATGGTTCTTTGTACTTTGCCCGTCTTCAGGAGCGCGGCTGGCATCGACGGACGGGTTGAATACCTCGAGTCGGGAATAACCCGTGTTGAGCAGGAATTGTCAGCATCCTATGCGGATGCGCTTGTGAATGCGGGGGAGGAGGGCGTCTATACCTCTTCATCAAGCATGCCCGCGCTTCTGTACCCTCTTGCCGCGGGGCGTCTTGTCTTGGCGCCGCTCTCTCCTCTGCTTCCGTTTCTGCAGGTATCGGATGGAGCGTACTCCTTTTATGACGGATCGAAGGAGTACTTGCTATGGGCCGCAACGGCCGTTGCCGTCTCGTTCCTTGCCGCGCGTCTTAACAAACGCGAAAAGCTCATCATCCAGGCACCGATGGGTGAGCTGGACAGGCTTGTTGCATCGAGCGTATGGGCGAGTGTTTTTGCGATGCTTGCCGTCTTTGCCATCAATCTTCCAGGGATAATCGCCGCGCTTGTGAAGAATGGCCCGGGCTCGCTGTTCTATCCGATAGGCTACATTCAATATGCGACTCCGGTTATCAAACCGGCTTGGCTGGTGTTCGCGCAGGCGGCCATCTTGCAATTCTTGGTGGCAGCGTTCATCTCGCTTGTCGTTCACCTTGCCGTGAAGATTGCCAATAACCCTACGCTTGGAATCGTGTTCGTATGTGCCCTGATGGGGGTGACGATGGTTCCCGGGTATTACGGAAGATCCATCGCTTTACGTGATTTCGCCCTGTTGAATCCCCTTTCGTATGCGAACACCGAGTTGACCGTCGGCGCCTATAGCCCGTACCCGACAACGCAGATAGTGAATCTGCCCGGACTTTGCTTCGAGCGTGGCGCGATTACCCTCGTATGCGCAATCGGGATCGAGGTGCTGGCAATTAGCCTGCTTTGCGTTGCTGGAAAGAGCGGCTGCGCGCGCCCGATGCCCCCGATTTGTCTTGAGAGAGGTTCCTTCACCGCATCGAGAGCGGCAACTCGTTCGAGCGCTTGTGCCTCCGCCGTTGCATACGTAAGAACGATGGGGAAACTGCTCCTGCATTCTCCTGCCCTCGCCGTATGCGCGATTGCAATGTCGACGACGATGCTGGCCCCGGCTCTGGTCGAGGTGTTTCCTGACGCTGATGACGTTTCCGCTGTTCGGTATAGGGATGGGGAGCTCCGTTCAATAGATCGGTATCTAGAGCAGGACGCTGCGAATATGGATGTCGAGGGCAAAACGGCCCTGGAAGACATGCGAGATGCTCTTTCGGGTTTTGTGTACGCGCCTACGCCTGCGGAGGGGTTTCGAAGCCTTGCGACGTACGAGCGCGCTCGAGGCGAACTGGGCGCGGCAGATGCGACCCTCCTGCAATCGATCGGAATCGAGCCGGAGACTCCTTCTCGTGCGGAGGCGCGCGCCCTTCTGCTCGAGTCGATCGCGAGCTTGCCGGACCCCAAGGTTTACGAGTTAAGTACGAAGATGCCCCCATTAATCCTCCTTTCGTATTTCCAGGCAGCGCTTCCTTCCTTGTTTTGGCTGTTGCCCGTGGTTGTCACATCGCTTGCGTGTACCCACCTGCAGTGCCGTTCCCTTCTGGTTTTCCAAGTCCCCGCAACAGCGCATGTGCGTTTTCTGACGGCTGTTGCGTTGTCTCTCCTGCTTGGCTTGACGCTGCTTTTGGTGTCGATGGTTCCCGCTGCAGTTGTGTCCGCGATTAAGAACGGTGCGGGTGGATCGGAGTATCCCGTCGCTCTCATTCGAGCGGGGGCTTCGACAACGTCCATGGTGGGGGAGGCGGTGTTGCGTAGCGTTCCGTTGCTGGTCATGGCATACGGCGTGATTTCCGTCGTCGCTGCGTTGACAGCAGCGATTAGCCGCAGCCCCGTTGTCACCGGAGTGGTTTGCGCGGTTCTCTTGGTGTTGGGTTCGTTGAGCGCTCATGTTGAAAGCGCGGGCATGGGCGCCGCGCTGCTGGCTCCATTCGCCTCGTTTGATCCCGCTTCCCAGGTGGGGACGATTGGGTTCCTTGGGCGAGGGACGAACGCGATGCCTTTTGGAGAGGTCGTCGGCGCATCGGGCGCTCTGCTGGTGGTCTTGGGCGCCGTATCTCCGTTGTTGGTGCGCCTGGGTGTTCCGAAGATCGAAAGGGGATGATCTCGATGATTGACCTTCAAACGCTGACGATCTCTTATGGAAAGAAGGTGCTCGTAGATTCGGTGAACGCTGAGTTTGCCCCGGGTACGGTCTACGGTCTCGTCGCTCCGAACGGGCATGGAAAGACGACGTTGCTGCGTGCGATGGCAGGTTTGCCGGGTCCTCGCGTGGACGGGAGCATCGTTCTGGATGAGGTGCAGGGTACGGGTGCGAGAGAGGTCCGTTCTATGATCTTCTATGCACCTGGTGAGGGAACGCTGCTGTATCCCGGATTGCGTGCGGAAGATCACCTCAAGATGGTTTGCGATATGTGGCCGCATGCTCGTGATATCGAGGAGGTGGTGGAGCAAACGCAGATAGGCGAGTTCGCGAAGATGAGGATCCGCGCTCTGAGCCAGGGTATGAAGCAGCAGCTTACCTTGGCGATTGCGTATGCGACGGGTGCGCGGTACCTCCTGTTGGATGAACCCATGAACGCGCTCGATCCCAGCAGGGTGGACTTGCATTCCGGGATTCTCAGGAAGCTGGCCGATTCTGGTACGTGCATCATCATGTCATCCCACATCTTGGATTCGGTCGATAGACTGTGCGATGAGATTCTGTTTTTGAAGGATGGGAGGCTCATTAGAAGCATTCCGCAAGATGATGCTGCGCCGAAGTCTCCTGGATCCCATTTCGCAAAGCCTGCCGGACGCGCCGAGGGTGCGCTAAGCACGTATCGGCGACTCTACGAAAAGGGCGGGTAGAAATGCAAGTTAAAAATCTATGTGGTCAATATGATGCCGTTGAACCCGCGTATCGATACCGCCCAGCCATTCGCCTCGCCCCCATCGCACGCATCTTCATTCGGTCTGTCATTATAAATCTATCGATGACTTGAGAAATGTAGGTGCTTCTAAATGTAC
>JAXJJM010000014.1:0-90213 GCA_036298225.1 Collinsella sp.
CCGGGCCCTCTACGGGGCAGGGGCAGACGGCCATCCGGAGGCGCCCGATCGGCGGCCCCTCGGGGCTTGCCCGTATCGTAGGCAATGCGCCGAATGCTCGCCATCGAAATTTATCGATGGCCTATTTCAGACTGTAATGGGCGGAAAACCGCTACGAGGGTGCTAACGAAGACCTGTCCCGAATCAACGTGCGCCTGCGGCATGAAGAAGGGAGATTCCTATGAATATCGTTGTATTGAGCGGTAGCCCGCGCAAGGGCGCCAATACCGACACCATGGTCGAGGCGTTTGCCGAGACCGCGCGCGAGGCCGGCCATACGGTCGAGGTCATCCGCGTTGCCGGCAAAAAGATTGCTGGTTGTCTGGGATGTCAGTACTGCTTCGCCCACGAGGGCGCTTGCGTGCAGAAGGATGACATGGCCAACGTGATCGAGTCGCTGAAAGACGCCGACATGGTTGTCTTCGCTTCGCCTATCTACTGGTTTGATATCACTGCGCAGGAGAAGGCCGCCATCGACCGCCTGTACGCCTTCGGTGCCACGGGCTTCCCGTTCACCAAGACGGCCCTTTTGCTCGATAGCTACAGCGAGGGCGTCTATGATGCGGCGATCGCTATGTACAAGTCGACCTGCGCGTACTGCAAGTGGGAGGACCAGGGCATTGTCACCATCAGCGGTATGACCGAGCGCGACAGCATGGCCTCCTCGCCCAAGTTGGAAGAGGTGCGAGAGCTCGCTCGCAAGCTCGCCTAAGGACAAGAAGAACGCATGGCAATCAGCGTTGGTGGAAAATGCTTGCTATCCTTACCAAGAGGAATGCTGATTACCATGCGTTGATGCTTCCGCGGACAATTCCGGCGTGCTAAAACGCCTTCTCGTTCAAGAATTCCCTGAACGCGGGAATGTCAAAGCCAACGAGACCACGCCCGCGCTCTCCAATGACGCCGTCCTCCAGGAGGCGGCGTTTGTATTGGCTTGCGTAGTTGCTGGCGACGCCCATGCGTTTGGCTATTTCCGAGACCCTGCTGGGGCCAGAATCGGGCAGCATCGCGAGTAAAAACTCAATGTCTTTATCGGAAAGCTCCCGATAGGTAGTTTCGAGAGAAGCCCGACGCCATGCTTCTCGAGTTGCCTGAAGACGCCATTCATGCCCGTGCGCCAGTTACCCTGAGTCTCCTGAGCATATGTCCAATCGATGCCGACTGGCTCAATCTGAACGCCGCTTATGCACGCGCGAGACTATGAGAGGCGGCTATCTGCCGCTTCTTTGGTTCGCTCGATAATATCTTCGAGCATGCCTGGCATGGCGGAGACATTTGCTGCGATCCATGGTGGCCCCTTTGCAGGTTTTGCTAGTTTTTGCAACTTTTGCTAATTTTTGCAAGTTTTGCTAACGGTTTAACATGTCTTGTGCCGCGGGATTGCAGGAGTGAAAAACGGGGATTCCTATTATTCCGACTACGTTGCAACGAGCGGGGCCCGGAGCGCGATGTTGCTGCGCTCCGGGCCCCGCTGCATTGTAAAACCATGACGGTTTGGCTGCCGTCGTCCTAGTCAAACAGACTCGGCATGTCGTTTTCCTTCATGAGGGCACCGGCGGAGGGTAGGCTCTGCGCGGTGAACTTCTCGGCGGAAACGCCGGCGCCGAGGATGTCCTCGGTCGTGCCGACCGTGGTGACCGAGCGGCCCTTCTTGGCCGTGAATGCCTGGACGCCCTGCGTGTTGGTGGTCGTCTTGGTCTTGAGCAACGACGTGTTGAAGTTCATCAGGCGGTAGTCGCTCGAGACCAGCGCAATGTCGCGGTCCTCTTTGAGCACCTGGGCATACAGCAACTTGCTGCCGCCGTAGATGGCGTTTTTGAGGCGCTTGCGGTTGGTCTTGGTGACGTATCCGGAAAGCGCGACGCGCACCACGCGGCCGTTTTCAAAGACGAATAGCACGTCGGCCTTGTAGTCCTCGGGGTCGATGACCCAGATGACACTCTCGTCGGGTTCCATCTCAAGATCGGTCGGCAGGTACGAGCCCAGCTGGGCCGACTTGGTGTCCTCAAATGCCGCAACCTTGCACTTGTACACCTGGCTCTTGTTGGTAAACACGAGCAGCTCGTGCGTGTTGGAGGACGGGAACTCGATAAAGGGTTTGTCGCCGTCCTTGTACTTGAGCGTGGTCGCCTTTTTGAGTACGCGGTCCGTCATCTTCTTAAGGTAGCCATCGCGCGAGAGCATGATGGTGACCGGGTACTCCTCGACCTCGGGCTCCAGGCTTACCTCGATGACCTCGTGGGGCTCGATCCTGCCCGTGCGACGCGGCATCACATATTTCTTGTTGACCGCGGCCAGCTCGTCGCTGATGACCTTCTTGATGTTCTCCTCGCTGGAGAGAATCTCCTCAAGCTCGGCAATCTCGCCCTCAAGCTTGGCAATGTCCTTGGTGCGGTTGAGGATGTACTCCTCGTTGATGTTGCGGAGCTTAAGCTCGGCAACAAACTCGGCCTGGGTCTCGTCGATGTCGAAACCCTTCATAAGGTTGGGCACGACCTCGGCTTCGAGCTTGGTGCCGCGGATGATGGCGATGGCCTTGTCGATGTCGAGCAAAATCGCCTCGAGGCCGTGCAGCAGGTGCAGGCGCTCGGACTTTTTGCCCAGGTCAAAGTTAATGCGGCGACGCGTGGACTCAATACGCCACTTGACCCACTCGTGCAGGATCTGACGCACACCCATAACGCGAGGGTAACCATCGACCAGCACGTTGAAGTTGCACGAGAACGAATCCTGCAGTGTGGTCGAGCGATAGAGCTTGGCCATGAGCTTGTCGGGGTCGACACCGCGCTTAAGGTCGATGGCGATGCGCAGACCCGAAAGGTCGGTTTCGTCGCGGATGTCAGCGATCTCCTTGACCTTGCCCTCTTTGGAGAGCTTGACGATGCGCTCGATGATGACATCGGTCTTGGTGGTGTAGGGGATCTCGTAGACCTCGATGATGCGCTCTTCGGGAATCCAGCGCCAGCGGGAGCGGATCTGGAAGCTGCCAAGGCCGGTCTCGACGATCTTCTCCATCTCCTCGCGGCGGTAGATAATTTCGCCGCCGGTCGAGAAGTCGGGCATGGGCATGTACTCGAGCAGATCGCAGTCGGGATCCTGCAGGTAGTGCATCGTGGCAGTACAGACCTCGTTGAGGTTGAAACCGCAGATGTCGGACGCCATGGCGACGCCGATGCCCTTGTTGGCCGAGACAAGGATGTTGGGGAACGTGGTGGGCAGCAGGCGCGGCTCCTTCATGGCACCGTCGTAGCTGTCGACGAAGTCGACCGGGTCCTTGTCGATGTCCTTGAAGATCTCGGCGCTGATGGGGGAGAGCTTGGCTTCGGTATAACGCGAGGCGGCGTAGCTCAGGTCGCCCGAATAGTACTTGCCAAAGTTGCCCTTCGACTCAACGAACGGTGCGAGCAACGCCTCGTTGCCGGTTGCCAGGCGCACCATCGTCTCGTAGATCGCGGCATCGCCGTGCGGGTTGAGCTTCATGGTCTGGCCCACGATGTTGGCGCTCTTCTGGCGCTCGCCCTTGAGCAGACCCATCTTGTACATGGTGTAGAGCAGCTTGCGGTGCGAGGGCTTAAAGCCGTCGATCTCGGGGAACGCACGCGAGACGTTGACGCTCATGGCGTAGGGCATGTAGTTGACCTCGAGCGTCTGCGTGATCGGCTGGTCGGTGACCTCGGAGTGCAGGCCGATGACGTTCTCGGCGTTGACCTGCTTTTTCTTCGGCTGGTTCTTCGTCTTCTTCTTTGCCACGATATCCTCTTGAACTTCTTAAGGGCCGTCGTTATCGATTTGCTGCTACTGCAGGTCCAGCTGGTCCAGGTATTCCTTGCCGTGCTCCGAGATATGGCGCTTGCGGCCCGCCTCGTCGTTGCCCAGCAACAGGTTGAACATGGTTTCCATCTTGGTGACGTCCTCGGGCTCCACCTTGATCAGACGACGCGTCTCGGGGTTCATGGTGGTGAGCCACATCATGTCCGGATCGTTCTCACCAAGACCCTTGGAGCGGTTGATGGAACACTTCTGGTCGCCGATCTCTTTGAGGATGCCGTTCTTCTCGAGCTCGGTGTAGGCAAAGTAGGTCTTTTCTTTGCAGTTGATCTCGTAGAGCGGCGATTCGGCGATATACACGTAGCCCTCGTCGATAAGCGTGGGCACCAGGCGGTAGAGCATGGTGAGCACGAGCGTACGGATGTGATAGCCGTCGACGTCGGCGTCCGTACAGATGATGACCTTGTTCCAGTTGAGGTTGTCCAGGTCGAAGGCGCCAAGGTTCTTGATGCGCTTGTCCTTGATCTCCACACCGCAGCCCAGCACGCGCATGAGGTCCATGATGATGTCGGACTTAAAGATGCGTGGATAGTCCTCCTTTAGGCAGTTGAGGATTTTGCCGCGGACGGGCATAACGCCCTGGAACTCGGCATCGCGCGAGGTGCGAATGGCGCCTGCTGCCGAGTCGCCCTCTACGATGTAGATCTCGCGGCGGCTCTTGTCCTTGGAGCGGCAGTCGATGAACTTCTGCACGCGGTTGGCCATATCGGTCTTCTGCTGCAGGTTGGTCTTGATGCTCTGACGCGTCTTCTCGGCGTTCTCGCGCGAGCGCTTGTTGATGAGCACCTGCTCCATGATCTTGTTGGCGGCGTCTTTGTTCTCGATTAAGTAGGTCGAGAGGCGCTCCTTAAAGAAGGCCGTCATGGCCTGCTGGATAAAGCGGTTGTTGATGGCCTTTTTGGTCTGGTTCTCGTAGGACGTCTGGGTGGAGAAGCAGTTGGTCACCAGTACCAGGCAGTCCTGGACGTCCTGCCACTTAATGCCGCCCTCGTTTTTGTTGTATTTGCCCTGTTGCTTGATGTAGGCATCGATGGCGCTGGTCAGGGCGCTGCGGGCCGCCTTCTCGGGTGAGCCGCCGTTCTCGAGCCACGATGAGTTGTGGTAGTACTCCTGCATCATGAAGGTGCGCGAGAAGCACATGCACGCGGTGATCTTTACGTTGTAGTCGGGCAGGTCCTCGCGGTCGCGACCGCGACGGTCGGCCTCGATAAAGAAGGGCTCGGTGAGGTAGTCGGTACCGACCTTCTCGAGCACGTAGTCTTCGATGCCCTTGGGATAGCAAAAGTCCTCTTCGGAAAACTCGCCATCGTCACCTTCGATGCGCAGGCGGAAGGTCACGTTGGCGTTGACCACGGCTTGGCGGCGCATGGTCTCGCGATACCAATCGTGGGGGATACTGATGGAGGTAAAGACCTCAAGATCGGGGCGCCACTTGATGGTGGTGCCGGTGCGCTCCTCGTCGCTGGGCTCAATCTCGAGCGCTTTCTTTTTGGCGCCAACGACCTTGCCCTTCTTAAAGTGCAGGGAGTACTTGTTGCCGTCGCGCCAAACCGTGACGTCCATGTATTCGGAGGCGTACTGGGTCGCGCACGAGCCTAGGCCGTTGGTACCGAGCGAGAAGTCGTAGTCGCCGCCCTGGTTGTTGTTGTATTTGCCACCTGCGTAGAGCTCGCAAAAGACGAGCTCCCAGTTAAAGCGCTTCTCGGAGGGGTTCCAGTCGAGCGGGCAGCCGCGGCCGTTGTCCTCTACCTGAATGGAGCCATCGCGAAAGGCGGTAAGGGTGATGAGCTTGCCGTAGCCCTGGCGCGCCTCGTCAACGGCGTTGGACAGAATCTCGAAGGCGGCATGCGCGCAGCCATCGAGTCCGTCCGAGCCAAAGATGACGGCGGGACGCAGGCGTACGCGCTCCTCGTCCTTGAGCTGGCGGATACTGTCGTTACCATAGTTTGCGGTGTTTTTTGCCATACTCGCTCTCTCGGTGCTCCTTTGCTGCGTTTAAGTCATATAAATAGTCAAGGTAGCATAGCCCAGCCCATAGGCGATTCCAACCAACACGAAATCCATCGAACAATCGTTCGGTTAGATAATGAATGCTCGGGATGCGGGAGGAGCCTGTCCTATTCAAACATCTGCGGTAGGTCGATGAAGACGGTTCGATCGCTTCCGTCAGCTTCGAAGCCCGAACGGGAGAAGAACCCGTAGCGATGGCACTTGAGCCCCGTTGCCTCAACTTGAGCGATTTCCTCGTCGACCATTTTTTGCGTGATGGGGGATTTGCGGAACTTTGCTTCGTAGAATGCGTAGCCCTCGGGGTCTTGCGTTACCACATCGAATTCGCCGCTCGCTTTGTTTACGGGATCGTCGTACCAGTACTTGCCAATGGCGTCGAAAGCCGGTTCGATCTTGCCGGTCCTGTTTTGCCGCACGAGGTATTGACGGCAGATCTCCTCGAACATATGTGGAACGTAGTTTTCCTCGAAGTCTTGGGAGACGTGACGATCATAGAAGACTTCCGGGTCGAGCAGCTGACGCGCAGAGGCATTGCGGAAAACGTAGCGATAGTAAAAGAGCGAAAGTGGGTCCACTACAAAGTAGCCAGACTTGCGCTTGTTCGTAGGGTCGTTGATGGGTGCACGCTTTTGGACGATTTCGAGTGACATGAGCTTGTCGAGCACGTCTGCCATGGCCGGACCGCTCGAGACGTGCGACTGTGCCAGCACGTCCCCCCAACGGGAGTAGCCTTGTGCGAGAGCCCCGAAAACTTCGTTGGCGTTGGTCATCTTCGAGATCTCGGCGTTGAGATAGGACGGCACCTCGCTTTCTAAGCGGGCGCCAGGTTCCGTGACGAGCTCGATGATGTTGTCGCGTACGCTTTGGGATTGATCGATGAGGCGATTGTAAAAGGGGATACCGCCAAAAACGCTATAGAGCCGCACCTTGTCCTCGGGCGAGAACGCGGGATAGAACTTCGCAGCGTCAAAGTAATCCATGGGCTTAAGCTCAAGCGCGAGATCAATTCGCCCGTAGAGGGGGCTTTCATGCTCGATGAGGGATTTCATAATCTCAACGTAGGAGCCGCACAGGACAATGTTTAAACGTGAGTCTTCCCTGTGGGCGTCGATTGAGGTCTGAAGAATGCTGTCTAGGCCTTTAACCGCATCTCTCAAGTAGGGGTATTCGTCGAGAACGAGGGTAATGTTCTTGTCTTTAGCTTGGGTAAACAGAAATTCGATGAGCTCGCGGATGCCTGTGAAGGCGAGCGGAGGAAAGCTCAGCGCTTCAGCAACAAGGACGGACAGACTCTCGAGGTTGTCTGCCTCGGAGGTTTGGCGGCACTCGTAATAGACCGTTGCGACGTCCGACAAATCGGTTAGCGCCTGCTTGATGAGCTCACTTTTTCCGACGCGACGCCTGCCGTAAATGAGAACATTGCGCTGCTCGGGTGCTTTGAGCGTTTTCTTAATACGGGCGAGCTCACGCTCCCTGCCAATAAATTCCACTTACTCGGTTCCTTCCGACTCGGTTTTGTCCGAGTTAATTGTATCGCATGGATCAGTTTATGCTCGAGTTTACTCGGACAAAACCGAGTCGGTTCTGCCCGAGTAAATTTGAAGGCGGCCGAATGCGTCTTGCTGCGTTTGCGGTTGGATACGTTGTCGAAAACGTGTCGTGCGGATTGTTGGATCGAATCGAACATTGGGACAGACGTCTCGTTTTATGGGCCGGGGGCGTGCATGTGCGAGTTCTTTTGGCCCATAAGGAACGCTGGTGGGTCGTTATTTGGGCCATGGGTCACTTCGCCGGCGCCGTGTTTCGTCATACGCTCATTGTGGAAGCCGATGCCACGGGACGACGAAGGCCTCGGGCAACGGATGAGCTGCAAGTGAAAGGAGCGGTGAGGATGATGAAGCCCATGACGAAGAAGCTGCTGTTAGGAATTCCCACCGTGACGCTTTCGGCCGTGCTGGCGTGTACGGTGGCCGGCTGTGGCGGTAGTGCTCCGAGCGGCTCGGGCGGGAGCGCACCTGTGCAGGAGAAGTCCAAGAAGGCCAAGGCCTATGATTCGCAGACGGTCGAGGTGGCAGGCATTACCTATGAGTCGGTGGCTCACGGTACGTTCTATCGTGGCGATGCCAAGCTACAGGACGGCTTTTACCTGCACATCAAGATCACCAACAACAACACAAAGAACAGGACGTTCAGTTCCTTTAACGTGCATGCTGCCCAGGGCGATCTTGAGGCAGGCGACCCGTTGTTTACTTCCGGCAAGGCGGCCGTGCTCGACTACGTTGCAAGCGAGGCTCCCGATGAGCTGCACGAGGGCATCGACCTTTCCGAGAGGCCAGATATCGGCCCGGGCGAGACCGTTGAGTACGTGTATTTCTGGGCGCCCAAGACGGCGTACTACGGGCTCATCACTGTCGAGTTCGTAGACGCTTATGCCCCCGCCAAGAATCATGAGGCCATGCACTTTGACACCACGGGATGCGAGACCAAGGAGTTCAAGGCGGCCGGCGGCGTGGCCGATTCTGGCGAGAAGGCAGATTTAACGGGCATCGACTGCGCATCGTACAGCATCGAGGCCGCCGATGGGTACACGCTGGATTCGTCCGACGAAGAGCGCGAAAAGGCAAACTTCTTCCACGACGAGACTGGAGGACGCCTGAACATCAGCATCTTCCCGCGCTCGCCGGAGGAAGAGGTTGCAAGCCTAGAGCAGGTCTACGAAGGTAAGGAGACAACAACCGACCAGGTCGAGTACAACGGCATAACGTGGCTGCGCTTTACCGGTCCCGACAACGGCCATACACTGTATGCGACGGCTCCCGCAACGGGTGAAACCGTCCGCGTGTCGATTGGCTGGAAGATCGATTGGGACGCTGCCGTGCCCATGATGGAGGCTCTGAAGCTCAAGTAACAGGCTGCGATTCCCACGTCAGGCGACTCAGGGCTGGCTCCGAGTTATCGGGGCCAGCCCCTTTTGGTGTTCGATGAGCCGAGTTGGCGTCTCTCGCAAAGGTAACTGAGAGCTAGTGAGGCTTATCAGAATTGACCTCATCGGCGGTGTCGTTTTCGAGCGCCGTGCGGCGGGCACTGTAGGCGACAAGGCCGGCACCAGCTGCGGCGAGTGCTGCTGCGGCTGCCGTAAGGGGAGCGTTGACATCGCCCGTGCCCGCAAGCGCGCCCGCTTTTCCGGAGCGCTTGTTAGTGCCGTGGTCCTTGCCACTGCTGGAGCTGCTTCCGCCGGAGCCGCCGCCCTTGTCAGTACCGCCGCCACTCGAGCCGCCACCGTCGTCTGCTGTCATCGGGGCGTCGTGAAGTTCTGTCGTATCCGCGCTGTCGCATACGCCGACCTGAACTTCTGAGCGTTCGCATGCCGCGTCGGGCACATGAAGCTCGTGCAGTACGGCACCCAGCGCCGAGTTTGCGCCCGGTCGAATTTCCTCGAGCGTTACGGGATCGAGCGCCACCAGATTACGCGCCTTCGCATACAGCGTTACGCGTTTGCCCACTTCGTCGCTCCAACTCTCGGGGATAGCGAAGCTCATGCGGAACTGTGCCGTGCAACCCGGTGCCAGCACGGCGTTGCCGTTGTCGGCTACCAGCGGGTGCGTTGCAAAAGGTGTGCCCAGCGTTTCGAGCGCGTACTTCACGTGTGCCATGTCGTTGACCGAAGCGTCCTCGGCAAGCTCTGGATCGTAGATCGATGCCATGCGTGTGTTCGCTCCGAACCCGATGGATGCGCTGGAGAACGGCTGGCTGGAGCCCTCTCGGTACAGATCGATTGTGCCGGCGGTCAGCAAGGTGTTGCCGTCGTTTCGCACCGTGACCATGAAGGATTCGCCTGCTGCTCCGGGCACCACCGCGCCCGAGGTAGCGACTGCGCCCGTCGGAGTGGCACACGCCACCAAGGGCACTTCGATGCCGTGTAGTTCTGCCTCGCTCTTCTCCGCGCTCACAATGTGCGTGGCGAGCGCGGAGAGCATGCTCCCCGACGTCAAAAATGTCGTTATCTGATCGACGGGATGGTCCAGCTCGCACATCACGAACGGCTCCGTAAACAGATCGCCTGCCAAGGTGCTGGCGAAGATGCGGAAGTGCTTGCCCATCACTGCTACCGGGTTGCCTTCTTCGTCGTAGGTTTGCCCCACCTTGCCATCGGTGTTCTCTACATAGAGCACGCACCTGCCGTTGTTGCTTACGCTAAACGATGCCGGGCCACAGCCTGCGGCACCCACGGGCTGCGTTGCAAATGCCGATGCGCCTCGCGTCCAAGTAATATGCTGCAGTTGCTCGTTGACGGTAGCCAAAAAGCCCGTGTGCTGCGGCCACGGCACCGCGTGGGGTACTGTGGCATCTGGCGACATAACGCCCCAGCTCGCAATGGACTGGCCGATCACGGCGTACGATGCACAGCCACAACCGCCTGCGGTCTCGTATGCAATGGGCACCACCATTTTGCCGTTGATATTCTCGGGCGCGCCGAGCTCGATGCTCGACGGTGCCTGCGGAAAGCGGAGGACCTGACGGAACGTGAGACTGTCGCCCGAAACGTCCGACCACAGGGTAAAGCACTCCAGCGCAACCTCGGCCTCGCTGCCGAGCGTCTTTTCTGCGGTGGTTCCGCGGCGGTGGAGGTAGGCGCCCGACAGGCGCCCGTCGACAAGTGTCTTGTCCACCGTGATGCGTGGGCACTGCAGGCAATGGTAGCCATCCTCCTGAAGGCGGCCGAGCGAGATGCTGCGCCACGACGTGTGCGATATCACGCGAACTCCGTCGTTGCTTATGCGCAGGCGCACAACGGACAGTATGCCGGATGTGCTCGCCGTATCGAAAAGGGTGTTGTCGCCGGCGGGGCGCTCGCCCGAGACCAGCAGCACGTAGGCGTCCTGGTTTCCTCTTCCGTCCGTATATTCCACTACGTCGAAGTCGTAATCGTATATGCTGTCGCGCTCCACGTCGCCCTCGCCAAACCCAAGGGGAAAGTCCACAGGCGTGGGAGCGGACCACGTCCCGTTTGCCTTTGTGTGTACCACCAGGCGCGAGCGACCATTGTCGCCGTAGCGCACCGAGGCGATACGGAACAGGCATTCTACGCCGGCAATCATTGCCAGCTTCATGTGGGCTTCGCTGAGCACGCCAGCAAACAGCACGTTGTCGCTCGAGGGCTTGATGCCGCCACGCTCGTCCTCCGACACGCCGGCAGAATCGGCGTTCGGGTCGGCAACGGTGTTCGTTGCCTGACCGATGTAGGTGTACTCATACATCGGCGCGGCGTTTTCGTCGTTCTCTATCAGTGCATGGACGAAATGCTCGATCTGTCCCGTGTCGTCGCTTTCTGCATCCGCCTCGAGCTCAATGCGCGTGACCGCCCGATCCCAATCGCGCACGACAGGCGCGGCGTTTACGGCAGCGGCCTTAACCTCGGCGCGTGCGAGCAGTTCGGCGTTGGTGACGATGGTGGCCGATGCGATAAATTGCGGCACGCCGCCCGCCTCAATGTTGCCGGCCGAGCCGAAGCAGGCATCCAGCGTATAAGGCGTATCTCCACCCAATGCGAGCTCAGAGCGCTGGAGCACATACTGGTCGCCATTGTTCACCGACATATTCCACGAATCGATGAGCGTGGGCCACGACCCCGACCAAGCCTTGGTGGTCCACTTGAACATTACGAATTGGAGTATCACATCGACATCGACGTCTGCACCTACGCGCAGTCGCGGAAGCTGGTGTCCATCTGCCTTCTCGTACCCAATGAACAGCGTGAGGGATGCGGCGCCGCGCACGGCAGACGAAGCGACGCCTGCAACGCCGGCGCCAAAGGTGACGGCAAGCCCGATCTGGATGGTGAACGAGCCCGACGTGTTTGAATAGTCGAGCGAAATGTTTTTAAAAAACGCCGCGCCGCTGCCGTGCGTGTGGGCACCCACGGCGAGCGCCAGTTTTGCCAGCACCCAGGGGTTGACGTTTAGGAAAAATGGCACCGGTCCTAGGGTAAACTGCTCGGTCCAATTGAGGTCGGTTCTTACCTGGAAGAGGGCCTTAATATTGCCGTATGCGGGGTCGTTGTTGTTACCCCAGGTTTTGCCCACCCAATCGTAGGCGAGCGAGCCGTACAGCTGTGTGGCGATATCCATCGTGAACAGCGGCGTGCAATGGTGGCGAAGGAGCTTGGTGTTTCTTGGATCGGTGCCCGAACCGGCACTCATCCTCTTGTACTGATTCCACTTCCCCTCCATCTCGTCGAGGTAGCGGTTTGCCTGCTTGGCGCCCGACTCGCGCGGCGATTTCTTCCAGTATTCCGGATCAGGGTTGCCCGAATCGTTCATATAGCTAGCTGGTTTGTACCCTCCGCCAAACAGCACGTATCCAGCAAACGAGAAATCGAACAGAATGGGAAATGTGGGCATCCAGCACGTGAACTTATTGCCGCCGATACCGGGAAACGCCGCGGGGAAATCAAACGGAGTGATCTCTTGGTCCATGGTGGTGGGAATGATGGTGGTCGAGCCCGATTCCGCCTTTGCGGCCGGCGCGGTGACAACGGCCATAGGGGATGAGAGCGTGTAGGTTTTGCCCTGGTAGTCGAGCATAAAGCGCAGCTTGCACCCTTCCTCCAGAAGGCCCGAAGCTGCATCGAGGAACGTGTCTTCAAGCGTGAACGTCGCCAGATTATCCGCGCCCGATGCGCTGGCCTTGATCTGGCCGATCTGCGTGACGGTTTCGGGTGAGCTGCCCGCAGCGGGCATCACTTTATTGATATGCAACGTTGCCTGCCCGCCCTGCGGCAGATGAGCCTGCACGGTAAAAGCGTGCGTGTCGGGCTGGTCGTTTGCTGCTTCGTCCGCTGGCATTGCCATAAACGTGGCGTCGGCGTACTGGATGTCCCATTCGTCGAACGTGAGCTGTCGAAAGTACGGCTCGCCATCGGAGAGCGGACGTGTGGGTGCGGTAATAGCGGTGCCGCCCTGGATACGCGCAAGGGGAATCTCGACATCGCGGTAGCCTGCCATGCTAATGGAGATGCCGCCGTTAAAGTCGTACGCGTCGAGAAGCGTTGCCTCGTCCACGTAGCCTTCTGAAAGAGGGGCGACCTCAAAGATGGCCGTGCCTTCGTCATCGGTCGTGGCGGTGAGCTGCTTGCCTGCGGCATAGCGCGATATGAGCGTGACCTGGGCACCCGTGATGGGCGTATTCTTGTTGGCGACGTCGACCACGACCACACCAAACATGGTGCGCGAGAGCACCAAGACCTTGAAGGGATCATCTTCGTCGGCGTATGCCTCGGCGGGGGCGAACGGCAATATGAAGGCGTTTGCGCTTCCCGGCACGCGCGGCAACATAATGCTCGCCAGCGAGGACGCTCCGGCAACAAGTAACGAACGGCGATCAAGCATCTTTGGCTCCCATCCCGCAGGTATCGGTGGAAATAATCCAATTTTGCGAGAAGGCATCCTGTCACGGTAGTGCCGTCCGAGGGCCAAAATGTCCAATTTGAGCGAGCGAAGCGCCGGGGCTCCGGGGCGCACGTGCCGCGCTAGGCAGTCTGGCCGCTAACGCAGCATATGCGCGACCAGTTCGGTGCGCGTGCCGATGCCAAGCTTTGCATACACGTTGGACAGTCGATTTTTAACGGTACCTGGCGACACGCCCATGTGGCGTGCGATTTCGGCGTTGGTCCATCCGCGGCAGGCGAGCATGGCCATGGTGAACTCCGTGGTCGTTAAATCGTCGGCAACGTCCTCGCCCGAATCGGGGTTGTGGATGCGCCGCCAGCCGTAGCTGAATCGATACGTAATCTCGATGATACGTGCGAAATCGTCAGGGTATTGCGATTTTAGGCATGCCTCGATGAGCCCCTGCAAAAGGCCGTGGTGCTCGCCAATGAGCTCGATAAGGCCGTCGGGGCGCGCAATGTTCCAAGCGGCTCCGAAGTGCGTTTTTGCGGCGTCGACGTCTTTGAGACTCATGCATGCCATGGAAGCTGCCAGGTGCAGGAACAGTTCCGAGATCGGATAGCTCCCCTGTTTCATGATCAGGGCGTTTTCCGCCATGCCCAGACTGCGGCCATATTCGCCGCGCAGGTACAGGGCATGCGCCATCACGTAGCTGGCGAACAGGCGCAGGCCTTCGGGCAGATGCGCCGCAAGCGGATAAAACTCTTCGGCAGAATACGGGGAAGACAAGTGCAGCAGGACGCTTGCGGCCGAGGCGAACAGGATATGCGTGGCGTGGACGGCGGGTGATTCCTCGTCAGTTGGCGTATCGAGGATGCCCGCAAGACAACGGCGGGCGTCGGCGATACGGTTGAGCGACAGGCTGGCGTATCCGCAGATAAAGCATGCGGAATAGCGCAGTGCGGAATCGGTGGCGTCAAGATAGGGGCGCGCCGTCTTGGCAGCGAGGGCGGCCTGTCCGCGAAAGTACAGCGCTTCTGCCGTGGCGATGGTGCGTGAATCGGGGTCGGAAATGCCTGCAACCGCAGCGTCAATCTGCCCCGGCACAAAGGCAGTGCACATCAACGGCATGGGAACGCATGGGTAGCCATCGCAGTCCATCTTCCATCTCCCAACAGCTGGCAACAATAGCAGCAATTGTACTCCTGTTGCTCGGGACCCCTTTCGTTTTACTGCTCGGTTGACGCTGCGGATCGTTTTGGAAGGCTTACGAGCATGGTGGTCCCGTTCTCGGAACTTGTTTCGACCTCTACTGTGCCACCGTGAAGAGCTGCAATCTCCCAAACGAGCGCTAGTCCGAGTCCTGCGCCGCCGTATGCCCTGCTGCGGGATTTGTCTAGACGAAAGAACGGCTGGAAGATGCTCTCTCGGTACTGCTTGGGTATTCCCGGGCCCTGGTCCTCGACTCGCAGGAACACGTGGCTGTCGTTGTCGCAGATGGAGGCGTTGACAGTCGAGCCGGAGCGGCTGTAGCGGATAGCGTTTTCGACCAGGTTGAACACCAGCCGGTACAGCAGCGTGTCGCTCCCGATTACTAGAGCGTCTCCAGCACAATTGAGGGCTATGCCCCTTTTTTCGGCAAGTGGCGCAAGGTCGGTGAGGACCTCTTCGGACAAGGGGCCAAGCTCCACATCGTCCTCGCAAGGAACGCTGCGGAGCTCACTCATCTCGAGCAATACCTTGGCCATTCGAGACATGCGCTCGGTTTGTTCTTGTAGCAGGCCGAGTAGCTCGGCAGTTTCGGGTTGCAAACCGGAGTGCTCGGAGATGAATAGTTCAATCTGTGCTTGCATAAGGGCGAGCGGGGTGCGCAGCTCGTGTGCGGCGTTGCCGGTAAACTGACGCTGTGCAGAGAACCCTTCGCCAAGACGGGCGATCATGTCGTTGAAAGAGGCGCTGCATCGTTGTAGCTCGATGGGCACATCTTCACTGAGCCTGATTTCGCTTAGGTTGTCAGGCTGCACACGCTCGACCTGGGCCGCAAAAGCCCGTAGCGGTTTGAGTGCACGGCCGCTCACAAAGTATGCCAGCGCGCCGCCAAGGAGTGTGACTCCAGCCGTGATGTACCAGGCTGTCGTGCCAAAAGACTCCTGTGCGTCGTTTACGACGATCGTGACCTCGTCATCGAGGCTCTCCTTCGTTGGGTCAAACGCCTGAGGTGCATCTACGCCGGCTGCGCTAAGGGCCGAGATGTCGCTGCCGATAGCATCCATGTAGCGCATGCCCGTATAGCCGACCAGACAGTTCGTCAGCACGCATGCCGCACACGTCAGCAGTGCCGTCATAATCGTTATGCGCCATTGCAGCGAAAGCCTTTTCATTCGCTATCCTCCATAACGTAGCCCTCTCCAATCCGATTGCGAATCGGGTCGTATCCCAAAGCGCTGCGTAGCTTTTTGCGGAGTGACGAGATGTGAACGCGGGTTGCGTTGCTAAAGCTGTTCACGCTGCTATCCCAAACGTGCTCGATAAGCTCCTCTTGGCTTACCGGTCGCCCCTGATTAAGCATCAGGTATTCCAAGATTCCCGTTTCCTTGCGTGTAAGAGATAGAGCCTCACTGTCCACGGAAGCGATGCGCGCCTTGGTGTCAAAGCTGAGCTTTCCGCAGGCTAATACTATGTCGCTTTGTGCGAAGCGCCTGAGGGTAAGGCTGCGGATCCTTGCCGCAAGTTCGTCCAGATGAAACGGCTTGGTAAGGTAATCGTTGGCGCCGGCATCGAGTCCGGCGACTTTATCGGATACTTCGCCACGCGCGGACAGAATTAGCACCTTGGTCTCGCAATCGGTTTTCCTAAGTTCCCTGAGCACGGTCATGCCATCGATACGGGGAAGGTTGAGGTCGAGTACCACGAGGTCAAAGACTTCGACGCCCAGTAGGTCGAGCGCCTCCTGCCCGTCGTGGCAGCAGTCGACGCTGTACGCCAAGTTTCGCAAGCTGCGTGCGATTGCATCGCACAGTGCTCGCTCGTCTTCGACGATCAAAATACGCATAACAGTCTCCTTGCACATTCCAAATCGCGCTTAACACGGATTTTATAGTCGATATGGTCCAATGGTCGCGTAACGAAAGGAGTGGTCGAGTTGTTCAAAGCGGTAAAACCCGTGGTACAGGTCGCTTTGTTGATCGTCGGAATTGCCATGGTGTGCTTTGGTGTTATGCGTGGCGAGGCGGATGCCGTGCTGGCCAAAGCGATTAGGCTGTGCTTGGAGTGTATCGGAATTGGATAAAAGAGAAAACACTGCGTCGCATGTTTTGGCCCGATTTCGCGGATTCATTCAGGCGGCGGCAACACTTATTACCAACATTCACCTGCCAAACTTTGCCAAAGGCGGCATCTATCAGGGCGCGGGAAAAACAGTCTGCGTACCTGGACTTAATTGCTATTCGTGCCCCGCGGCATCGGGTGCGTGCCCCATCGGGTCGTTCCAGTCGGTGGTAGGTTCATCCAAGTTCAACTTTTCTTACTATGTTACCGGTACGCTCATTTTGCTCGGCGTGCTGCTGGGACGCTTTGTATGCGGCTTTCTGTGCCCGTTTGGCTGGCTGCAGGAGCTGCTTCATAAGATTCCCGGCAAAAAGCTTTCGACAAAAAAGCTCAAGCCGCTCACGTACATCAAGTACGTCGTGTTGCTGTTTGCCGTGGTGCTGCTACCCGTCTTGGTGGTTAACGACGTGGGCATGGGCGACCCGTTCTTTTGTAAGTACATCTGTCCGCAGGGTGTGCTCGAGGGCGCCATTCCGCTGGCCATTGCCAATGCCGGCATTCGATCTGCGTTGGGACAGCTCTTTACTTGGAAACTTGTCGTTCTCATTGCCGTAGTAGTGCTGAGCGTTTTGTTCTATCGCCCCTTCTGCAAATGGATTTGCCCGCTCGGCGCATTCTATGCGCTCATGAATAGGGTGTCCTTGTTGGGGATTCAGGTCGACGCGTGCAAATGCGTCTCGTGCGGCAAGTGTTCAAGGGTTTGTCAGATGGACGTTGATGTGGTCCGCACGCCCAATCATGCCGAATGTATCCGGTGCGGAAAGTGCATCGGGGCCTGTCCTGTCGATGCCATCAGCTATCGCTATGGCCTGGATGTGTCGGCGGAAAAGCTTCCCTTGACCGCCGATAAAAAGTAAACAAGCTTCGACAAAACGGAGGAATGATCATGAAGCTTTCTAAGATTGCGGCCCTGTTTATGGTGCCGGTATTGGCCTTGTGCCTTGTGGCATGTTCGGCGTCCGGTGGCAATGCGAGCGAATCTGCGAGCTCCGATCCTAAGATCGCAGAACTCACTGCGCAGAAGCCGACCAATGCCGACGAGGCCGCCGAGCTGTATGCGAAGCTCATGAAAAAGGAGAACGATATCCTTTCGAGTGATAACGCGCTATGGGAAAAGGTATTCAATGCGGCAAATAAAGACTCGGTAATGATTGAGGACGGCAGCAATTACGGCGATTTCCTGCTCAAGACCATCGACGGCGCCAAGGATGAGTTCACGGCGGATGAGCTTAAGACGCTCAAGGCCGGTGCGCAGCAGATCAAGGAGATCGAGGACAAGCTCGAGAGCCTGGAGAAGGAGTTCCCCGGCTGTGGAAGCACGCCGAGCTCAGGCGAGAGCGTCGACGCTTCGACCGCTGGCATGACGGCTGGTGCCAATGCTTCGAGCGAGGCGACGAAGTTCCCCAGCTTTACGGGCAAAGACCTGGATGGCAACGACGTGAGCAGCGACGAGCTGTTCGCTAAGAACAAGGTCACCGTCATGAACTTCTGGTTCACCACTTGCAAGCCGTGCGTGGGCGAGCTGGGCGATCTTGAGAAACTGAATAAGGAGCTTGCCAAGAAGGGCGGCCAGGTCGTGGGCGTCAATTCCTTTACGCTCGATGGCAACAAAGGCGAGATTGCAGATGCCAAGGACGTGCTGAGTAAGAAGGGCGTGACATATAAGAACATCTGGTTCAAGTCGGATAGCGAGGCCGGTAAGTTTACGTCAAATTTGTTCTCGTTCCCGACAACGTATGTCATCGATCAGAATGGCAACATCGTAGGGGAGCCCATCGTGGGAGCCATCAGCTCCGCCGAGCAGCGTGCAGCACTCAACAAACTTATCGATCAGGCGATTGCGAATAGCGAGCAGTAAAAAACACGTAAAGCATCGCGAGGATCGTGTGTCGCTGTGCGGAGTAGTCCGCTGCCTTTCAAGATAATCTCCACCATATAGAGGCCCCACTTGGGGCCTCTTCTTTTGGGCGCCGTCCCGTTCGTTTTTTGGCGCGGTTTGTTACATTCCTCACTGGCGTCGGCAAAAAATGGGGATAGAGTAGGACAAACGCGTCGAATACGAACGGCGGAGGAGAGCGGGCAGGGTGCCTGCGCAGGAGAGGTTGCCGTCCATGCTGGAGCTCAAAGGTATTTGCAAAAGGTACGTTACGCAGTCGTTTACGCAGGTGGCGCTCGACAGCGTGAGCCTGTCTTTTCGCGATAACGAGTTCGTGGCCATTCTGGGTCCCTCGGGTTCGGGCAAAACCACGATGCTCAACGTTATCGGTGGGCTCGATCATTTCGATTCTGGTGACTTGCTGATCGACGGCATATCGACCAAGGACTTTCACGATCGCGATTGGGATGCCTACCGCAACAACCGCATCGGCTTTGTGTTCCAAAGCTATAACCTCATTCCGCATCAGACCATTTTGGAAAACGTGGAGCTGGCGCTCACGCTCACGGGCGTGGGGCATGCCGAGCGCCGCCAGCGTGCGCGCGAGGCGTTGGAGAAAGTCGGCTTGGGCGAGCACGTTAACAAGCGCCCGAGCCAGCTTTCGGGCGGGCAGATGCAGCGCGTGGCCATCGCCCGCGCCCTGATAAATGATCCTGAGATCGTTCTTGCCGACGAGCCGACCGGCGCTTTGGATTCAACGACATCCGTACAGGTCATGGACCTGCTCAAGGACGTGGCGCGCGACCGCCTGGTCATCATGGTCACGCACAATCCCGAGCTGGCGTACCAATATGCCACGCGCATCGTCAATCTGGCGGACGGCAAGATCACCGACGATTCCGATCCCTTCGATGCTGCCAAGGCCGCGCGCCGCGAGGCCAAGCCTACGCGCAAAACCTCGATGAGCTTTGTGACGGCGCTGGGGCTTTCTGCCCGAAACCTCATGACCAAGAAGGGCCGCACGGCCATGACTGCCTTTGCGGGCTCGATTGGCATTATCGGTATCGCGGCGATCCTGGCGCTCTCCAATGGCGTAAACGGCTACATCAAAAAGGTCGAGGAGGATACGCTCTCGAGCTACCCGCTCACCATTTCCAAGCAGGATTACGACCTGTCGTCCATGATGGGCGGACAGGGGGCTGCGGATGATGACTCGCCTGAAAACGTGGATTCGTCCGACGACAGTGCCGGCGACAAGGCTCAGGGAAACGATAAGATTCCCGTGGTCACGGCCGTAAAGGATATGTTTGCAAGTGTTAAGTCCAACGACATGACGAGCTTTAAGGCATGGCTCGATGCCGGTGGCGACGGCATCGATAAAGAAGTCAACGCCATTCAGTACGGCTACGGTGTATCGCCGGTTGTCTATCGTGCCGGCAAGGGCGACGAGAAGCCCGTCCGGCTTGTTCCCAACGCTATGACCGAGGCCATGAGCGGAGGCGCGAGTTCGGCGGCAACGGTGAGCATGGAATCCATGGGAACCTCGGTCTTTAACGAGATGATTGACGACCAGAGCCTGCTCGACAGCCAGTACGATGTCGTCGCCGGTCATTGGCCCACGTCTGCCAACGAAGCCGTGATGGTGCTCTCGAGTCGTGGCGCGGTGGGCGACTACACGCTCTACAGCATCGGCGCGCTGGATATCAATGAGCTCAACGATCTGGTAAACAGCGCTATGACGGCTGACGGTGGGGTCGAAACGCCCGAGACCGGCACCGAATTTACCTACGACGATGCGCTGTCCACGACGTTTAAGGTGCTGTCGCCGGCCGATGCGTATCGCAAAAACGAAGAGACCGGCATATGGACCGATATGTCTGGCGACACCGACTTTATGGCCGCCAAGGTTGCCGACGGTATCGACGTGCACATTGTGGGCGTGGTGCGACCCAACGAGACCGCCAACGCGAGCGCGTTGTCCCCGGGCATTGCCTACACGCATGCGCTGACTCGCCAGCTTATGGAGCGCGCCGCCGATTCGCAGATTGTGCAAGAGCAGCTTGCCCACCCCGAGACGGATGTCTTTACGGGCAAAACCTTCGACGAACTGCAAGGCGAGGCCAAGCAGGGCGTGGATCTGGGCAGCATGTTCAGTGTGGACGAGGTGGCGCTGAAGAGTGCGTTTTCGTTCGATACATCTGCACTCTCGGGTGCAGCCAGCGGTATGGACCTTTCTGGTATCGATTTGTCCGGGCTGGACATTGACCTTTCGGACGTTGGGAGGGACATCGACTTCAGCGACATCATGGCCAAAGCGCCGGCCCCGGATTTCTCGGGCATCTTTGACGGTCTGGAACTCACGCCCGAGCAAATGCAGCAGGTGGGAACGCTTGCCAACCAGCTGTTTGAGGGCTTTTTGCAGTCTGATCAGTTTAGGGCGCTGTCACCCGAAGACCTTAAAGATGCGTCAAAGCTTGCTGCCGCATTCTCGGCATATCTTGAGAATGATACAGCAGCCCAGCAAATCCTGGCCCAGCTCAAAGCGTTCGGCGGCGATGCCCTGGCCGAGCGCCTGCAACAGGCGATGACCGACTATGTGCAAAAGCAGCTGGCTCCGTATCTGCAACAGGCTATGGATCAGGTGATGAAGTCGATCAGCGATCAGATTGCGGCGACGGTGTCAGCTCAGCTCAAGGCAGGCGCAGCAGGGCTCATGGGCCAGATGGCGACGCGGATGTCGTCGAGTTTTGCTAGCCTGGCGAGCGCCATGCGCGTGGATGCGAGTGCCTTTGCTCATGCCATTCACTTCAACATGGACGCCGAGGACCTGAGCTCGCTCATGATGAGCTATGCCAAGGCGTCGAAGCTCACCTACGATAACAATCTGACCACACTGGGCTATGCGGACGAGGCCGACCCCATCTCGGTCAAGATTTTCCCGCGCGACTTTGAGGCCAAGGAGCGCGTACTCGATCACATCGATGCGTACAACAAGCAGGTCAAAGCCGCTGGCCATGATGATCGGGCAATTTCGTACACCGACTACATGGGCATCATCATGGGTTCGGTGACCGACATCGTGAACACCATCAGCTTGGTGCTCATCGCATTCGTGAGTATCAGCCTGGTGGTGAGTTCCATCATGATCGGCATCATCACCTACATCAGCGTGCTGGAGCGCAAAAAGGAGATTGGCATCCTGCGCGCGATCGGCGCGTCGAAGCGCAACGTGGCCAACGTATTCAATGCCGAGACCTTTATTGAGGGGCTTATCGCCGGTGTCTTTGCCATTGTCGTCGTGGTGGCCGTGAGCTTCCCGGTTAATGCCTGGGCGCTTGCTGCCAAACAGGTCCCCAATCTGATGAGCCTGCCCGTGCAGGATGCGCTGGTGCTCATTGCAATTTCGGTGCTGCTGACGGTCATTGCCGGCCTGCTGCCCGCCCGTAGCGCATCCAAGAAGGACCCCGTCGAAGCCCTGCGCTCCGAATAATGTGACAAAGGGACAGTCCCTTTGTCACATTGAGACCCTTGCGAAATCGGGGTCTAATACTTTTCCGAGAAGTGAACGAGTCAAAATGGACCCCCGAAGCATCGGCACTTTCGAGATGCAATTTCCTGCGGTTTTGCCGGCCAAATCCTGCGGTTTTGGCGTCAGAAAATGTCGATGCTTCGGGGGTCCAAAAACGGTCGTTCACTTCTCGGAAAAGTATTAGACCTCGTTATATTGGCGGCGTTTGCGAGCGGCAACCAGAGTGCAGCCTCCTAGCGTTTCTTTGCAGAGAGCATGAGCCTAATTTCCGGATGGGTGTACTCGTCGAACTCTTCTTTGGGCTCGGTGTCAAAGGTGTAGTACGACTTGATGGATTCGTCCTCCGTCTTGATGCTGATTTCTTCATATAGGGATCCGGCTAAAAATGCCTGTTTAAATTCATCCGACAGGCTGCATGGCGTGAGGAGGTCCGGTGTGGCAACGGAAATGTTCAACCCGTTGAGCGGGGCGCAGAGCGTCGCGATATCCTGCTCGGCGCGGGCGAAGTTGTTTGCAGGGCTTGCCTCGGGGTCGATCTGACTGGTGTAATCGACGTCCGTGAACATGCCGTCTGCATCAAAAGAAAGGTAGACATAGGCTGCTTGAGCGCCGAGGTCATTATCGCGCAGATAGCCGATAATGCGGTAGCCGTAGTCGTGATACGACTCGTATGGGTCGTCTGCCGCGACGCGTTCGCACACGGGCTCCAAGGCATCTTGTGCGATGGCGAGCTGCTCGGCGGCTGCAGCCTTTCTTACCTGAAGCTCGTTACTTCCCTGGACAAACTGTGGGATATAGACGCCAAGCAGCACAATGGCGGGCACCACCGCGAGAGCTATGACCTGCTTCTTGACGCTTGGAATCGTCACGCCGTATGCGTTTGCCATGGCCTCGGCATTGCTCGAGGTTTCGGCTAGCACGTCTGCCGCCGTGGCGACTGCCCCTACGGCGCCGGCGACCTCGGCGGCACCGCCCAGGTTGCGCGCGAGATCGTTATCGCTGTTCTTGAGCAGGCGGCCGGCAGCTTGCGTGGCAAGCACGCCGGCGACCTCCGCGGAACGGTCCTTGTTGGTCTGGGCTACCGCGAGCCTGCTCTGCAGCTCCTTCCACTGTTTGCCCTGCATTCCAAAGCGCGGCGCAAGAGCGCAATAGCAAAAGATGGCGAGTTCGATAACGGTGAGTGCGATGGCGGTATATATGCCCGCGGGTTGGAATTCTTTTTGGTGGAACGCGATATCGTTGATTATTTGGAGCGGCAACATCAACAGGCATGCCACGAACGACATGACGAGTGCGGTCGCTGCGATCTTGGGGTATGTGCAGTACCGCTGGACGCGTTTCTTTTCTTGTTCGGTGAGCTGCTGCATGGGGCCTCGACTCTCATCGTTATTCGGGGGCGATGCACGCATGCGTTTGAGTATAAATGAGTGCAGGGCGTCAGTTGCTCTAACATGGCGCTAATGGCGTGGTGTTGAAGCACAAGGCATAATGAACATGACAAAGGGGCAGTCCCTTAGTCATGTTCGTTGATATGAGAGAAGAGTAGATGATCCTTTCGCTGGCCCCCATGGAGGGGATTACCAGGCATGTGTTTCGTCGCGTGCATGCGGAGTGCTTCGGTGCGCTCGATTGTTATTACACGCCGTTTTTGCCGCCGCCGCGGGTGGGAAACCGCTTTGGCGGCAAGGCGTTTAAGGAGATCGATCCTGCCAATAACCAGGGGCTCAACGTGGTGCCTCAGCTGATGTCCAAGAACGCGGACGAGTTTGTGTGGGCGGCACAGGTGCTCGCTGACATGGGCTACTGCGAGGTCAATCTCAACCTTGGCTGCCCCTCGGGTACGGTTGTTGCCAAGGGCAAGGGCTCGGGTTTCTTGCGCAATCTCGACGAGCTCGAGGTGTTCTTGAGCGATGTGTGCGAGCGCTCGCCGTTGCCGGTATCGGTAAAAACCAGGCTGGGGCTGGAGAGCGACGACGAATACGAGCGCGTACTCGATCTGTATTGCCGCATGCCGCTGGCAGAGCTGATCGTGCATCCGCGCGTGCAAAAGGACCGCTATACGGGCTCGCCGCGCAAAGAGTTTTATGGCGAGACGCTGGAACGAGCGCCGTTTCCGGTGGCATACAACGGCGACATTTTCGATCTTGAGGATATGGACGTGCTGGTGGAGGCCTATCCCGGTACACGCCATGTGATGCTGGGGCGTGGCTTGCTTGCGAACCCCGCGCTGGCTCGCATGGTCAAGGGCGGCCCTGCTGCAACGGCTGCTGAGCTGCAGCGCTTCCACGACACGCTGTTTGCGACATATGCAGAAGAGATTGGCGGCAATGCGGTCTTTCGCATGAAGGAGTGGTGGTTCTACGCCAAATGCGCTTTCGCCGACCCCGCTACCGTCCACAAACTCGTACGCAAGACTAAAAAGGTCGACGAATACCGCGCCGCCGTCGAGCGCGTCTTTCGCGAGCAGCCACTTGCACCCATAGCCCGCTTCCACAGCTAGTTGGTCGTTGGGGACGTTCTTTAACGACTAGTCATTTAAGAACGTCCCCGATGACTATGTTGCAAAAAACTGTACGCCAGCATCCAAAGATGTCGAAAAATGTCGACTTTGGATGCTGGCGTACATGTTTGGCCGTATGGGTTGGGGTGGGCCGGTTGCAACGCGCATACTAGAGCAGGTTCTTTTGCACCCACGCGATGATGTCGCTCGATTCGTAGAGCGGTTTGCCGTTAATGAACAGGCAGGGAACCTGGCGCTTTCCGCCGACGGCGATGAGTGTCTGTTCGGCATCGGAATCGGTCGAGATATTACGCTCGGGAATGGTCACGCCGTTATCGGCCAGGAAGCGCTTGACCTTTATGCAATACGGGCAGCCGGTCATAACGAATAGTGCGAGCTCATGATTAGTAGCCATAGGTCTCCAATCGGTTGAGGTTTCGATTGAAATACCCAAAGCCGCCGCGGTCTATGCGCGCGTCAACGATGACTCGATGGCCTGGACCAGAAACGCCGTGGCTCCGGTGCCGCAGGGCTTGTCGTAGTAGTCAACAAAGCGCTGGTCGGCAAGATAGCCATTGGCGAGGCCCAGGTACGCTTCGTTCTGGGGTTCGCATCCCCAGTTGAGACCAATCCAACGACGATGCATCGCGACGAGCTTGCGAACCTCGCTTCCATCCGCATCGCCGTCGCCCATGGCAATCGAGAGCTGACCCAGAATAGCGCGTTCAAGTTCTTTCATGTCGTTCCATGTCTGAGGGTCCATGTCCAGTAATGTTTCGTTTGCCGCATCGACGGCTTCATCGCCATAGCGCGCCCGGGCTTCGGCACCGTAGCGCTCCTCGTTTTCCTGCACGGTGCGCCAGCGCTCCAGTTGCGGCAGGACGGCGCCCATGAGCGAGACGGCTTCGTCGAGCGACATGCCGGTGTTTTGCGCCAGCCGCGGGGCACAATCCTCGATCATCGCCTCCATGGTGGTGTCGTAGGTGTACTTGCCGTGGTCGTAGCACCACTTGCAGTAATGGTCGGTCGTGGCGCCCGCAGCATCGGTGCCGCAGTCGTCGGGCGTGAGTATCATGCCGCAGCTCTGGCAATAATGCTCGGGCATTTCGAGCAGGTGAGACAGGGGCTCGCCGGTTACGGCGGCAATGAGCTTCATCATGTCGATGCCCGGGGTGACCTCGTCGCGCTCCCACCGGCTGACGGCTTGGCGTGTGACGAAGAGCTTGGCGGCGAGCTGCTCTTGGGTAAGGTGATGGGCGCGACGGATGGCAATGAGCTTTTCTGCAAAGGCCATAGCGGCTCCTTTCTGCTGGTTGATAGCTTAAGCATACGCGGCGGCAGGCACCCTTCCAAGCAACCGTTGGTTGCACGACTGCGGACCGCGGCGAAGAATTGCGCGCAACGCCCCGCGCCTCCATGCCGTACAATGACCGGCATGGAACCTATCGCACACATACATACCGACCTGCCGCAGAAGTTCGGCATTCCGCGCAACAGCTTTTTGGCGCCCCATCTGCAGGGACGCATCGTTTTTGAGCCGGAATTTGCCTCCAATGCAGCGGTTGAGGGTCTGGATTCCTTCTCTCACCTGTGGCTGTTGTGGCGCTTCGAAAACGGAACGCCCGGTGGCACGGCTAAGGACATAGCCGCCGATGCCAAAACGCAGGACAGGTCCGGTACCAACGCAAAATGGTCGAAGACCGTGCGTCCGCCGCGCCTGGGTGGAGCCGAGCGTGTGGGCGTCTTTGCCACGCGCAGCCCGTTTCGCCCTAATCCCATCGGTCTCACCTGCGTCAAGCTCGATCGTGTCGAGTTCACCGATGATGGCCCGATCATCCATGTGCTGGGGGCCGATCTGCGCGATGGCACGCCCATCTACGACATTAAGCCCTACATCCCGTTTGCGGACTGCCACCCGGATGCGACCGGCGGCTGGATTGAGGATGCTCCGTGGCAAGAGCTCGATGTTGAGTTTCCGCAAGCACTGCAGGATATGGTCCCGCCCGCAAAGCTCCCCGGTCTGGTCGAGGTTCTTCGCCAAGATCCGCGCCGCGCGGGCAGCAAGCACGAGCCAAACCGCGTCTATCATCTGGCCTTCGCCGGGCTTGACATATCTTTTACGGTCGATAAAACCCAGCTAACCGTGGTCGCCGTCAACGACGCGCAAGACTAACCAGCCATTCGTCCGCACCCGTCAAATTAAGCGCCAAACCCCATGCCAAAATCGCCCGTGCTGGTGGACAATAACGCCTACCAAAACAATCACTTTGCACGGGAGTTCAGCATGAAATACGACTTTAGCTCGCTTATCGACCGCCACGGCATGGACTCCATCGCCGTTGACTCCTGGGGCGAGATCCCCGGTATGGCTCCGAACGCACCCGACGAGGGCTTCGACCGCATTCCCATGTGGGTGGCCGACATGAATTTTGCCACGGTGCCCACGGTCCAGGAGCACATCATTCAGCGCGCTCAGCATCCCATGTTTGGCTACTTTAACCCGCGTGCCGAGTACTTCGACCGCATCATTGAATGGCAGAGCCGCCGCAATGGCGTCGAGGGCCTGCGCCCTGAACATATCGGCTACGAAAACGGCGTGCTGGGCGGTGTCGTGTCGACGCTGCGTGCGTATGTTCAGCCGGGCGATGCGGTGCTGGTCCACAGCCCTACCTACATCGGCTTTACCAAGTCCATTGAGGCCGCGGGCTATCACATTGTCCACAGCCCGCTTAAGCTCGACGATCAGGGCGTGTGGCGTATGGACTTTGAGGACATGGAGCACAAGCTCGCGCAAAACCACATCCATGCCGCGGTGTTCTGCTCGCCGCACAATCCCTGCGGCCGCGTATGGGAGCGCGACGAGATCGAGCGCGCCATGGACATCTATCGCCAGCACGATTGCGTGGTGATCTCGGACGAGATTTGGTCCGATATCATCCTGCCGGGGCACAAGCATATCCCGACGCAGTCGGTGAGCGAGGATGCCCGCATGCGCACGGTTGCCCTCTACGCGCCCAGCAAGACTTTCAACCTGGCGGGCCTGGTCGGCAGCTACCACATCATCTATAACGAGACGCTGCGCGACTGCGTGTGCGCTGTGTCCAACAAGACCCACTACAACGAGATGAATGTCCTCTCCATGCATGCGCTTATCGGTGCCTACCAGCCGCAGGGCTATGAGTGGGTGGACGAGCTCAATCAGGTGCTTGCCGGCAATATCGAGTACTTCTGCAATTACGTGGACGAGCATTTTGAGGGCGTGTCCTATTCGCGTCCGCAGGGCACGTACATGGTGTTTCTGGACTGCACCGAGTGGTGCCGCGAGCATGGCCGCGATATTCAGTGGTTGCTCGACGAGGGGGCGCGCGTGGGCGTTGGCTACCAAGATGGCCGTCCGTTCCACGGGCCCTGCCACATTCGTGTGAATCTGGCGCTGCCGCTTTCGCGCGTGAGGGAAGCGTGCGACCGCCTGGACCGCTACGTTTTTAATGCACGGTAGGCGTGCGCTGCATGCGGGACCTTCTGCCAAGTCGGCTGGAAGGCCCCGTGTGGTAAGGCATCTGTAACCATTGGGCGCAGACCTGCTGCGGAGGTTTATTTTTCCTGAATCTGCTTGCCGCAGAGATGCTCAATCGTAATCTCGTAGAGCTGGACGCCCTTAATGTCCTTGGCGATTTCCTCTTCGACTTCCTCGGCGGAAGGGTAGTACTTAAGGGCGAGCTGGCGGACTTTGTCCTCGATAAACGCGGGAGTGTCGTTCGCCAGGCGACAGCGGCCAAAGACCACGGTACTCATAACGTAGGGAGCCCAGTCGCCGTCCTGGTACCACTCGTTGCCGTAAACGGTAAAGCAGACCTTGTCATCGCGCTTGAGTGCGTCGACCTTGTGGCCAGCCTTGGCGCCATGGAAATAAATCTTGTCGTGCTCGGCGTCAAAGAAGTAGTTGACGGGAATGGCGTACGGGTAGCCATTGTCACCGTTGACGGCAAAGACGCCGCGCTTGCAGGTGGCGAGCAGTTCGCGCGCTTCCTCGTCAGTGATGGCGCGTTTCTTTCGACGTAAGGGCCTAAACATCGTTGGCTTCCTTTCTGGTCGTGCGTGGTGGTTGAGCACAAACTATAGCGAAACGGATCCGTTTTTCTTGATGCGGGCGAGTATGTTTTTGAGCTTGTTAAAGTCGAGCGGTTTGGACAGATGGGCGTTCATGCCGGCGTCGTGTGCCGCCTTGGCGTCCTCGGCAAAGGCATTGGCGGTGAGCGCGATGATGGGGATATCGGCTGCATCGACCTTCTCGCTCAGGCGAATCGCGCGGGTTGCCTCGTAACCGTCCATGTCCGGCATCATAATGTCCATCAGGATCGCATCGAAGCTGCCGGCGGGATGAGACAGGTACAGATCGACGACTTCGTTGCCGTTGACGGCGCGGGTGACCACGACGCCCTCGGATTCTAGCAGCGTCTGGGCAATCTCGGCATTCAATTCGTTGTCTTCGGCGAGCAGCACGTTCATGTCGGCGAGCGAGCAGTCGAGCGCCCTCTCGACCGTATTCGCCCGCGCCCGGGGGTTCTTGTCGATATCGAGCGGAATTTCCACGTAGAACGTGGTGCCCACATGGAGTTCGCTGGTGACTTCGATGGTGCCGCCCATCAGTTCAATAAGCGACTTGACGATTGGCATGCCTATGCCGGTTCCTTGGAACTTGCTGCGCGCATCGTCACCTTCTTGGGCAAACGGCTCATAGATATGCTTTAAAAACTCGGGAGCCATGCCAATGCCGGTATCCGAAACGCTAAAGCAAAAGAGCGCGCGCCCGTTATCGAGTGGCTTGGTCTGTGAACTAAAGGTGACGGAGCCGCCGTGCTTGTTGTACTTAATGCTGTTGTCTAACAGGTTGATCATGACCTGTCGGATATGGGTGGGACTGCCGATTACGTATGGCCCCGTGGCGTACGGCAGACTATTGTCCTGCATTGTGATGCCGTTACTGGACGCGCGGAGCTTGCACAGCACCAGCGTATCGTCACAAAGCTCTTTGAGGTTAAAAGGCGCATGTTCCAGTGTTAGCTTGCGGTCTTCGATTTTTCCCATCTCGAGGATGTCGTTGATCAGCGAGAGCAGGTGATTGGCGGCAACGCGCGCCTTGGCACGGCTCTCGCGGGCGACTTGCATATCGCCTTCCTTCAATTCTTCAATTTCGATAAGGCCCAGGATACCGTTGAGCGGCGTACGGATGTCGTGGCTCATGCGCGTGAGGAATGCCGTCTTAGCGGCGTTGGCAGCATCGGCTTTTTTGCGCTCGGTTCGAGCGCGCACGAGCGCCCAGATGAGCAGGACGATGCCGACCGACAACATACCGATGAGGGTAGCTGCAATGGCGGTGCGGTTGCGATAAAGGAATTGAAGCGTGTTGGATTCCTGGGCCGTGTACGACGTGGAGGAGTAATTACTTGCGGAGAGCGATTCTCCGGCATTGATGATGCCCTTGTTGATGATTCCCAGCAGTTCGGGCTTGCCGCGCGACATCAGGCACGCGAGGTCACAGGTGTCAGGGAGCTCGACCGTCTCGCAGTCCTCGAGATCATAACGGTCACCGATGGTTTTTACGCGTGAACTGGGAGCGACGATGCAGCGCGCCGTTCCCTTCCTGAGGGCGTCGAACGCTTCATCGTCGGATTGGTATTCGGTTACGGTCGCTGTGGGGAATAGACTTTCAAGTGCATTTCGGTTGACAAACGATGATTTGGTACAGGCGATGTTCTGAAGGTCTTTTTTCAGGTTACTGCCGGTGTGGATGGCGGTGAGGGACATGGTCCCCAACGATACCGACTGCACAACGCCTGATTGCTCGGCAAACCAGTAATCTCGGTATGCCGGCAGCGCAACGTCTATGCTTCCCTCTGACAGGGCCTTTGACATCATCTTGTAGCTATCAAAGGCGACGGTTTTGACCGTAATGCCAAATTTATCGTGTAGCGTCGTCGCAAGCGATGCGAGCGAGCCTTCCATTTTGCCGTCTTCGTCTTCGTTGCAGTAGGGGAGTTTGCCCGTAATGTAGCCGAGCGTGATGGTGTTGTTGTTTGCTTTGAGCCAGGAACATTCGGGGCCGTTGAGCGATGATGAACCGCTGTTTTGGGCCGAGTAGTGAGATTTGACTTCGTCGTTATAGCGTGGGTTGACGCGGGCGATTGCTGTCATGGCGGCATTGATGTCGTCCATCAGGTCGGGGCGGCTTTTGGGGACGGCAAAATAGTAGTCGCTCGACCCAATGTAGAACATGGGGGAGGCACTGGGCGACGAGGTCGTGTCGTTCATGATGACGGCATCGACCTCGCCGTTTGCCAGCGCATCAAAGAGAACGGAGTTTCCGTCATACTCCTTGTATGTGCAGGCGATTCCTTCGTTGGCGAGCCATTGCTGGCCAACGAAGGTTTGCATAACGCCGGGGTTGCAGCCGATGGTAAGGCCTTGGAGCGCTCGGGGGTCACCCTTGGCCAGATCGTCGCGCTCGGGCCTGGCATAGATGTAGTAGCGCTCGGTGCCCTCGGGGTTCGAGGAAAAGAGCAGCTTTTGGGCGCGTTCCTCGGAGTAGGAGATGTTGGGCATGAGGTCGATCTCGCCCGTCTCGAGCTTCTCCATAAGCTCGGTGAAGGTGCCGGAGACGTATTCGTACCGCCAGCCGGGTGTGTAGTACGAGAGGGTCTGGAGGTATTCGTAACCCCATCCCGAGAGACGCTCGCCGGGGATGCCGTCCTGGAAGCCCTCGTTGTTGACGAGCTAACCAACGCGGACCGTTTTGACCTGCTGACTAGAGTCATCGGCAAAAGCCTGGACAGGCGCGATAGAACTCAGCGCGGCAAGCGCGGTAAGCACAATGGCCAGGGCGCGATATATAACTGAACGAAGGACAGCGGAAGCTCTCACATGCAATCCTAACGAATCGAGACATTACCGCATAAGGATACCAGCTCAGCCTGCCCAGTCGGCAGCTGTACCGCTAAACGCTCCCGCCCGGCAGTCATCGGGGACGTTCTTAAACGACTAGTCATTGGGGACGTTCTTGTTTGACTGGTCATTTAAGAACGTCCCCAATGACTAGTTCCGTTTGCTGGGGAGGCGTGGGACAATACCGAGCGAACGTGATTGGTTGTCCGTGGAAGGGGTCGCGATGAAAAAGCTCAGGACGCTTGCCGATGTGCTGCGACAGGCTGGCTTTGCACGCATTACGGGCCTGTTTCTTATTTTCTATCTGCTTTGCTCGACGGCTGTCTGGCTGTCCGAGCCCACGACCCTCACGTTTGGCGATGGTCTCTGGTTTAGCTTTGAGACGGTCTCGACGATTGGCTTTGGCGATATCCCCGCTGAAACGCCGGTTGCCCGCGGCATTACCGTTATCCTAAGCGTCATCAGTATCTTCTATATCGCCATGCTTACGGGCGTGGCGGTGAACTACTGCAATACGCTTATCAAGATGCGCCAAAAGGACACCATGGCGCGCTTTATGGACGATCTTGAGCATTTGGAAGAACTCGACCGCGATGAGCTCGCCGATTTGTCGCGCCGCGTGCGCGAATACCGTCGCCGGCAACGATAGAACGGGTGCCGCGCGTCACGACGAGGGGGATTGCATATGAACATCACCGTCTACCTGGGCGCGAGCGTCGGCAACGACCCGGCGTTTCTGCCCGCAGTGCAGGAGCTGGGCAATTGGATTGGCGCCAACGGACACGCGCTCGTATACGGCGGGTCCAAATCGGGACTGATGGGCGCGCTCGCCGATAGCGTACTCGAGGCAGGCGGACATGTGACGGGTGTGGAGCCGAGCTTTTTTATCGAGGCAGAGTTTCAACACGACGGAATCGACGACCTTATCGTGACGAGCGACATGGCCGAGCGCAAAGCCAAGATGATCGAGCTCGGCGATGCGTTCATCGCATTTCCGGGCGGCACGGGCACGCTCGAGGAGATTGCCGAGGTTATGTCCGCGGTGTCGTTGGGGCACCTGAGCTCTCCGTGCATCCTGTATAACCTGGACGGTTACTACAACGACCTCAAGGCGTTGCTCGGGCACATGATTGATAAGGGGCTTTCGAGCCCGAGGCGCCAGCACGGCATCTACTTTGCCGACGATTTGCGCGAGATTGCCTCGATTATCAACGGATAAGTCTTGAGCCTGCCCCACTATGGCTCCCAATGGTGCCGTTTGCGGCGCAGGTGGTTGGCTCGTTCGGGCAACGCTCGCTCTACAATAAAACGTATCTATGTCGACTTTGACCGCGGGAGGACCCGATGGATAACCTTGCCAAACCCACGAACCGAGCGCTGTTTTTGGTCAGCGTTGCCGTGACCGGTGCACTCGCGGGTGCCGCAGTCTGGCTGTTCTTTTTTGCGATGGAGCACGGTATCGACTATCTATGGACCGAGATTCCGCACGCGCTGGGCGTCGCTTCGCCCGAGCTTGCCAGCGGCCCGTTTGGCTTTCTGCCGTACCCGTTTTTTGTCTGCCTGCTGGGCGGCCTGTTAATCGGTCTGTACGAAAAGATGACAGGCACCAAGACCGATGACCTCAACCAGGTGATGGCTAAGGTTAAGCAAGACGGGCGCTACCCGTACGACAATCTGGGCAAGCTTTCGCTCGCGGCATTGCTGCCGCTGCTGTTTGGCGGCAGCATTGGACCGGAGGCCGGCCTGACCGGCGTCATCGCGGGTCTGTGCAGCTGGGTCGGCGATCGCATGCGTCGCTTTGGCGCCGAGTTTAGGGAGCTCACGCTGCTGGGCACCCAGGCTGCCCTGACGGCACTCTTTACCGCGCCCGTCTTTGGCTTTGTGGCGCCGCTTGCCGGAAGTACTGACGGCCAGGGCGAAGACGCCGACGATGAGTCCATGTCCGGCGAGATCACCATCAAGCTGCCCAAGGCGCAAAAGATGGTGGTCTACGGCATTGCGATTGCCGGCGGTCTGGGCACCTACCTGCTGCTTGGCCAGCTTGTGGGCGGTGGCATGGGCATGCCCAGGTTCGAGGCTGCCGAGGTAGGCAACCTGGAACTTGTTTGGCTCATTCCGCTGGCGCTGGTCGGCACCGTATGCGGTTGGCTGTTCTTTGTCTCTGAGGATGCGAGCGAAGCGCTTGCCCATGCAATAGGGGCGCGCCCTGTCGTCAAAGCCATGCTGGCCGGTCTGGCGCTCGCCATCTGCGGCACGGTCCTGCCCTACACCATGTTTGCCGGCGAGACCCAGGCCGACGTGCTCATGGAAACCTACCTGACCATTCCCGCTGGCGTGCTTATCGCGACCGGTCTTGTTAAGGCCATGCTGACGCCCGCCCTCATCAACCTTGGTTGGCGTGGCGGCCACTTCTTCCCGGTTATCTTCTCGGGTGTGAGCCTGGGCTACGGCCTTGCCATCCTCACCGGCGCAGATCCGGTCTTTTGCGTCGCCGTCTGCACGGCATCGACGATGGGTGCGGTCATGCGCCAGCCGGTCATGGTCGTGGGCCTGCTGCTTATGTGCTTTCCACTCAAGGGTATCGTCTGCATGATCATCGCGGCCGTCATCGCCGCCGGCATTCCACTGCCCAAGCCGCTGCGCAAGTAGCACGGTGACGCACGCCGGGGACATGCCGTTTGTCACGGATTTGCGGATGGGCGATTGCGACCGATAGTGGCCTGCATAGGTCGAGTTTCGCGTGCCTACAGATCGCGTACTTGATAAACCTTGGTGCTGACGGTACAGCTGACTGCACATAGCGCGAGGGCCAGTACGGCAATTCCTGCGCACAGGCAGCCAAGAACGGCAGGATCGGGATTCGCTCCGGCAATCGACATGAGCCAGTTGCTGATGGGGTTGGAGGAGCTCAGCGTGGCCATGGTGCCGCAACCAAGCAGGGCAAACAGGCCAACGGATAGGCGCAGCGCCTCCATGTGACCAAATCGAAAGAACAGCGGCTGCGCCAAAAACACCATCATGAGGGAGATGAGCATCGATGCTGCCGAGGCGATTGCGATTTCAAAGACCGTCTGTCCCGTCGAAGGAATGCCCGCGCTGTTGAAGAGCGGGATGGAGGCGATGCTCAAAAGCGTAGCTGCACATGCCATGACGGCGGAGAAGACAATAACGCTCAGGTAGCGTGCGCGGATGATGTCTTTGCGCGAGAAGGGCAGCGTTGCCCGGTAGCGCTCCCAACCGTTTTGATTGTCGAAACCGGCCAGTGAGTTCATGACTATGATGGGCGACATGGCACTGACGGCGCAGGCGCCGGCGCTCATACCGGAATCGCCATCCGACGCGTTGACGAGCGTCAGCACAACGAAGATGAACAAGCCGACGCCCGCAATGCTCGGGATGAGCGTGCGAACGATGGCGAGTTCGGACATAAAGGCGCGTTTCATTTCGAAGCCCCTTTCAGTATGAGGCGCAGATAGTCATCAATGGTTGCCCGATCGCAGGGAATCTCGGGAAAGGCCTCGAGCGTTTCGCGACGGTTGGGTACGAGTACGTCCACGCTGTAGGCGTGACGGGCGGCACGGGCGCCTTCGACGCAAGCCATAAGCTCGGCAGCCTGCGATTGGGTGCAGTGGGCGATGCCGGCGCGGTCGGTAATATCCTCACGCGGCAGGTCAAAAATAATCGAGCCATTATCGATGCAGATGACGCGATCAGCGGTGCGATCGAGGTCGGACGTAATGTGACTCGAGAGCAGCACGCTGCGCTGACCGTCGGAAACAAAGGCAAGCAGCTCATCAAGCAGTTCCTCGCGTGCCATGGGATCGAGGCCCGCGGTGGCTTCGTCCAAAACGAGCAGCTTGGCCTTGTGGCTGAGCGCACAGGCAAGCTGAAGTTTCATGCCCATGCCGCGGGAGAGGTCCTTGACCTTTGTCTTGGGATCGAGGCCAAATCGGTTGATGAATCCTGCGAACGTTTCGCGGTCCCACGTGGGGTACGCTGGGCCTACGAGCGACTCGATCTGGCCCACCTTGAGCGTGGAGGGGAAGGGGCACGTGTCCAGGACAAGACCGACGCGGGAGCGTAGATGGCGTTGCGACTCATCGGGCGCGTCGGCGCCACAGCGCTGCCCAAACAGGTGCACTTCGCCGGCATCGAGCTTTATAAGCCCGAGAGCAGCTCGAATCGTCGTTGTTTTGCCAGCACCGTTGGCACCAACAAAGCCGATGATCTGGCCAGGCTCCACGGCAAGCGTGACGTCGCGCAGCGAAAAGCGGTCGCTTACAGCGTGTGAGATGCCTTTGAGTTCTAAAAGGTTTTGCATGGTATAGCCTTTCTTTCAGATGGCTACTGCATGGTTTCGGGGGCTACCAGGTCGAGCATCTCGTGCAGTTTGTCGCGCGTGACGCCCAGGGTTTCGGCTTGGCTCGCCGCTTTCGCAAGCAGCTCTTCGATATGGCAGAGCTGGTTTTCGCGCAAGAGTTCTTGGTTGCCCTCGGCGACAAAACAGCCCTTGCCCTGCACGGTGCAGATAAAGCCAAGCTGCTCCAAGTCGGCGTAGGCACGCTTGGTGGTGATTACGCTCACGCCCAGGTCGCTCGCGAGTGCACGGATGCTGGGGAGTTTGGCTCCCGCAGCGAGCGTGCCCGATAAGATCTGAGCTTTGACCTGCGAGGTTATCTGCTCGTAGATGGGCTTATCGCTCGAATTGGATAGGATGATGTCCACAGCGGCTCCTTAGCTGTTGGGCTACACGTGTATATAACAGGTAAGCACAGTATATATACACTATGCACAGTTATGCAAGAGCTAAATGTGGAATAGACCATCGGCGCCGCGCTTGCTCCAAAACAATCTCAATCTGTAACATCTGGATCCGTTTTTGGTCGCCAGCTGTTACAGATTGAGATGTTATTTTCCCGCCTGCCTATTTGTCTCAATCTGTAACAGTAAGAGTCGATTTGCGCGGCTAGATGTTACAGAACGAGACATTGGCTGCCTGCCTTTCCGTTTATCTCGATTTGTAACAGCTAGACCCAATTTGGGCGGTCAGATGTTACAGATTGAGATTGTGCCGGCGGACAAGTTCGTTTGTCTCAATCTGTAACAGATGGGGGGCCAAATAAGCTCTGCTGTTACAGATTGAGACAGTCTGCTGCAGAATACTTTCGATAACTAGCCGTTCACGTTCTGACTGATGAATTTGTCCTGATAGGTGCCCTAGAGCGGGATTTCGCGGCTACAATAATACGGTTACAACGACGTAATGCACTCAATGCAAGAAAGGATCCGCATGGCAAGCCTGTCGGATGAAATCTCGTCGCGCCGCACATTCGCGATCATCAGCCACCCGGACGCCGGTAAGACCACGCTTACCGAGAAGCTGCTGCTCTATACCGGCAGCATCCAGACCGCCGGCTCGGTCAAGGGCAAGAGCTCGGCCAAGCATGCCGTCTCGGACTGGATGGACATCGAGAAGGAGCGCGGTATTTCCGTTACCTCCTCGGTGCTGCAGTTCACCTACAACGGCGCCTGCGTCAACATCCTCGATACCCCCGGCCACCAGGACTTCTCGGAGGATACCTACCGTACCCTTATGGCCGCCGACGCCGCGGTCATGGTCATCGACGGCGCCAAGGGCGTCGAGGCCCAGACCAAAAAGCTCTTTAAGGTCTGCACGCTGCGTCATATTCCCATCTTCACCTTTGTGAACAAGCTCGACCACGAGGCTCGCGACCCGTTTGAGCTCATGGAAGAGATCGAGAATGTCCTGGGTATCAATACGTATCCCATGAACTGGCCGATCGGCAGCGGTCGTAACTTCCGCGGCGTGTTCGATCGTCAGACCCGTCGCGTTATCGCCTTTGAGGGCGATGGTCACGCCAACGCCACCAAGAAGGTCGCCGAGGTCGAGGCCGAGCTGGGCGACCCCGCCATGGATGAGCTCATCGGCGAGGAGAACCATAAGAACCTAATGGACGATATCGAGCTGCTCGATGGCGCCGGCGACGAGCTCGACTTGGATGCCGTGGCCTGCGGCAAGCTGAGCCCGGCGTTCTTTGGCTCGGCGCTCACCAACTTTGGTGTGGAGCCCTTCCTCAAGGAGTTCCTGCGTCTGGCCCCGACGCCGCGCGCCTATACCGATACGCTCACCAGCGAGCCGGTCGATCCTTGCCGCGACGACTTTAGCGGCTTTGTGTTTAAGATCCAGGCCAACATGGACAAGAACCACCGCGACCGCATCGCCTTTGTGCGCATTTGCTCGGGCAAGTTCGAGCGCGGCATGGATGCCTTCCACGTGCAGGGCAACCGCAAGCTTAAGCTTGCCACGGGTACCTCGATGATGGCCGATGACCGCGCCATCGTGGACGAGGCGTACGCGGGCGATATCGTGGGCCTGTTCGACCCGGGTATCTTTAGCATCGGCGACACTGTGTGCTCCGGCAAGCGCCACGTGCAGTACCCGCAGATCCCGACGTTTGCCCCCGAGATGTTCGCTCGCATTACGCAGGTCGATACGCTCAAGCGCAAACAGTTCGTCAAGGGTATGGAGGAGCTTGCCCAGGAGGGTGCCATCCAGATCTTCCGCGAGCTTGGTGCCGGCATGGAGAGCGTCATCGTGGGCGTGGTCGGCGTGCTGCAGTTTGAGGTGCTCGAGCGTCGCCTCAAGGCCGAGTACCGTGTTGAGGTTCGTCGCCAGCCGCTGCCCTATACGGACATCCGCTGGATTCAGAACGACCCCGATACCATCGATATCCCGGGCCTTTCGCTCACGCGCGACACGCTGCGCGTCGAGGACATGCGCGGCGGCAAGTTGCTGCTGTTCACGAGCCCGTGGAACGTGGATTGGGCAACCGACCACAATCCCGACCTTATCCTGTCGGAGTTTGGCAACGTAGCGTTTTAGCGCATCGGCGTGGTGGCCCTGCGGGGCTGCCGCGCCGTTTGCTTGCCTGATGCCGTGTGAGCGGCTATCATACCCACCGTCGTCTCAAGACCGGGGCGTCCGAGCAGTTCGGGTCCGATATCCTGCTCGTTAAACCTAAAACCAAAGGAGTACATAATGATCAAGAAGGTCATGGAGGACTACAAGGTCCTGTTGCGGAGCATTCCCGCGGCAACGGTTTCGCTGTTTTTCGTGAGTGTCATCATGATGAACCTGCTGGCCAACAAAGAGCTCATCAGCCTGCCGTATCTGGCACTCGATTGCGGCTTTGTGGTGAGCTGGGTCTCGTTTTTGTGCCAGGACATGATCTGCAAGCGCTTTGGCGCCAAGGCATCCATCAAAATCTCCATCCTCGCGCTACTGGTCAACCTGGCCGTGAGCCTGTGCTTTTGGGCATGTTCGCTCACGCCCGGCATGTGGGGCGCCTACTACGACACGGGCATGATCGAGGTCAACACCGCCCTTAACGCCACCATCGGCGGCACCTGGTACGTGGTGCTGGGCTCTTCGCTGGCAATGCTCGTTTCTGCCGTGGTTAACTCCACGCTCAACCAGTCGCTCGGCCGTATGCTCAAGAAGAATAACTTTGCGAGCTTTGCCTTCCGTTCCTATGTGTCCACGGGTGTTGGCCAGTTTATCGACAACCTGGTCTTCGCCATCGTGGTGAGCCACACGTTCTTTGGTTGGACCTGGGTGCAGGTCCTCATGTGCTCGCTGACCGGCGCTGTTGCCGAGCTGCTGTGCGAGGTCTTCCTGAGCCCCGTGGGCTACAAGGTCGTGCGCGGCTGGGAGCGCGAGAATGTGGGTTCCGAGTACCTCGAGCGCCACGCAACCGCCTAAGGAGCAAGTATGCGGGTTTTGATCACGGGCGCTTCGGGCGGTATCGGAGCCGCGTGCGTGCAGCGCTTTTTGGATGAGGGCCACGAGGTCGTGGGCTTTGATCTGCTGTCGCCGGCGATCGAACACGAGCGCTACCGCCATCTGATCGTTGATGTCCGCGAGCCGGACTCGTTTCCAAGCGACCTTGAGCCTCAGGTAATCGTGAACGTTGCCGGTACGCAGGATTCGGCCGACGACATCGCCGCCAACCTGTGTGGCACCATCAACGTGACCGAGCGCTACGCCTTTGTGGGGGAGGGGCTCGCCGCCAAGCCTGCGCCGGCTATCAAATCCGTGGTCAATGTGGGGTCGGCGAGCGGACATACGGGATCGGAGTTTCCCGCCTATGCCGCCAGCAAGGGCGGTGTTATCGCCTACACCAAGAACCTTGCAAACCGCCTGGCACCGCAGGCCATCGCCAACAGTGTGGACCCGGGCGGCGTTATAACGCCGCTCAACCGTTGCGTGATGGAAGACGAACACCTGTGGAACCAGATTATGGAGCTCACGCCGCTTAAACGCTGGGCCACCGCCCAAGAGATCGCCGAGTGGATCTACTTTGTGGGCGTGACCAACCGGTTTATGACCGGGCAGAGCCTGTTGATCGATGGCGGCGAGGCCGGCCGCACGCAATTTATTTGGCCCGAATAGGAAACGCGCCCGATGGAAAGCCGTCGGGCGCGTTTTTGATGTATCGATTTTTAGCCGAGGCAAGCCCAGTTGACGGGGGTCGAGCCGTGCTGTTCGAGTAGCCGATTGGCAGCAGAGAAGGGGCGCGACCCCATAAAGGCGGGGAGTTCTGCCGTGGCACGGTTGGCCGAAAGCGGCGAGGGGTGCGTGGATGCCAGGCAGAACTTGCCGGTTGCCTTGCCCGCGCCGGTCGCGGCGAGCTTACCATCGACCATCTGCTGGGCAAAGCGGCCCCATGCCAAAAAGACTACCGGCTGGGGCAGCTGACAGCAGCGTTCGATAACGTAGTCGGTGAGCGTGCTCCAGCCCAGTTTGGCGTGCGAGTTGGCGGCATGCTCGCGCACGGTGAGCGTGGTGTTGAGGAGCAGGACGCCCTGCTGTGCCCATGGGGTTAGGTCTCCCGTGGCGGGAATGGGGCAACCCAGATCGGCTTTGAGTTCCTTATAGATGTTGCGCAGGCTCGGCGGCAACTTGGTTTGCGTCGCGGGGACCGAGAACGACAGTCCCATGGCCTGGTTGGGTCCGTGATAGGGGTCTTGACCCAAGATGACAACTTTGACCTGGTCGGCCGGGGTGTAGGCGAGGGCATTGAGGATGTCGTCTTGTGCCGGGTAGATAGTCTGCTCGGCACGCAAAAGGGCGATGCGCTCGAGCAGCTGGTTCGTAGTGTCACGTACCGGCTGCGGCGCATCGCCCAACCAAGTTGCTATGTTGCGATCGCGAGTTGCGGTGTCCATGGGGCTCCTTTATGCCAGATGCTCTGTTGGCATCTATTGTAAAGGCGCACCGGTTGCCTTTATGCCGCGGCTGTATGAAGAGTGGGGTCTACGAAACGTGCTCGGGCGCTCCTGCCATGCGAGCCTGTCCATGCGCGCGAAGGCGCGGAAGCTCGACGGTTGCCACCATGACGCCGGTGAGGATGAGAGCTGCACCCAGGAAGGCGATGGGGCTCAGGACCTCGCCGACCAAGAAGAACGAAAAGACGGCGGAGCAGACCGGCTCGAGCGAGAAGGCAAAGCCGGTGGTCTCGGCGGGCACGTGGGGCTGCACGAGCGTCTGGGTGATAAAGCCATAGGCAGAGCAGATGAGTGCGAGTGCGACGACGACCACGATCTCGCCCGGCGTGCCTGGAAGCGTGAAGCCGCCAAAGGTGAATGCAGCGATGCCCGAGAACAAGCCGCCGAAGCCCAGCTGCCAAACGCCCAGAGCAAGCGGATCGACTTCTTCGACAAAGCGCTTGGCCACGATAATGTGGCTGGCATAGATAAAGGCGGAGAGCAGCATGATGAGCGCGCCCGGGTTCAGGCTGGTGAAGTCGTCGCCCGAGAGCAGCAGCATGCCGCAGGTGACGATAGCCGTGCCGACGAGCACCTTGCGCTCGGGGGCGCGGCGCAGCAGGGCGGCGTTGGCAAACGGCACGATCACGACCGTCAGGCTCTGCAAAAAGCCGGCAGTGGAGGCGGAGGTGAGGCTGGAGCCCAGGCACATGCAGGTGAGTTCGGTTGCCATAATGGCGCCGATGATGGCAGCGCGGACCATAAGGTCGCGGTTGATGCGCAACGCGTGCTTGTGGAAGAGCAGCAGGCAGACCACAAAGGCGATGATGCAGCGTAGCGCGACGATGCTCGTGGCGTTCATGCTGTCCATGCCGATCTTCATGAGGGGATACGAAAAGCCCCATGCGACGGGAACGGAAAATGAGAGCGCGATTGCTTTTTTGCGATCCATGGGACTCCTTTTGTTACAGAACGGTTTCGCAAAAAGGATTCTGCTCCCAGATGTTGATGTAGTAAAGCGAATGTATCTTCAGTATGATTAAGAAATACTAATGTTGACAGAAAAAGCCCTGGCAAAACGTTTTACGGCTGCATTGATGTGGAGGCGCGATGGCATCGCGGTATCAGATTGTTTGTATGGTGGTCGATCGCGGCAGCCTTAAAGGCGCAGCGGACGAGCTGGGCTATACGCAAAGTGCGGTGAGCCAGGCCGTTAAGGCGCTCGAGCGCGAGCTGGGTACCACGCTTATCGAGCGCGGTAAGCAGGGCGTTTCGCTTACGCGCGACGGCAAACAATATCTGCCGTACCTGCGCCAGATCGTGACCGCCGAGGCCGAGCTCGAGGGCAAGCGCCAGGAGCTGCTGGGGCTTTCGTCGACCGATATTCGCATCGCGACGTTTACCAACGTGAGTCGTACCGTGCTGCCGCGTGTGATCCGCGACTTTGGGGCCCTGCACCCGGGGGTGCACTTTACCCTCAAGCAGGGCGATTACACGCGCAACGCTCAATGGGTGCACGACGGCGTGGTGGATTTTTGCTTTACGGCGCGTGGGTTTACCGCAGGGCTCGAGAAGCGCGTGGTCTATCACGATGAGTTGGTAGCATTGTTGCCGGCCGCGCATCCGCTGACGGCAAAGGAAAAGGTGACACTCGCCGACCTGGCGTCCGAGCCGTTTGTGCTGCTGGATGAGGGCGAACAGAGCCTGGTGCTCGATGCATTCGCGGCGCATGGGCTGTCGCCGCACGTGACGAGCGAGGTGACCGACGACTACACCATCATGGCGATGGTGGAGGAGGGCCTAGGTGTGAGTATGCTGTATCGCCGTACCGTCGAAGGCATGCGGGCCGATATTCGCGTACGTCCCATCGTGCATGCCCCCTCGCGCGATGTGGTGGCCGCCTGGCGCAGCTGGGACACCATGCCCATCGCCACGAGGCGTTTTATCGACTATATGAGCTCGCATATTGTCAATTAATGACTGGCGTGGCGTTGAGTGCGGCGTTTAGCGGGCTGTCGCTTTGGCTTGGGTGACACGATAGGTGCGTGCCGGGTGGCAGAGTAGTACCGCTACGACCATAAAAAACGCCGTGGTGCCCAGGCTGATGGGGTAGACCATCATGATGTTCGCAAAGGTGCGGAAGTGCGGGAACACGCAGAACACCCAATAGAAGCGGATGCCGCAGACGCAGATCATGGTGATGAGGGCGGGCGTGAGCGAGATACCAAAGCCGCGCAGGTAGCCTGACATGTTTTCGTAGAACATGCTAAAGGCGTACGCCGGGAAGATCGAACACACGCGGATATAGCCGATCGAGACGATGTTGGGATCGCTGTTAAAGAGCGACAAGATCTCGCGTCCCAGGCCGACAATAACGATGATCGTGGTGAGTGCAACGATACCGCCTTCGACCAAGCAGACCTTGAGCGTTTTGGTGCAGCGGTCGATCTGGCGGGCACCGTGGTTTTGTCCCACAAAGGTGGTGCAAGCCTGGCTAAAGCTGTTGAGAAGGCTGTAGCACACGTACTCCAGGCTCATGGCGGCGCTCGATGCCGCCATGACCTCGGTGCCCAGGCTGTTGATAGCAGACTGGATGATGATGTTGGCGACGGCAAAGACGGCGCTCTGGATGCCGGCGGGCAGGCCGATCTTGACGATGCGCTTGAGGGCGACGGGGTCGATAGCCAGGTCGCGCGGGGTGACGCGGACGACGGAGTCGGTCTTGAGCAGGCGGATAAAGAGCGTGGCGGCGCTGACAGTGTAGGCGATAGCGGTGGCGATGGCGACGCCCGCGACGCCCCAGTGGAGTACGGGGACAAAGATGAGATCCAGGCCAATGTTGAGGACGGTGGACACGGCAAGTGCCTGCAGCGGCATTCGGGTGATGCCGACGGAGCGGAAGATCGCGGCCTCAAAGTTGTAGAGCAAGATCGAGGGCATGCTGAGCAAAAAGACGCGCAGGTAGAGCGAAGCGAGCGGCATGGTTTCGGCAGGAACGTTGAGCGCGGCGAGCATGGGCTCGGCAAAGATCTCGCCCAGAGCGATGACGACAAAGCCCACAAGTGCCATAAGAATCGAGGTATGGACGGCGCGTTTGACCATGTTCTGATCGTTGCGGCCGATAGCATTGGCGATGACCACGTTGGAGCCAAGCGACATGCCGATAAACAGGTTGAGCATAAGACTGGTAAGCGGAACATTGGAGCCGACCGCCGCCATGGCGAGGGTTCCCTGGTCGCCCGAGAAGTTACCGATAATGACCGTGGCGATGAGGTTCGACAGCTGCTCCAAGATGCTCGTGGCGGCCACGGGGAAGGCGAACAGGGGAATATTGCGCCACAGCGAACCGGTGGTCATGTCAATGTGCTTAGATGCGGTATCAGCCATACGCTCTCAATCTCTAATATGCTTTTCCGTGCTTATTTGCGCAGATGATGATACTCCTAATCGGCTAGTCGTTGGACGTTCTTAAACGACTAGTCGTTCAAGAACGTCCCCCAATGACTAGGTGGGGAAGGCGTGCGACAATGGTGGGCGTTGTGTTGTTCGCGCTAAGGAGTTGCCATGTTGTTGTGTCCCGTTTGCCATGAGCCGTTGGTGGACGACGAGCGCGGTGCTGTGTGCGCGGGTGGACACCGGTTTGACCGTGCGCGCGAGGGCTATCTATATCTACTGCGCTCGTCCAAGAGCGGCGACTCTATGGGCGATCCCAAGTCGCAGGCACGCAGCCGCCGTGACTTTCTGAATTGCGGTTACTATGCGCCGTTGCGCGATGCGATGGTTGAGTTGGCGCGCAAGCAGGTGTCTGGGCGCGCCGCGTCTGTGAACGGCCCCATGACGCTGCTCGATATTTGCTGTGGCGAGGGCTACTACACCAGCGCCATGGGCGCGGTGCCGGGCGTGGATGCTTACGGTTTCGACCTGGGCAAAGAGATGGTGCGCTTGGCGGCCAAGCGCGGCGATGCGACCTACTTCGTGGCCAACATGAAGGACATCCCTGTGGCCGATGGCGCCTTCGATATGGTGACCGAGCTCTTCGCTCCCTTTAACGAGCGCGAGTTTGCCCGCGTGCTGGCGCCGGAGGGTTCGCTCTACACCGTGGTGCCGGGTGCCCGTCATCTGTTTGGGCTCAAGGAGGTGCTCTACGACACGCCGTACCTTAACGATGAGAAGCTGCCGAAGACCACCGAGCTCGAGTTAGTCGGAACGCAGCGGGTATCTGCGAATATTACGCTTCAGACCCAGGCCGATATCGAGGCGGTGTTCCAGATGACGCCGTACTACTATCGCACACGCCCTGCCGACAAAGAGCGCCTGGCAAATTTGGATACCCTTCAAACCGACATCGACTTCATCATCGCCGAGTACCGCCACAGCTAACAACCTGCCAAAAAGGGACAGGTTTATTTTGGTAGGTTTTATCTGGGCAAACGTAAAGGGCCGACCGCGGAGATGCGCGATCGGCCCTTTTTAGTTGCTTGGCTGCAGAGGTTATGAGAAGCGAGCGCTTACAGGCGGTCCTTGTTCTCGGCTTTAACGGCGTGTGCCTGCTGGACAAAGAACAGGTCGTACACCACGATGACAAAGGCGCCAAAGTTGATGGCGTCGCCGCCAAACGCGGGAAGCGTGAGCACCGCTTGGGCAAGCGTGGCGACCGCGGCAACAATACCGAGCTTAAACGCGCCGTCCACCTGCGAAGGCTTGTTGGCGCCCTTGACACCGGCGACGCCTGCAGCAAGGTCGACGAGACCCTTGGCGATAAGCACGACCGCTGCGAGCGTGGCGTACGAACCGTACGTGGAATCGAGACCGCCCGTGGCGATACCGACGCCGGCGGTGACGAGGCTGGCGATGCCCAAAACAAAGTAGATGAGAGCAAGGATTTTGAGAGTCTTGCGAGTGAAGCTCATGGCTGGTCCTTTCGATACGAGTACGCCAACTTGGCGCACCCAATGTACTGCACATATGGTGAAGCACATTGTAGTTCAACGGGGCGATGCATGCGTTTGAAAGCGTCTCTTGCCTGTGCGGTCCAACCTTTCAAAAAGGAAAGCTGGGCGTAAGCCAAATCGATGGCAGCGTATGCGCGGCGCTGCGATGATGGGGCCATGGTAAGAGCTAGACCGAAGGAGGAACCATGATGTACGGAGCAGAGCAGGTACGTGAGGCGCGGTCGTTGGGAAGGCGCATGAGTGATTCCGTGATCGCTACTGTGTGCACGGGATTGATGGCGGTGCTTTGTATTGCGATGCTGTGGGCCATGTCGCATGTGGGACAATAGCGGACGGTTGGGTGCCGACACAAACGGCGCTCACGTATTCGTTTTGCTTGCTAAGGAGTACCCATGGGCGTCGTCGATCCCTTTTCTGTTGCTCGGTCCGCGGGGCTTGAGCTGATCGGGAAGTCCGAGGGCCTCACACTCACCGACGGCACGATGGAGCTGCGTGCCGATTTTGGCCGCATGCTTCCACGGCTCAAACAGGGCCGTCTGCAGCAAGAACTGCTGGTAAAGGCTGCGCGCGCAAAAGGCATCGAGAGCCCATGGGCGATTGACGCCACGGCAGGCTTTGGCGAGGATTCGCTGCTGCTGGCGGCCGCGGGCTTTACCGTCGATCTGTATGAGCAGGATTGCGTGATCGCGGCGCTCCTCAAGGATGCTTTGGATCGCGCGGCAGATGATCCGGCGCTTGCGACAGCCGTGGCGCGCATGCGCTTACATGCGGGCGAGGACAGCATTGCTGGCCTTTACCATACAGCTGAGCTGATCGGGCGGGGCGAGCTCACCGCTCCCGACGTGGTGTATCTGGACCCCATGTTTCCCGGACGCACCAAGAGCGCGGCGGTTAAAAAGAAATTCCAACTCTTGCACCATCTGGAGCAGCCGTGCGCCGATGAGGAGACGCTGGTTGAGGCTGCGCTTGCGGTGCACCCGCGCAAGTTGGTTATCAAGCGGCCGGTGAAGGGGCCACTGCTTGCCGGTGTTAAGCCGAGCTATCAACTTGCGGGCAAGGCCGTTCGTTACGATGTTTTGGTGCCGCCGCGCCCGTAGCTTGCGTGCGATGGCTGGCGCTCCGTCAATGCCGTGCCGATGCGGCGCCTATTTCCATGGGTGCGATGTCAGGTGCCAGCCACCGCAGTATTCGCATTTGTAGCAGGCCAAACCGCGCCGCCCGCGGTTTTCGCAGTCGGCCATAACGGCCTCGGCCTCGGCACGTGTATCGTAACGGTTTTTGCGTTCGCACGACTTGTAACGCCAGGCTTCATCGCGCTCGGCGTCTAGGGCGTCGCGGCGCTCGTCCTCGCGCGCAAACAGGTCGCTCATATCGCCGCCGGTAGCAGCGCCCAAAAACTCGCTTTTGGCCTTTGACCAGGCGGCTCGCTTTTTGCTTCCCATCTGCTTAGCGCCTCTCTCCAAACGCTGGTATCATTGCTCAACCAAAGTGATACCAATAAACGTGAGGTCGCCGCGTGATGATCAGAAAAACCCTCGATACCGACATTCCCGCCGTCATGGCTATCTATGACGCGGCCCGCGCCTTTATGCGCGCACATGGCAACGCCACGCAGTGGCCCGAGGGCACGCCTTCTGCCGAGCAGCTGGCTGCCGATATTGCCGCCGGTGGCAGCTATGTGTGCGAAGTCGACGGTCGCGCGGTGGCGACGTTTGCCTTTTTACCGGGCCCGGACGAGTGCTATGACGTCATTGAGGATGGGCAATGGCGCAGCGACACTCCGTACGCTGTGCTGCACCGTGTGGCATCCGACGGCACCGTGCACGGTATCGCGGCTGCGATGTTTGCCTTTGCCAAGGAGCGTGCCGATCACCTGCGCATCGACACGCATCAGGACAACCTGCCCATGCAGGGCGCGAGCCTCAAGGCGGGGTTTGAGCGCGCCGGCATCGTGTATGTGTCCGACGGTACACCGCGTGTTGCGTTTGACTGGCTGCGCGAGGCATAAGAGCGGGGACGCGTATCAACAATTTGCACGAACGAAAATGGCCCCGGGTGGGGCCATTTTCGTTCGCTGGCTGTTTTGCAAGCCGGCTTTCGCAAGGCGCGAACCTACGAAAATCGCCGCACGGCAACGCAGGGCGATGAGCTCGGTCGGGGGATAGGGCCCGCTTCGCCCGCCGGCCCGTAAATTGTATCATCCAGTGTAGAACGAGGACGCCCGTTGCCGCGTGCGATGGGCTTGCAATAAGAGGAGAGCCATGTCGAAGCAAGCGGTCGTTGGAATCTTGGCGCATGTCGATGCCGGCAAGACCACGTTGGCCGAGGCCATGCTATTCAACGCGGGCCGCATTCGCAAGCGCGGCCGCGTGGACAATGGCGATTCGCATCTGGATACGAACGAGATTGAGCGCGAGCGCGGTATTACGATCTTCTCGTCGCAGGCTGTGCTCGACCATGGCGATACTCACGTCATGCTCGTGGATGCGCCGGGACATGTCGATTTTTCTGCCGAGGCGGAGCGCACGCTGCGCGCACTCGACTACGCGATTTTGGTTGTGGGCGCCAACGACGGCGTGCAGGGGCATACCGAAACCCTGTGGCGCCTGCTTGCGCGCTATGACATCCCGACGTTCATCTTTATCAATAAGATCGATCTTGAGAACCCTGGTCGCGATGCGCTGCTGACGCAGCTCGGCCAGCGTCTTTCCGAGGGCTGTCTGGATGCCGAAGATTTGCTGGCGGGCGGCGCTGTGCAAGAGGATGCTGCGGCGTTGGACGAGGTGGCGCTCGATGAGTTTCTTGAAGCAGGCGAGTTGTCTGCCGAAACGTTGTCGCGGCTCGTTGCGGAGCGCAAGCTGTTCCCCTGCTTTGCCGGCTCGGCGCTCAAAGACCAAGGCGTGGCGGAGTTACTCGACGGTATGTGTGCTTTGATGCGCGAGCGGGCATGGTCCCAGGAGTTCGCCGCGCGCGTCTATCGCGTGAGTCGTGGAGACCGTGGTGAGCGCCTTGCCTGGGTTAAGGTGACGGGCGGTGTGCTGCGTGCAAAACAGGTGATTGAGGGGCGCTCCGGTGTCGAGGCATGGGAGCAAAAGATCGATCAGGTCCGTATCTATAACGGCGAGAAGTACGAGCTTGTCCAAGAAGTTGCTGCTGGCGGCATCTGCGCCGTAACGGGCCTTGCGCACGTTCACCCGGGTGATGCCTTGGGCGCGGAGCCCGCGGGCGATGCGCCTGTCATAGCGCCGGTTCTCACCTATACGGTGCTGCCGGGCGAGCACGATGTCCATACGGTGTTCCAAGCGCTGACCGAGCTTGCCGATGAGGACCCCATGCTCGGCGTAAGCTGGAACACGCATCTTGAGCAGATTCATCTGCAGTTGATGGGTGCGGTGCAGCTCGAGGTCGTGCAGCGCGTGCTAGCCGATCGCTTTGGCCTCGTGGTTGAGTTTGAGCCTGGCGGCATTCTCTATAAGGAGACTATTTCGCAGCCGGTCGAGGGCGTGGGCCACTTTGAGCCGCTGCGCCACTATGCCGAGGTACATCTGCGTTTGGAGCCGTTACCGGCGGGCTCGGGCGTGCAATTTGGCACCGTGACCTCGACTGACGAGCTCGACTTGAACTGGCAGCGTCTGGCGCTCACCAACGCCATGGAGCGCAATCACCTGGGCGTGCTGACCGGCTCTCCCATCACCGATGTGCGCATTACGCTCACGGGCGGCCGCGCGCATGCCAAACACACCGAGGGCGGCGATTTTCGCCAGGCCACGTACCGCGCGATTCGCCAGGGTTTGATGCAGGCGCGCGAGGTCGGCGCAGACGTGCTGTTGGAGCCGTGGTACCACTTTGAGCTCGAGGTGCCGGGGGAGTGCGTGGGTCGTTCGTTGTCGGATGCCACGCGTATGGGTGCTGAGTACGAGCCGCCGACGATGGCGGGCGACCGGGCGAAGCTTGGGGGCCGCGTGCCGGCATCCGAAGTGCAGGATTACGCGCTGGAGGTGGCTGCCTACACGAGCGGTCGCGGACATCTGTACCTAGAGTTTGCCGGCTATGCAGCTTGCCATGATGCCGAGCGCGTCATCGAGACGGCCGCCTATGAGCCCGAGGCCGATCTGCCCAACACGCCCGACTCGGTCTTTTGCTCTCACGGCGCTGGCTACACCGTCAAGTGGTACAACGTCCCCGAGGCAGCCCACGTAAAGGTCGATCCCGCCACCTTCCGCCCCTGGCGAGCGGCGGACGCCGAGTTTTTCGGCCATAGGTGATAGAGGGTCAGTCTCTTTGTCGCATCCTGTTGGTATAACTCGGTATAAGTTAGTATAACTATTACCAGGGTTTGCCAATCCGAGGAGGCCGACATGAATCCAAATCCCTTTAAGCCCACGGCTGGCAAGCGGCCTCCGATACTCATCGGTCGCGAGTCGGTCATCGAAGATTTCGAGGAAGGGCTCGATAACGGCGCCGGAGCGCCGGGCAGGCTCATGCTCATTACGGGAAACCGCGGCTGCGGCAAGACGGTTCTCCTGCGGGAGCTGCAACGTCTGGCCAGTGAGCGCGGATGGGCGGTTGTCTCCGATTCCGCTTCGCTTGGCTTATGCGACCGCTTGGCCGACGCGCTTCGCTCGAATAAACCCGTTGTGACGTCAATGGAGTTCGGTCCGTCATTTGGCCGGATGTCGGTCGAGGCGGCGCGGGCAAAAGGCGAGACGTTGCGCGGGTTAGTCAACGAACGCCTCAAGAAACTCGGGCCGGGAAAGGGCTTACTGTTTGCGATTGACGAGGCCCAATCGGCATCTATCGAGGAACTGGCGGCGCTGGCCGTTCTCTATCAGCAGGTGCTCGGAGACCAGGATGCTACGGGCTTGCCCGATAGCGATCAGCGCGGTCTTGCGCTGGTTTTTGCCGGCTTGCCCAGTATGGTTGATGACTTGCTCGAAGAGCCGAGCGTAACGTTTTTGCGGCGCGCCCAGCAGCGTACGCTGGGGTCGATTTCTTTGCCCAAAGTGCGCGATTCATATGTCCAGGCGGTCAAAGACGCTGGCCTTTGCGTTGATGCGGAGACGGCGGACCTTGCGGCGCGCAAGAGCATGGGGCATCCCTATATGGTTCAGCTGGTGGGATATTACATGTGGCGGTCTGCTGTCCGGCGCAACTCACGGGTCATTGAAAGGCGCGATGCCGAGGATGGCCATGCGGATGCCGTCTCCGAGTTCTACGAAGCGGTTGACGCGCCTCTTTATTACGGGCTGCGCAGTCCACAGCGCCTCTTTATCGAGGCCATGGCGGTTGACGAGGGCAAACCGAGTCGCATGGCGGATATCATTGAGCGCTGCGATCGCACCCAGAGCTGGGCGAGTAAATATCGCGCAAGCCTGATTCGCGAGCGCGTCATCGAGGCTGCCGGATACGGTCTCGTCCGATTTACCGTGCCCATGCTGGGCGCGTACATTCGCGATCGAGTTATATGGCATGAGTAGGGTGATAAAGGTGACGGAACAGAAGATGAGCCCGCAGGCTATCGAGGTACGTGGCGCACGTGTACACAACCTCAAGGACACCGATATCGATATTCCGCTGGGAAAGCTCGTGGGTATTGCCGGCGTGTCGGGTTCGGGCAAGAGCTCGCTGGCACTGGGGGTTCTTTATGCCGAGGGCTCGCGTCGTTACCTGGAGGCGCTCAGCACCTATACTCGACGTCGCCTGACGCAGGCCGAGCACGCTCAGGTGGACGAGGTGCTGCACGTGCCGGCGGCGCTCGCGCTGCACCAGCGTCCGAGCGTGCCGGGCGTGCGCTCGACCTTTGGCACCATGACCGAGCTCAACAATAGCCTGCGTCTGCTCTTTAGCCGTTGCGCCCATCATGTGTGCCCGCATTGCGGGGCGCGCGTGGAGCCGAGCCTTAACGTGGCCGCTGGCCTGTCGCTCACGTGCCCTGCATGCGGTCGCGAGTTCTACGCGCCGAGCGCCGAGGACCTTGCATTTAACAGCGGCGGTGCATGTCCCACCTGTGGCGGCACCGGTGTCATGCGCGAGGTGGACGAGGCGAGCCTGGTGCCCGACGAGTCAAAAACTATCAACGAAGGCGCAGTGCTTCCCTGGGGTACGCTCATGTGGGATTTGATGAAGCAAGTGGCAGGCGAGATGGGCGTGCGCACCGATGTTCCGTTTGACCAGCTCACGCCTCAAGAGCGCGACATCGTGTTCCATGGTCCGGCGGTTAAGAAGCACATTCTCTACGTTCCCAAAAACGGCGAGGGCGCCACGCCGCTCGACTTCACCTATTACAACGCCGTCTATACCGTCGAGAATGCGCTCGCCAAGGTCAAGGACGATAAGGGCTTAAAACGCGTTGCGCGCTTTTTGCGCGAGGGCCCATGCCGCGATTGCGGCGGCACGCGTCTCTCCGAGGCTGCGCGCCAGCCCCAGGTGCGCGGTATCAATCTGGCGCAGGCGGCGGCTATGACGCTGGGCGAGGCAATTGAGTGGGTGCGCGGGGTGCCCGCATTCTTGCCGCCCGAGATGCGGCCCATGGCGACGGATATCTGCGATTCGTTTTTGAGCGCGGCCCGTCGTCTGGTCGACTTGGGTCTCGATTACCTTTCACTCGACCGCGCCGGCGCCACGCTTTCCACGGGTGAGCGCCAACGCGTGCAGCTTGCTCGCGTGGTGCGTAACCGATCGACAGGCGTGCTTTATGTGCTGGACGAGCCTTCGATCGGCTTGCATCCTGCCAATGTCGACGGCCTGGTAGGCGTGATGCGAGATCTGGTGGATGACGGTAACACCGTGGTTGTTGTCGACCACGATACGCGCGTACTGGCGGATGCCGACTATCTGGTCGAGATGGGTCCCGTTGCCGGAGCAGGCGGCGGCAATGTGATCGCCGCTGGTACGGTAGACGAGGTCGAGCAATCGCAGGGCAGTCGCATCGCGCCGTTTTTGCGCGCCGAGCCCAAGCGCTTGCGTCCGCAGGTGATTGACGACGAAATGTTCGACCAGGGCCATATCCGCATGGCGACCGATGCCATCCATACCGTCAAGCCGCTCGAAGTCGATATCCCGCGCGGCCGCCTTGTCGCGGTGACGGGCGTTTCGGGTTCGGGTAAGACGACGTTGGTGCTCGAGACGCTCATCCCGGCGCTTAAGGCGCGGGCAGCTGGCGAGCGCTTGCCGGGACACGTGCGTTGGGTCGATGCCGAAGGCATTGCCCGCGCCAACCTGATTGACGCTACGCCCATTGGCGCCAATGTTCGCTCGACGGTGGCAACCTATGCCGACATCCATGATGAATTGCGCCGCGCCTTCGCCCGTACGTCCGAGGCCAAGGCAGCCGGCTACAAGGCAGGTGCCTTTAGCTACAACACCGGTGCCTTGCGCTGCCCCACGTGCGATGGCACGGGTTCGATATCGCTCGACGTGCAGTTTTTGCCCGATGTCGAGATCGTTTGCCCGGCATGTCGCGGCTCACGTTATGCAGACGCGGCTTCGCATATCCATCGCGAGGGCAAGGATGGGAGCTTGCTGACGTTGCCGCAGCTCATGGACATGAGCGTGGACGAGGCCATCGATGCCACGGTGGGGCTCAAGAAAGTCCAGGCGCGCTTGCAGACCTTGCATGACCTAGGCTTGGGCTATCTCACGCTCGGTGAGCCCACGCCGGCGCTCTCGGGCGGCGAGGCACAACGCCTTAAGCTCGCGAGCGAGATGGGCCGCGTGCAGGACGATACCGTGTTCGTATTCGACGAGCCCACGATCGGACTACATCCGCTCGATGTTCAGGTGTTGCTGAGTGTGTTCGACGGCCTTGTTTCCAAGGGCGCCACGGTTATCGTGATCGAACACGATCTCGACCTTATCCGTAACGCCGATTATGTGATCGACATGGGCCCGGGCGGTGGCGACGCCGGCGGGCAAATCGTCTGCGCCGGCACGCCGGCGGATATCGCTGCCTGTCCCAAGAGCGTTACTGGCCGCTACCTATAGACAATGAGGCAAAGGGACAGTCCCTTTGCCTCATTGATGCCTATTTCACGCACTGAGCGGAGAGATAGTCGCGGAAGAATGGCAATTCAAATGCGACGAGCCCTCGTCCTCGCTCCCCGATGATGCCGGCGTCTATCATGCGGCGTCGGTAGCGGGAGACCTGCTGCGGCGAACGCCTAAGGCGCTCGACAAGGTCAGCGGTGGTGGACTCTTCCTCGTCATCGAGCATGGCGATGAGGAATCGCTTGTCCTCTGCAGTGAGTTCCCGATAGGTTGCCGCGAGGATTCGGTCGTCCATCTCGTCGCGCGCGATTTTGATTCCCAGGTCAAAGTCGCGTGACGAGATCTCCTTCGAATCGCTTGTGAGATCCCAGGCACGGTAGCCTACGAGTTGCAATAGGAAGGGAAAACCAGAGATCGAGCGAACGGCTCTATCGATTCCCTCAGCATCTGCCAAGCGATCGTTTTCCTGGATCGTGCGAATCAAGGCCTCGCGTACGTCATAGTCGGCAATGCGACCCAGATGATATTGTTGGGCGCGGCGAAGGAACGAGACCGTCTTGTGGTTCAGCAACGTCGAGACGTTGTTGGGAAGTCCCGCCATGAGCAGGGCGACGCGTTTCCCATCGGTCACAAAGTGCTGATACGTCGCTGCGAGCTGAATCATCTCGTCGAGTGTCGGGTCCACCTCGTCAACCGTGACGAGCAGACCGGTGCCCGCCTCGTTGAGCTGGTCGATGATGTCGCTCATGCGATAACGCCAGGTTGAGGCATCGTGGACACGATTGACCTCGATGCTGCCGAGCGGTGCAATTCCGAGGCCGGTGACTTCGAAGTGGTTGGACGGGTCGATGAGATGGGCTGCGGCGCGTTTCGCCCCGAACTCGAGTTCCTCAAGCATTCCCGGGAGCGCGGTCGTCTTTACGGCTATCCAGCCGTGGGATTCCGCCCTTGTCGCGAGCGACGACATGAGAGCGGTTTTACCGGTTCCACGCGCGCCTGAGAAGATCGAGGTCAATTCTGGGCGCCTGCGCTGGCTCAAGAAGGCACGGTCCAAATCCCGAATAATCTGTTGTCTGCCAGCGAGATGGGCGGGAACCTCACCAAAACTGGGGGTAAACGGGTTCTCGAGATATTCCACAAGGCTCTCCTTTCACACCGCCGTTTAACTTCATTTTACTTTAGTTAATTCTGATTAAAAGTGAGGCTCTTTATCTAGAACATCAATTGGGCGTGTGTGCCATCGGCGTGGCGCCTGAATGTGACAAAGGGGCAGTTCCTTTGTCACATTCCCGGAAAGCCTGTTTGGCGTAGGGCCTCGTAGAGGACGATGGCGGCGCTGTTGGAGAGGTTGAGTGCGCTGATGCGGTAGTCGTCCGGATTGACGAAGTTGCCGCAGATATCCTGCCGAAGGATGGCCTCATGGCCGTCCTCGATATGCCCCAGCGATTCCTCGTGGGCTTCCCAGGCCTCGGCGTTATCGAGTGAGTCGCAATCGCGCAGCATCGGGATGCGCTCGCAACGCTCGGACGCCGCGGCAAGCAGTGGCTCGGGAATGCCCGAGCTCTCGCTGCCAAAGACCAAGTAGTCTCCATCGCGGTAGGTACTCTGCGCATAGGTGCGGCGTGCCTTTTTGGTCAGCAGATGCAGGCTACCATCGGCAGGGGAGAGGTCGTTGCGCGCAAGAAAATCCTCCCAGCCGGCATAGGTCGTCACGTCCAAGTTTTGCCAGTAGCCCAGGCCGGCGCGGCGCACTGTCTTGTCGTCGAGCGAAAAGCCCAGGGGCTCCACCAGATGCAGGCGGGCACCGGTAACCACGCAGGTGCGGCCGATATTGCCCGTATTGGCCGGAATCTCGGGCGCGTACAGCACGATGTTGAACATGAATCTCCTTGGCTCAGAACGAAAAACCACCACGAAGGGCACCTTCGTGGTGGTTTGGCGGTTACGTAGGCGGAAAAATGCCCGCTTGGATAAACCTAGGCGCGGTGCCAGTCGGTCAGACAGGCATCAAGGGAGGCGATGAGTGCATCCTTGTCCATGTGACGGCCGATGATGCACAGGCTCGTCATGCGGTCGCCCGTCTCGTCGTCCCAAATCTGCATGATCTCGGGGTTCTCGTCGATGATCTTCTGCTTCTCGCCCTCGGGCGCCGAATCGACAAACAGGCCGTTCTCCATTAAGCGCATCTGGTGGCCCGCCTGCTCGAACATGTAGCACATGTCCGGATTGCCGGTCTGCCACAGCGGACCCTTGACGCGGATGACCTCGTCGGGCCACTCCTGCTCAACAAAATCGGTGAACTTCTGCAGGTCAAACGGCTTGCGGCGCGAGTACACAAAGGTCTCGATGTCGTACTCGAGCACCTCGGGGTCGTCGTGCTCCTCGGGATGCTCCATGGCCTCGATCCAAGCGGCGGAGTTGTAGGCGCGCATAAAGTCGAAGCGGCCGGTATCGAGCAGCTCCTCCATGGGGACCTCACCGTTTTGGGCCTCGACGATCACGGCGTCTTTCTGCAGGCTGCGCACGATGGCCTTGAGCTCGGCGATCTGCTCGGGCGTCACGGTATCGGTCTTGTTGAGGATCAGCGTGGAGCAGAACTCGATCTGCTGGATGAGCAGGCTCTCGATGTCGTCTTCGTCGATATCCTCGGCCAGCAGGTCGCGACCGCCGTTGAACTCGTCATACATGCGGGCGCAATCGACCACGGCCACGATGTTGTCGAGCGCGAGCTTGGGCTCGCCGCCCACCTTGGCCTCGTCGCAGAAGCTCGAGATGGTGTAGGCGATGGGGATAGGCTCGCAAATGCCCGAAGCCTCGATGATGATGTAGTCGAAGTTGCCCGAATCGGCGATGCCCTGCAGCTGGTTAGCAAGGTCGTCCGAAAGCGTGCAGCAGATGCAGCCGTTGGTGAGCGGGATGAGGTCGTCGGTCTCGGAAAGGCCGCCGTCGGCGATAAGGCTGGCGTCGACGTTGATCTCGCCGATATCGTTGACGATCACGGCGGCGCGGATGCCGCCGTCGTTAGCGAGGATGTGGTTGAGCAGCGTGGTCTTGCCGGCACCGAGGTATCCGGTAAGCATGATGATCTTCACGGGTTTGTTGGGCATGTGCCCTCCTTTGTTAGACATGGCTTACAGTTAAATCATATGCCAAACGCCTGCTCTTATACCCACGCGCCGGCAAATAACACAGGCTACTCCCAGGCTCCCCACACATCGGGGCAGTAACCGACGGTGGCCTTTTTGCCGTTGCGCACGATGGGCTCGGCCAAAACCTGCTGATTCTCGAGCAGTTTGTCGAAGCGCTGACTGGGGGTAAGGTGCTGAATGAGCGCGAGCGTCTCCTCGTCCTTGGCTTTGGGGTTGAGCAGCTTGTCGATACCGCCGACCGCTTGCATCACGCTCGTAAGCTCACCCTTGCTCATCTCCTTTTCCTTAAGGTCAATAAACTGCACCTTAATGCGGCGCTCCTTAAAATAGCGCTGGGCCTTCTTGGTGTCGAAGGACTTCTTAGTCCCGAAGATTTGAATATTCATGGTCCCGCCGCTCTATCGAATGAAGTTGGTCGTTGCTCGATCTGCCTCGGGTGCGTTGATGCCGGCGGCCTGTCCTGCCTCGATGCAGCGCAGGAGCCAGGCCATGTTTTTGCCGATGTTTCGCATGGTGGCAAGGCCCTCGGCATCCCCATCGGCGTCGCCGGGCACGCGGCCAAACACGTTATTCCAGTAGGTGGAAGCAACCACGGGCATTTGCTTAATGGTGAAGTACTTGTTGAGCACATCGAACGTGGTCGACGTGCCGCCGCGGCGGGCGACGGCGACAGCGGCGCCGGGTTTGTGCTCAAAGGCATGTCCGCCTGCATAGAATGCGCGATCGAGTGCCGAGAGAATGCGGCCGCTGGGGTGCGCGTAGTAGACAGGCGAGCCAAAGACAAAGCCATCTGCCTGCTCGGCTGCAGCGATGAGCTCGTTGACCACGTCGTCGTCAAAGGTGCAGCGGCAATCGAGCTTGCCACACTGGCCGCAACCGATGCAATCGCGAATGGGCTTGGCGCCCAGCTGAAACACCTCGGTATCGATACCCTCGGCATGCAATTGCTCGGCGACTTCGGCAAGCGCGCGAGCGGTGTTGCCGTTTGCCTTGGGGCTACCGTTGACTAAAAGAACCTTCATCACAAACTCCCTCTGCTTTTGGTGACTTCTGCAGAGGATTATCGCACGATGGGGGAGGCGGCGCGGGCGCGGCGCTAATCCAGTTTGGTACCTGGCACCTGCACGGCTTTCCCGAGCAACGCTTTGAGCTCGTTCAAAATGGAAACGGGCTGACGGTCGACGCCGTCCAGATGGAGCGTGGCCACGCGAATGGGCGGCTGATATTCAAGCGAGCCGATGAGCACGGGAGTACCCAGGAACCGTTCGATGTCGCTTGCGATCTCATCGATTGCCTCGGGGCCGAGCTCATCGAAGAGTGCCACGAATGTCGGCCCCGTCGAGCGGAACAGGCGGCCCTTGCCGCGCGAACAATCCATGAGGCAGGCGGCGCTTTCGGCGAGCACGCGGTCGCCTGCATCGAATCCAAAGCGGGCATTGACCTCGGCGATATCGTCGACCTTAATGGCAATAAAGCCTGCCTCGTGCGGCACGCGGCGCATCTCTCCAATAGCGTTGACCAGCGCGTGGACATCGCCCAGGCCCGTTACCGAGTCGGTCGTATCCGCTAGGCTTCGGTTGACGATAATGCCCACATACATGCTGGGCTCGGTATCGGTGCCGTCCAAGCGGTAGCCCGTGCAGTCGCAAAGCGCGTATTTTCCGGTGGCATCCATTACGCGATACTGCATGTAGTGGAAGTGCCACGTGCCGTTTATCACCATGTCGAGCTCGGCGCGTACGTTGTCGCGGTCCTCGGGATGAACGCGGGCGAGCCACATGTCGAGTGAGTTAAAAGGGTGCTGGGAAGGCAGGTCAAAATCGCGCACGGCGTTAACCGACCATTGCGATTCTCCAGTATCGAGGTTAAGGATGAACGGATAGCGCGTCTCGGAGCTCATGGAGATCGCTTGGAACACCCGGTCGTTGCAGGGAAGCTGATCGGCGATTGGGCGTTGCGGCGCGTCATTGTTTTCCGGTTGCTGTACACGATGCATAAGCTTATAGCGATACATCTTGCGATCGGCATCCATCGTCATCTGGCGACGCGTGTCGCCGGCAAGTGGATCGACGCGCGAGCAGCCAAAGCTAAAGCTGGCGATCATGGGCGCCTTGCCATCTGAGCTCGCCTCGATCAGCCCGGCACGTACCTGCTCCAAGCGCTGCTCGAGTTCAGTCTCGTTTGCGGAGAGCGAGATAAGCACAAACTCGTCTCCACCGATACGGAACAGCATCTCATCGTGCTCCATGGTTTCGGAGAGCGTGCAGCAGATGCTCAGAATATAGCGATTGCCTTCGGCGTGGCCAAACCTATCATTGCAATGCTTGAGATGGTCGATGTCAATATAGGCGCAGGTGAAGGGGTCGCCTTTGCGCCAGAGTTGCTCGACGTGACGGTCGAGTCCGCTGCGGTTGCCCAAGTTGGTGAGCGGATCGATATAGGCGTTGCGCTCAAGCAGCTGGCGCTCTTGTTGCAGGATGGCATGCGTCTTTTGCAGTTGCTCACCAACGGCGCGTAGCTCAGCAGGCAGCGCGGCAACATCGAGTTCGGCGGTCGAGATGCCATTCGCAAGTCGTTGGAGATAGGCAATAATCAATTGCTCACCCAGGCGATATGACTCGTTCATGATGGATAACCTCCTTGGGCGGAACAATGGTTTGTATCATATCCCCAATTCGGTTTGAATTGGGGATATAAGTCAGCTAATGGAGGCAAATTCCCCCTTCGGCGGTGGCGTTTTGCGCGCGAGCGTATCAGTTGTTATTGCCACCATCGAGCAATGCCTCAAAATCCTTCGCCGGCATGGGGCGGTAGTAGAGGAAGCCCTGAGCGTAGCGGGCGCCCATTTGTCGTAGCATGTTCGCCTGTTCATTTGTCTCGACGCCTTCGACCTCGACGGGCAGATGGAGCGACTGCGCCATTTCGAGCATCGATGAAATGATTTGCGTGCTGCGGCCTTGATCGCGATCGGTGGGTACAAAGGCGCGGTCGAGCTTGATGACGTCGACGTTGACGTTCTTGAGCATCGCGAGCGTGGACTGACCGGTGCCAAAATCGTCCATATAGGTCGAGAAGCCGCGGGTGTGCAGGTCGGCCGTCAGTTTGTCCACGGCCTCGGACTCTCCCGTATAAGCCGTCTCAGTGATCTCGATACGCATGAGCTCGGGCGGTAGGTTGTATTGGGCGGCGAGCGCCCCCATATGCTCGGCAACGTCGCAGGCAAGGATATCCACGCGCGACACATTAAGCGAAACCGGAACCACACGAAGCCCTCGATCGATGCGCTCGCGCAGCCACGAGGCGACACCCTGCCAAATGTACTTGTCGAGCGTCACCACAAAGCCGCTTTCCTCGAGTGCGGGGATAAACGTTGCGGGCGAAATGAGAGAGCCGTCCTTGTCAATCCAGCGGGTGAGTGCTTCGGCGCCAATAATCTCACCGGTTTCCATATCGACCTGGGGCTGCAAGTGGTAGGTAATACGACCATCTGAGAGCGCGTACTGGAATTCGGTCAGCGTGCGGTGAAACGCGACTTCGCGCTCGTACTCCGCGGGGCAGAAAATGGCAATGCGCTCCTTAAAGTCGTTTTTTGCGCGCCGATTGGTAAACATGGCCTTTGCCTGCGCATCGATGGTGATCTCCTCATTGGAGTCGATGGGGTAAACGCCCATGGACGGCCAAAAACCTACGCCGTCGTTGTGCTTGGCTACAGCCTCGCGCACGCGCGCATAGACACGGTGAACGAAATCGTGCTCAAAGGGTATGAGCAGACAAAAGTCGTCTTGTCCCCAGTACCCTGCGACGCCCATATCGGCATTCTCGATATCCTTGAGCACCGTGCCCACATCGGCAAGCATACGGTCGCCTTCGGCCTGTCCATACCATTCGTTAAATAGGCGCATGTGGCCCATGTCGACGGTGGCGATACACCAAGCGCCGTCGCGCCTTGCCTTGATGAAGGCATTGGCACGGCGCATAAACTCGCTGGGTCGGTAGAGACCGGTGAGCATGTCGAGGTGCTCGGCGACGGCGCCTTTGCGTTCCATCTCGGGTATGGGCAGACTGTCGTTGGGAACAAGTCCGCCGGCCGTACGAAGGCGACGATCGAGTTCGCCCAAAACAGTCGATGCTTGGGAGTCCAGGCGTTCGTAAAAGGTCGGGACGACAAGACAGACGGGAGCAATGGTGTCGCCTGCGATTTGCACAGGAGCGAAAACGGCCTCTTTAAGGTGGCGGGTCAGTTGCTCGAATGCCTCGTGGTCCAGGTCGTTGCTGAGCACGACGAACTGGACGCTACGTGAACGGTAGACCCTGCTCCTGCCGCGGGTGATCGACAGCATGCGGCCTGCGTATTCGGCGAGCATGTTGTCGACAGCCTCGGCTCCGTAGAGCTCGTTGAGCTTTGTCGTGCCACGAACGCGCACCGCTATAAGGCCCGTCTCGCAACGGTCGCAACGACAGGCGTCGATGGCATTGACCAACATGCGCTGGGTTCCGAGGCCTGTCGCGGCGTCGACGGTTTCGGCAAGTGAGTGGTTGACGAGCTCGCCGACATAGAGCGAGGGGACATTTTCGTCGCCGTCGATGCGAAACCCGCGAGCACGGCAGAGGACGTAGTCGCCGACGGCATTGCGCACACGATACTGCATGACGCGACGGTGCTTGGTGCCGTTATAGACCTGGTCGATGTCGTTGATGTAGGCCTCAAGGTCATCGGGATGCACGCGCGTTTTCCAGTAATCGCGACAGTTGTCTATGTGCTCCGAGGGAAGGCCAAGATCGCGCAAGGCGCCTTGTGACCAAAGGGTGCGATGTTTGTCCAAGTTCTCGATAAAGAAATAGCGGCCCTCGTTGAGCATCGAAAAGGCGTCGAAAATGCGATCGCTTATTTCGAAGTCGTCGGCGTGGACTTGCGTGATATTGCGTCGATCAAGGTGCATGGCATGACGTAGCTTGTAGTCGTACATGCGATGGTCGGCATCGAGCGTCATGCGATTGGGGGCTTCGCCCAGGGCGGGGTCGGCATACGACACTCCATAGCTAAACGAGCGGGGCATCTCGGAATCGTTGTTTTTGAGCAGGACCGTTCGGCAGTGTTCCAGACGTTCGGCGAGGTCGTCCTCGGTCGCAATCGTAGATAGGATGGCAAACTCGTCGCCGCCTATGCGAAACGCCGCTTCGTCCACTTTCATATACAGCTTGAGATAGAGGCTTACCTGCAAAATATAGCGGTTACCCTCGTCATGGCCAAAGACGTCGTTGCAGTGCTTGAGATTGTCGATATCGATGTACGCCATGGTAACGGGGGTGTCCTGCTCCCAGAGCTCCTCGAGGGAGCGGGCAAAGCCGCCGCGGTTACCAAGCCCGGTAAGCTGGTCGGTAAAGGCGGTCCTAATCAAATCATCCTGACGATCGAGAAGGTCGCGAACGGTCTTTTCGAGCTTCTCGGTATAGTTGTTGGCGCTATCCATAGCTACGCTGCTTTCTTGGGTCGAGGCGCTGCGGCGCGCTGGTTGCGCTGCGCGGTGGGGGCTAAAGGCGTTTGTCGTTAACAAGCGGCGCCATGTTGCGGTGGCAGCGTACGGCCGCTGTTCTGCAAAAGGATGCCGTGTGGGTCAATAGATGCACTGTCGGCAATGAGCTTCTCGAACGCATTGATCGGCATGGGGCGGTAGTAGTAAAAACCTTGGACATAGCGCACGCCGAGCTCATGCAGAAAAGCGATTTGCTTGTCGGTCTCGACGCCCTCGACTATGACGGGCATGCCGATTTGCCAAGACATGTTGATGACAGACTTGACGATGCTTTCTCCCTTGTCTGCCTGACTGGTTTCGACGGGCATGAAACGGCTGTCGAGTTTGATCACATCGGCGTCAATATTCTGCAACATGCTGAGCGACGACGATCCGCTGCCAAAATCGTCGATGAGCACGGAGAAGCCCAGAGAACGGAGTTTGCTGGCGAGCGTTGTAACATCCTCGGGATTATTGGCGTACGCGCTTTCGGTGATTTCGGCCTTAACGTAATGCGTAGGAACGGCATGCCGCATTGCCAGGCGTTCGAACTGCTTGGCGACGTCAACCGAGATCAAATCGGTTTGGCTTATGTTGACGGAGATGGGTACGCAGGGCAATCCCTGAGCCAAACGCTCGGAGAGCCATGCAAAAACGAGGCTCCAAATATGGCGATCGAGCGTCACCGCGAAGCCGTTGCGCTCGAGCAGCGGTACAAACGTACCGGGTGAGACAAAGCCGCCGTCCTCGTCTTTCCAGCGGGCAAGTGCTTCGCCGCCTATGATCTTTTTGGTTTCCATATCATATTGCGGCTGGATATGGAAGGTTATCCGTCCCTGGTTTAGAGCGTGCTGGAATGCCGAGAGCAGATGGTCCTCGCGCTCGCGTTGCGCGTAGGTCTCGGGTTCAAAGAACTTGATGCGGTTTCTAAAATCGTGGCGCGCGCGGGTGAGCGCGGCCTTTGCGTGGTCGTAGAGCAAAATGTTGATGTGTTCTTCTGAGCCTACGGGGCAAACGCCGAAGGCAGGCAAAAAGCCGACCGAGTCGTCGCGCGTGGCGACGATGCCCCGGATGCGTTCGTAGAGCGTGTCGATGGTTCTGCGGTCGCCGGGAAGATAGGCGACAAAGTCGTCCTGGCCCCAGTACCCGGCGATCCCGCCGCAATCGGCTTGTAACGTCTGCAGCGCGCTTCCTACCTCGGCAATGAGGGTATCGCCTGCCTGGCGTCCGTACCACTCGTTAAAGACGCGCATGCGTCCCAGGTCGATGGCGACAATGGCGCGGTCTTCGTTGGGGTGCGCGGACCGATGCGTGTCGGCGACGTGTAGAAAATCATTGCCGCGCATGAGACCGGTCATCTTGTCCCGTCGGTCGTACGCGGCAAAACTACCGACTTGGGTCAAAGCGCTTGGACTGTGATGTGTCGGAGCCGTGCTGCGTATCTCGGCGTCAAGGCGGCGATTGAGGCTGGACAGCACCGTGAGCGGCTGCGAGGTGATAGACGAATAACGCGCAAAGGTCGTGTGGGCGACAGGGACGATATCGATGTCATGCACCGTGATGGGGGCCATGAGCGTTTGCCACAGCCTTTGGGCGGCATCGGAAAGATCGATGTCGGGCTGGCTGTCAAACATAAGAACAAACTGCAGGCCATATGAGCGGAAGAACTCGGGCGATTCGGGGAGCTGAGACAGGATGCGCCCAGTGAGCTCCATGAGAACATCGTTGCCCGTTTGGTAGCCATAGACGGCATTGATACGGTCGATGTTCTCGAACTTAAACGCCACCAAATCGGTGGGTTTGGCGAGTTCCCTACGCTTCTCGATAGCCGCCATCAGTGCGCGCACATCGCCCACACCGGTAGCGGGATCGGTGCTTTCGACAATGCTCGCGTTTGTGATGGAGCCGGCAAACAGCGTGGGCTCACTTTCGTTGCCGTCAAGACGTATGCCGGAGCACGTGACAGTAATGTATCGGCCGCTTGCATCCTTGGCGCGATAGCGCATTCTGTGACGGTGTTTTTTGCCGGACATCACCTCTTCGATATCCTGGCGCCAGGCATCGATGTCGTCGGGATGGATGTGTTGCGACCATACCTTGTCCATCTGATGGACGTTTCCGGCTGGTAGGCCAAAATCCTGTACAGCGTTTTGAGACCAATGAGACTGATCGGTGTCGACGTTGCAGATAAACAGGTAGCGTCCGGTATCCGTGAGCGATAGCGCCTGGAAGATGCGGTCCCGCACGTCAAGAAAATCGTCAAAGGTGTCGAGTGCGCGATACTGCTCGTTGAACGCTTTGTTCATGCGATTGCGTGTGGCGTTGGCGAATTTGTAGTCGTACATGTGCCGGTCTGCCTCGGCCGTCATCTTGTGGAACACATCGCCTGCCTTGGGATTGGCGTGGGCGCAACCGTAGCTGTAGCTCATGGGAGTCTGGCCATCATCGAACGTCGAGCTTGCAAGAGAAGCCCGGCAGGCCTCGAGCCGCTGGTTGAGCATCTCAACCGAATCGGTTATAGAGATGAGCACGAACTCGTCGCCGCCTATGCGGTAGATGCGCTCATCGGGACGGCAGTGCAGCTTAAGGCAGTCGGCGACCTTGATGATGTAGCGGTTGCCTGCTGGGTGTCCAAAATGGTCGTTGCAGACTTTAAGACCGTCGATATCGATATAGGCAATCGTGTGTTCGAGCTGTCGATCCCAAACACATGTAATGTCATGGTTGTAGGCGGTGCGGTTGGGCAGGCCCGTGAGCGAATCGATGTAGGCATCGGCTTTGAGTTGCACGATGCGGTCGTTTAGGTGGGCGGCGGCATTGGTCGCTTCTGCGAGCAGGCGCTCGGCCTCGGGCTGCTGTGCGCCGTAGAGCTTCGATAACTCGGCGAGACAGGTGTTGAACTGGTCGATCTCGTTGTGCTGTTGCGGCTCGGCACCCTGCACCTCGTTTGTTTCCATGCCCCCGCCTCGTTGCATTGCTGAGCTTATTTGTCAGCTTGCTGTTTGTTATCGAAAAGTACTGAATAGTATAAACATCTTATAGGCGCGCAAGGGGATGGCAACGCCGCGAGGCGTTTTTTATTCCCCAAACGGCAACGCCTGGGTGCGCATGAAAAATGCGACTGGGGCGGTATATGTTGACGGGTATACTTGTTCCGTTTAAATTTGCGGGGACGGAGATGGTCGCATGACACAGCCAAATATGACGCGCACGGTGGGGCTTGCGCTCGAGGGAGGCGGCTACCGCGGTATGTATACGGCGGGCGTGCTCGACGTTTGGATGGAGCACGGTTTGACCTGCGACCATATGGTGGGTGTCTCGGCGGGCGCGGCGTTTGGCTACAATTTTAAATCGCGCCAGATCGGCCGCGCCATTCGCTATAACAAGGCCTATTGTGCCGACAAGCGCTATGCGGGTGTAGCAAGCTGGCTGCGGACCGGCGATATGTTCAATGCCGATTTTGCCTATCACGAGGTGCCCATCGAGCGCGATCCCATCGATTTGGAGACATATCGTGCCTGCTCCATGCGGTTTACGTGCGTGTGTACCGATATCGAGACGGGCAAGGCCGTCTACCATGACCTGCCTTATGGCGACGAGCGGGATATCGAGTGGATCCGGGCGTCGTCTGCTATTCCCGTGGCGACGCGTCCCGTTGCTATTGACGGGCATAAGTATCTGGATGGTGGCGTGGCTGATTCTATTCCCAGCGCATGGCTGTTTGCGCAGGGGTATGACCGCAATATCGTGGTGCTCACGCAGCCGGCGGGCTTTGTGAAGCAGCCCAACAGCGTGATGCCCATGCTGCGGCGCGTGTTCCGTCACTACCCGGAGTTTGTCGCAGCGCTTGAGCATCGGCATGAGGTCTACAATGCCACGCTCGATGACCTGGCACGTCGCGAGGCTGCCGGCGAAATCTTCGTGGTGCGGCCGAGCGAATCGGTGAAGGTGCCGTCGCTGTGCCGCGAACCGGATGAGCTCGAGCGCATCTACCAGGTCGGTCGCCGCGATGCGGAGGCGACTTTGCCGGCGTTGGAGGCCTACCTAGCGGGGTAGGGGTTGCATACGGAAAGCGCATCCCGGAATGGAGGCCCAAACTGGGATGCGCTTTCCGCTCTAGAAGATATGAGACTGCGAATCGGCTGCTCGGCTTATGCCTATGCCTGCTGCCAGGTATCGACGAGCTCCTTGGCGGCGGCGTAAGGGTCGTCGGCACTGCAGACGGCGCTCACCACAAAGAAGCCGTCGACGCCGGTGGCCTTGAGCTGCGGCAGGTCGGCCGTCTTGACGCCGCCGCCCACCACGATGGGCACGGGACTTGCCGCGTGGAGGGCGGCCAGGTCCTCAAAGCTTTTGGTGATGATGGAGCCGTCGGCCGCGCGTCCGCAATCGCGCTTGGTCTCGGTCTCGTGGAGCGGGCCGATGCCCAGGTAGTCGACCAGACTCATGTCGGCGGTCTTGACGTATTCGAGCATCTCCTCGCAGCGGGCCGAAAGGCCCACGATGGCATCGGGGCCCAAAAGTTTGCGGCAGACCTCGACGGGAATATCGCTCTGGCCCACGTGCACGCCATCGACAGCAATACCCTGCTCGCGCGCGGCGAGTACGCAGTCCAGGCGGTCGTCGATTAACAGGGCGACCTGACCGGTCTTGCCGGCCTGTGCGATTGCCTGCGCGGCGTCGCCGGTCAGTGCGATGATCTCGCGGGCGCTTGCCACCTTGGAGCGCACCTGGATGCAGGTAAAGCCGGCATCGAGCGCCTGGGCCACCACATCGCCCACGGGACGTCCCAGCGTGTTTTCGGGGCCGAGTACGAGATAGGCCGAGATATCAAGGTTGTCGCGGATGCTCATCGTGCTTCCTCCTGCTTTTTGATCTGTGCTTCCATGCGCTCGAGTTTGCCGGTCATGGTGTCGGTAAATCCGGGTCGAATATCGGCCTTGAGCACGACTTCGGTGCGGATGCCCTTGCTCGCCAACACAAAGGTTGCGTCGCGCACGACCTGCATGACCTCGTCCCAGTCGCCCTCGATTTCGGTGAACATCGAGGTGGTGCGGTTGGGAAGGCCGCTCTCGCGAATGACGCGCACGACCTCGGCGACCTCGGCGGAGAGTTCATCGCCGGTGCCGCACGGGGCGATGGCCACGGCGACGAGCGTGTTCATGCCGGTATTGGTTGCGGGCTCGGACATGGCTTATGCCTCCTCGAGCTCGAGCTGGTTATCGGCAATGTCCTGGGCGGTTGCGCGGTAGAGCTCGTCGATAAAGGCAACCTTAAAGCTTGCCGGGGCATCGGCGACGGCGGCGGCACGCGTGCCGGCAACGTTGTAGACGGCGGTACCGCAGACTGCCGCCGTAAACGGATCGGTGACGCAGGCGTACACGGCCAGCACGCCGCCCTGCGAGCAGCCGCAGCCGGTGATCTTTGACATGAGCGGGCTGCCGCCGTGGGACTTGGCCACGGTCGTGCCGTCGGTGATTAGGTCGACTTCGCCCGAGACCACTACGGCGCCGCCGGTGTAACGGGCGAGCGCCACGGCGGCATCGCGGGCGGCGTCGACCGTGTCGGTGGTATCGACACCGCGCACGCGGCTCAGATCAGCCGCCTCGCCCTCAAGACCCCACAGGCCGGCGAGTGCGATGATCTCGGAGGCGTTGCCGCGCACGATGGCGGGCTTGTACTGCTTGAGCTCGTTTACCAGCTGGGTGCGCAGGCTGCCGATGCCCAGGCCCACCGGATCGAGCACCCAGGGCTTGCCGGCGTCGTGTGCCGCCTTGGCCGCGCGGGGAATCGTCTGCTCGTAGATGGGGAAGAGCGTGCCCATGTTGAGATAGATGGCACCGCCGCCGGCAACGAGCGCCTCGCCCTCGTCGGGCAGATAGACCATGGCGGCCGAACCGCCCACGGCGAGCTGCGCGTTGGCGACAAAGTCGATCGTCACCGTGTTGGTGATGGAGCCGGCCATCGGATTGGTGGCGCGAATCTCCTCCACGGCCTTGACCATATGCTGCTTAAGCTGTTCCGAATCAATCACTGCACATGCCTCCTTGGCATAGAAAAGGGGCGCTGTGCATAGACAGCGCCCCTGCAAAGGCGGCATGCTCCCTACGCCAGCATTAACTGACAGGTTCAAAGGATTGGGCCCTATGCCCTCTCAGCCTTGTGGTTTGCACCGCCGGCACTCCCGCATCGAATCTGTTGTTCCCTATACTAACGCACCTGCCAAAAAGGGACAGGTTTATTTTGGCAGGTCGTTACAATAGGTAGGACCGATACGAATGGGGACCTCATGATCAAACTTGTGTTGACCGATATGGACGATACGCTGATTCCGGCCGGGCATGACGGCGCCAGCGACTACGCCATCGAGGGCATTCATGCCATGCAGGCGGCGGGTCTGCACTTTGGTCCGGTTTCGGGTCGCCAGCCGTCCGCGATGGGCTGGATGTTCAAAAATTGTTCCGAGTGTTTTTCGACTGGCGCGTTCTGTAACGGCCAGGTGATGTTTGTCGGCGGCGAAGTAGTCGCCTCGCACGCAATCGACAACGATGCTCTGGTGCGTTTGGCCGACTATCTGGAGCAAGAGACCGACGATACATTTCTAAAAGTCTATAGCCTGGGCGATGACTTTTGGGGCAACGATGCCTATTGCGTGACGAGTGATCCCGAGCGCGTTCGTCGCGCCATGGAGTCGGGCGGCAACGCATGGCTCAAAGGCGAAGAGGCCCCGTCCCGTCCCGTCGTCGATGAAGCGCCGGTGTTCAAGGCGAATATCTGGAGTGCCCGTTCGCGTGAGGAGCTCGCGGAGCTACGCGAGCGCGTTGCCGCTGAGGTGCCGGAACTCGCGCTCGTGTTTCCCAACAACCGAGTGCGCCTGTTTGACATCCTTCCGGCTGGTTGGGACAAGGGCTGCGCTGCGCTGGAGCTGGCGCGCGCTTTGGGCCTGACGCCCGATGAGGTGGCCGTATTTGGCGATTCCGATAACGATCTGCCCATGATCGATGCCGTTCCCAACTCCGTTGCAGTCGCCAATGCCAACGAGGCCGTCACGGCTGCCGCGCGCTGGCATATCGGCGCTGCGGCAGACGATGCGGTCGCCGGGGCTCTGCATCAGATTGCCGCCTTCGCCGCGACGGGGGAGATGCCGCCGTTTATGCGTCAGATGGACACGGCGGGTCTTGGCATCACGAACGTCTAGGGAGAAAGCCATGAAGCTTCAGCAGCTCAGATATGTCGTCAAAGTTGCCGAATGCGGCAGCATCACCGAGGCCTCGCGCCGACTCTTTGTGTCGCAGCCTTCGATTACCGCGTCGATTCGCGATCTCGAAAACGAGATGGGTGTGCGCATCTTTGAGCGCACCAACAAGGGCGTCATTGTGTCCGAGGAAGGCGAGACCTTCTTGGGCTACGCGCGCCAGGTACTCGACCAGGCCGATCTGCTCGAGGGCAAGTACAAGAGCACATCCGAGCAGGTGCCGCACTTTAGTGTGAGCTGCCAGCATTATTCCTTTGCCGTTAATGCGTTTGTCGATGTGATCCGTGAATTCGATGCCGCGCGCTACGACTTTACCCTGCGCGAAGAGCAGACCCACGAGATTATCGAGGATGTCGCGCATATGAAAAGCGAGCTGGGCATCCTGTACCTGTCCGAGCACAACCGCGAGGTCATCGAGCGCATGCTCGCTGCCAATGAGCTCGTATTCGAAGGACTCTTTTGCGCCACACCGCATGTTTTTGTGTGTGCCGACCACCCGCTGGCCGGCCGCTCCAGCGTGACGCTCGAGGATTTGGAAGACTACCCGTTCCTGTCCTACGAGCAGGGCAGCTATAACTCGTTCTATTATTCCGAGGAACTGACCTCGACGTTTGAGCGCCGCAAGAATATCCGCGTGCGCGACCGCGCGACGTTGTTCAATTTGGCTATGGGCCTCAACGGCTACACCGTGTGCTCGGGCGTGATCAGTCACGAGCTCAACGGCCCCGGCATTATCTCGATTCCGCTCGATGTGGACGAGTACATGGAGATTGGCATTATCACGCGCAAGAACACGACACTCACGCGCTACGGCCAAGCCTATATCGACGCGATCCGCCAGCATATTTAGGCTGCTTGCTGTGTTCTGTACGGGTCAAATCTCTTTATGGCAGTCCCAACTGATATAGGAAGCATCTATATCAAACTGTTATAAACGTATATTTTACGATGGCCATATGAGCGCTCATACTTTGTCCCAGTAAAGCAACCAATGCAAAGGGAGATATCTATGAGTGCTTTAACCACGCTGAACGCGCCGTTTCGCGCCGATATCGTCGGCAGCTTTCTTCGTCCACAGGCCGTAAAGGACGCCCGTGCCGCCTATGCTGCGGGCACACTCGACGCCGCCGGCCTTAAGGCCGTCGAGGATGAGGCCATTCGCGACCTGGTGGACAAGCAAAAGTCCGCTGGCCTGCAGGTGATTACCGATGGCGAGTTTCGCCGCAGTTACTGGCACCTCGACTTTATGTGGGGGCTCAACGGCATTGAACGCCGTACCTCGCGTACGGGCTATATGTTCCACGACGAGGAGACCACAGCCGACACCGCCGTGGTAACCGGCCCCATTAGCGGCGAGAACCATCCGTTCGTCGAGCACTTTAAATTTGTCAAGGCGCTCGAGGGGGAGGGCCAGGTCGCGCGGCAAACCATTCCGGCGCCGATCCAGACGTTCTCCGAAGTCACGCTCGACCGCTGCGACGGCCAGCAGGAGAGCCTGCGCGCTGTCTATAAGACCGATGAGGAACTTGCCGACGCCATCGCAGCCGCTTATCGCACGGTGATTGCCGACCTGTACGCTGCAGGCTGCCGCAACATCCAGTTTGATGACTGCACCTGGGGCATCTACTGCGACACCGATTTTGTCGCCAAAACCGGCATGAGCCCGGTCGACCTGCAAAAGGTAAGCGAGCTGGGCGTGGCGCTCAACAATGCCGCCATCGCGGACAAGCCCGACGATCTGGTCATCAACACGCATGTATGCCGCGGCAACTACCACTCCACCTACGCTTTTGAGGGCGGCTACGACCCCATCGCGCCGTACCTGTTTGCGCATGAGGATGTCGATGCGTTCTATTTGGAGTTCGACACGCCGCGCGCCGGTGGTTTTGAGCCGCTCAAGTACGTTGCTCCCGGCAAGAAGGTCGTGTTGGGCCTGGTGACCACCAAGGTCGCTGAGCTTGAGGACGAGGATGCCATCGTCGAGCGCATCCGTGAAGCCGCAAAGTACGTGCCGCTCGAGAACCTGTATCTGTCGCCTCAGTGCGGCTTTGCCAGCTGCGAGATTGGCAACAAGCTGACCGAGGATGAGCAATGGGCAAAGATCGCGCTGGTCAAGCGCGTTGCCGAGCGCGTTTGGAAATAGCGCTAGTGTTTGCAGGTGGCGGCGCGTGCGAGGCATAGTGTATCGCGTACAATGGTTCGGATCGTATCGTTCGGGCAGGTTATCCGATATGCCTGATCGCCCTTCCATTCGAAAGGACATCCATGTCCCAGTCCTCGACGCCCGCCGTCAGCGATGCCATCTACGATGCATCGTCGCTCGGCCGCCCGCGCATGTTCCTGCTCGGCCTACAGCACCTGTTTGCCATGTTTGGCGCCACGGTGCTGGTGCCCGTGCTCACCGGCCTCTCGGTATCGGCAACGCTTTTGTTTGCCGGCTTGGGCACGCTGCTGTTCCACTTCCTGTCGCGCGGTAAGGTGCCGGCATTTTTGGGCTCATCGTTTGCCTTTATTGCCGGTTATGCCGCAATCGCGCCCAACGGCGAGACCGAGCTTTTGCCCTACGCCTGCCTGGGCGTAGCTTGTGCCGGCCTGCTCTATCCGGTGCTGGCGGCCCTGTTCCGCGCCTTTGGCGCCAAGCGCGTCATGCGCTTCTTTCCGCCGGTGGTGACTGGCCCCATCGTCATTTCCATCGGCTTGATCCTGGCAAGTTCCGCTATTGCTAACTGCCAGACCAACTGGCTTGTGGCTGTCATTGGCGTTGCCGTTATCGTCATCTGCAACATCTGGGGCCGTGGCATGGTCAAGATCGTGCCGATTTTGCTGGGCGTTGTGGTGAGCTATGCCGTCGCGGCTGCGCTCGGCGAGGTTGATTTCTCGGGCGTTGCCGCCGCTCCGTGGGTCGGTCTGCCCATCGTGTGGGACAACACCGTGTTTGCACTCTTTGGGCCGCAGTTCGATAGCGGTCATGCCACGACGGCCATCATCACCATCATGCCGCTGGCCTTCGCGACCATGATCGAGCATATCGGCGATATCTCTGCTATCGGTTCGACTTGCGAGCGCAACTACATTGCCGATCCCGGTCTGCATCGCACGCTGCTCGGCGACGGCCTTGCCACGATTCTGGCTTCGCTCTTTGGCGCTCCGGCCAACACTACGTATGGTGAGAACACCGGCGTGCTCGCCCTGACGCGCGTGTTCGACCCGCGCGTAATTCGAATTGCCGCGTGTTGCGCCATCGTGCTTTCGTTCTGCCCCAAGTTCGCGGCTGTCATTGCGGCCATGCCGGCGTGTGTGATCGGCGGTGTGTCGCTCGTGCTCTACGGCATGATCAGCGCTGTGGGCGTCCGCAACCTCATCGAGAACCAGGTCGATTTCCAGAACAACCGCAACGTGCTGGTTGCCGCGCTGGTGCTCGTGCTTTCGCTCGGCATCGCGTACAGCACCGCCGGCGCCATCGTGTTGGGGCTGGGCGGCGTGACCATTTCGCTGTCCGGCATTGCCGTGGGCTCACTGGTGGGCATTGTGCTCAACGCCATCCTGCCGGGTAACGACTTTGAGTTTGATGTCTCCGAGCTTGAGGAGGCTGCTGAGTAGCAGCTGCGTTCAGCTAAAACAAGATATGGTGCCCATGCGTATATGCGTGTGGGCACCATTTTTAATGTGTCAGTATCCAGTGGATGCCGCGGGCCATGCGTAAGTCGGTTTGGGCAAAGTGATTGCCGGGGTTGAGCTCCAGCGTTGTTGGGATGCCGCGCTCGACGAGCAACGCTTCCATCGCGCGTGTGTCGTCGAGTACATGCCGCATCATGCGGTTGGGCGTCTTGGGTTCCTTTTTGCCGAGTGATAGATAGACGGCTTGCGGGCTGCCGGCAAAAGGGGCCGTACTGGCACGGTCGACAAATTTGGGAAACCACAGCGACCCCGATGCGCTCGCCGCGCGGTCAAAGGCGTCGGTTTGCCAGAGGGACCAGAGTGCGAAGAGGCCCGCGAGCGAGTAACCGGCAATGCCGCGCCAGGTGGGCGGCTGAGGAAGCGACGACTCGACCTGGGGGATTATCTGATTCAGCAGCTCATCAAGAAAATCGGCAGCTTGGCCGCCGAAAGGCTCGGCATCGCGTACGGTCCCGTCGCATGCCCAGGGGCTCAGCTCGCGATTCCAATCGAGCCCACCAATGGCGACAAGGGTGAACGGTGGGTAGTCGAGCTCTTGGCAGCGGTCATAAACCTCGCTGCCGTCGCCCATGACTACGGGGAGGTAGATGGCAGGTGCGCTTTCCGCATGATTCGAATAGACGGTTATCTGCTTTTGATGCGCTTCCATGGCAGGCTTCTCTCAGTGTTGTGATATCGGCAGCCCCAATTGTCGCACGCTGGCACATACAGGTTGGGCTGCATTAAGAACAATCGCATGCGCGCCGCGCGAGCGCGAACGGGAAAACGCCACCGCCGGAGGGGAGCTCGGCGGTGGCGTTGCTAAACGGTGTGCGGGCTAGCACTTCTGTGGGTGCCGTCTCGCGCGTTAAAGGCCAAAGGCGTTTATGAGCGCTTGCGGCTCACCACGGCGCCTACGGCGATGGCGGCTGTTCCCGCAAGGGCGGCTGCCACGATGGCTGCGCTCGAGACGTCGCCGGTTGCCGCGAGCTTGCCGGTGGTCTTGGCTCCCGTGGTTGCAACTGCAACGGTCTTGGTCGGCTTTGAGCCCTCAGGCTTGGGGTTCTGCTTGGACTCCGCGGGCTTGCTTTCTGCGGGCTTGGTCTCGTCGGGCTTGGGGTCTTCCGGCTTGGCTACCTCGGGAGGTGCGATGGTCGTACTTTTGGCGACTGCTTTGATATAGAGGGAGTCGACCGTGGCGTCGCCCGTGCCGATGGCTTGGCCTGCCTCGTAGATGCCGTCACGGAGCTTGCGATAGTCAATGACCTTGCCGCCTTCGGGCGTCTGGATGGCGGCGTTCTCAATCTTGATGGTGCCGATTGTCTTGCCGTCAGCGCTCATGGCACGGGCAAAGATTGCCGCTGTATCTCCTTCGGCCGTTACCTTGCTGCGGATGATCGAGATGACTGCGGGTGTGACGCCCTCGCTGGTCTGGGCGATGATGCCGATGTTCTCGCCTTGGGGTTCGCGCCTCGTCTCGCCATCTTGGTTTTCGCTGTAGGGGATGGGGCCGTCGCCGTTCTCGACATAGCGGGCTATGGCCTTGACAACGGAGTCGCTGATGTAGATGTGGCCGCCCTTCTCGTTGGGTCGATCGTTTCTGGTGGAGAATGCAGCCGAAACCTCGCCTTCCGCAAACGCGTCCACGGTGGAGCCGTTCTTGACGACGATGTCGTCCTGGTAGGTGAAGAGGGCGTTGGCGCCACCGTATCTGCCTTTACTTGCACGGACCGTCACGTTTGCATGATCGAGGGTGATGCCCTTGTGGGCATAGACGCCATATTCAACACCGTTTACGTTGAGGGAGGCGTTTGTGGCTGCGAGGCTGCCCTTGGCCTCGACGGCAGCGTCTTTCTCGGAGCTTGCCTCGACCGTCCCGCCACCCTTGATGGTGAGGTTCTTGTCGGCTCCAATACCCTTGTCCTTGGTAGCCCTGGCGGTGACGGCTCCGCTGTCGTCAATCGTGATATTGCCGTTTGCCCTGATGCCATCCGATGCACCCGTGGCGTTGACGTTGCCCGAACCTTTGATAGCGAGATCACCTCCGGCATTGATGGCATCAAGCCCAGTGCTCGTGGCGTTGACGGATCCGGCTCCGTCGATGTTGATATTACCCGTGGAGAGGATAGCGTCCTCAGTAGATGTCACGCTGAGCGTGCCGCCCTCGTCGCCTTGGATATTGAGCTCGGCATTCTCGTTAGTGCCATGAGAAACGTTGATGCTTTCGATCCATTCGGCAGTGACGATGTTGGTTCCCGAGTAATTCACGTTGAGCTTGCCTGCGGCCTGGATTTCGCCGCCGTTATAGTTGTTGAGCTTCAAGTCGTCGGCGCCGTCCCACGACCAGGTACCGGCCTCGTCGCTCGCCGCGGTGTTGTACTTGTTGCCGCCGACCTTGACCCATTCCGCTGCGAGCGAGACGCTCGGCATGAGCAGCGAGCTCACCGTGAGCGCGCACACGGCGCCCGCGACGATGCGGCGCGTCACGCGGCGCCAGCTGCCGTGCGCGAGTCCTATGCGACGGCGAACGTCGGGTTCGGCAACATGGGTTCCGGCGGTAGTGTCATTGCGTTTGGGGGTCGTGAACAAGGCTGCCATGGTTGCTCCCGTTCTCATAGGGCCTATACGACTAGATTCAGCGTATCTGCTGGATATTGCCGGCGGTAGTGCCGTTTGGAGGGCAAAATGGCCAAAATCCGGAAGAGGAATAAGCTGCGCACCTACGCGTTGTCGGGCATTAATCACAAAGCGCGGAGCCGCTTGTTGCGACTCCGCTCGCGTGTGCGCCATACGAGTGCAAACAGGAAACGCCACCGCCGGAGGGGAGCTCGGCGGTGGCGTTGCTAAACGGTGTGCGGACTAGGCAGCTTTAAAATGTCGGTCCGTGTATTAAGGGCGTCTATGAGCGCTTGCGGCTCACCGCGGCACCCGCGGCGATGGCGGCTGTTCCCACAAAGGCGGCTGCCGCGATGGCCGCACTCGAGGTGTCGCCGGTTGCCGCGAGCTTACCGGTGGTTTTGACTTCGGTAGCCACGGTCGCGACGGTCTTGGTCGTTTTCGCACCCTCGGACTTGGAACCCTCGGGCTTGGTCTCGCCGGGCTTTTCCTCGGGTTTAATCTCCTCGGGAGGCACGATGACCGTGCTCTTGGCGACAGCGGCGTCATAGGGGGAGTCGATCGTGGCGTCGCCCGTGCCGATGGTTTGACCTGCCTCGTAGGCGATGCTGGGGCCGTACTCTTCTTCGTAGCGATAGTTAATGATCTTGCCGCCTGCGGGCGCCTGGATGGGAGCGCCTTCGATCTCGATGGTGCCGATCGCCTTGCCGTCCTCGCTTATGGCAAGAGCGAAGATTGCCGCCGTGTCTCCCTCGGCCGTGAGCTTGCTGCGGATGATCGAGATACTTGCGGGCGTGATGCCCTCGTAGGTCTGGGCGAAGATACCGATGTTCAGACCCCTAGGCTCAGGGATGACCACGCCGCTTTGGTCGTTGCTGTAGTGATCGGGGCCATCGCCACCGGTCTCGACATAGCGGGCTATAGCCTTAACAACGGAGTCGCTGATGTAGATGTGGCCGCCAGCGACGTTTGGCTGGTGGTTTCTGGTAGAGATTGCAACCGAGAATTTGCCTTCCGCGAACGCGTCCACGATGGAACCATTCTTGATGACGATGTCGTCCCCGTCAGTGATGAGGGCGATGGCCTGGCCGCCATTCGCGCTGGTACGGACCGTCACGGTTGCGCCATCGAGCGTGATGCCCTTGTAGGCATAGACACCATATTCAACACCGCTTGCGTCAAGGGAGGCGTTCGTGATCGCGAGACTGCCCTCAGCGTCGACGGCAAGATCTCCCTCGGAGCTCGCCTTGACCTGGCTGCCGCCCGAGATGTCGATGTTGCCGTCAGCCCAAATCCCCGTTTCTTCTATCGAGCTTGCTTCTACCTTGCCACCGCCTTTGATGATCAGGTCACTGCCCGCGGCGATGCCGTAACCTTCGCTTCCTTTAGCGATCACCGTGCCAGAGGAATCGATGGTGGTCTTGCCCTTGGATTGGATGCCTTCGGTACCGCCCGCTGCATTCACGGTGCCCGAGCCCGTGATAGAGAGATCGCCCTTTGCCTCAATTCCGTCGGAAGTAGTGCTTGTGGTGTTCACAGTGCCTGGACCCGAAATGGAGAGGTCGCCTGTGGATTTAATTGCATCGGACTCGGCTGTCACATTGAGCTCATCCGAGCTATTCGAGCTCGTTATGTTCAGCTCTGCTTCCTGACTAGTGCCTTTCTGCGCTTTGATGGCGGCTCCGGTGTAATCGGGCTCGGTTTTCACGGTGTTCTTGCCCTCGTAAGCAATGTTGAGCTTGCCAGCGGCCTCGATCACGCCGCCGTTATAGCCGTTGAGCTTCATGTCATCGGCGCCATCCCATGACCAGGTGCCGGCGGCGTCTCCCGCGGGCCCCGCGGCCGCTTCGTGGCGGACGCCGCCGACGTCCACCCACTCCGCCGCGAGCGAGACACTCGGCATGAGCAACGAGCTCACCGTGAGCGCGCAGGTCAGGCCGCAGACGATGCGGCGTGTCACGCGGCGCCAGCTGCCGTGTGCGAGCAGCGTGCGACGGCGCACGTCGGGCTCGACAAAATGGGCTCCAGAGGTTTTGTCATTGCGCTTGGGGGTCGTGAACAAGGCGGCCATGGTTACTCCCATCCTCATAGGGCCTATGCGATTAAGCCCAGCATATCTGCGGGATGCAGCCGGCGGTAGTGCCGTTTGGAGGGCAAAATGTCCAAAACTCGGGAAGCAATACATCGCGCGCCCGTGCGTTGCCTGGCTTTAAAAGAAAGGCGCGGAGCCGCTCGATGCGACTCCGCGCCTTGTTGTTTTGCTTTAGCAGACTATGCTGTTACGCCACAAAGAAGTAGACGAGGAAGGCAAGGGCTGCGATCCACATGAGCGGCTTGATCTTGGAGGCCTCGCCCTTAAAGAGTGCGACGATCACGTAGGCGATAAAGCCCAGGCCAATGCCGGCAGAGATGGAGTAGGTGAAGGGCACGCCGGCGACAATCATGAACGCCGGGAAACCCTGCGACACGTCGGACCAGTCGATCTCGGAGGCCTCGCTCATCATGAGGTAGCCGACGTAGACCAGAGCACCGCAGGTGGCGGCGCTGGAAACGATGGTGACGATGGGGGAGAAGAACGCGGCGAGAATGAACAGCACGCCGGTGGTGACGGAGGTGAGGCCCGTGCGGCCACCGTCGGCAGCGCCAGAGGTGGACTCGACGAAGGTGGTGATGGAGGAGACGCCCATAAAGCCACCGGCAGCAGCGGCCACGGAGTCGACGACCAGGATGGGACGGATGTCCTCGACATTGCCGTCCTCGGTCAAGAACTCGCCCTGCTTGGCGACGGCCATCGCGGTACCCATGGTGTCGAAGAAGTCACTCATGAGCAGCGAGAAGGCAACGACGAGCAGCATCGGGTCGGTCAGAACCTTCACGATGGCCATGTTTCCATCGGCGGTGCTGGCAAACGGGGCGCCAAAGGTCGAGAAGTCGAGCGGTGCGATGAGGCCCTCGGGCGCATGGGTGACGCCCAGCGGGATACCGGCGATAACGGCGACGATGATGCCGATGAGCAGCGAGCCCGGCACGTTGCGGGAAGCCAGGGCAACCGTCACGACGATGGAGATGATGCCGACGATAAAGGTGGGGGAGGCGATGTCGCCCAGGCCGACGAGCGTACCGGCGCCAGCGGTGATGATGCCGGCGTCGCACAGGCCGATCATGGCGATAAACAGGCCTAAGCCAACCGAGATGGCGTGGCGCAGGACCACGGGGATGGCGTCCATAATGGCCTCGCGCAGGCCGCACAGGACGAGCAGCAAGATGACGATACCCTCGAGGAAGATAACGCTCATGGCCACGTGCCAGTCACCGCCGCACATGGTGGTGGCGATGCCCGCGATCATGGCGTTGATGCCCAGGCCCGAAGCGCAGGCGAGCGGGCGGTTGGCGAAGATGCCCATGCAGATGGTCATGATGCCGGCGCCCAGGCAAGTGGCGCAGGCGAGTGCTCCCGCATCGATGCCGGCGCCCGAGAGCACCGCGGGGTTGACGGCAATGATGTAGGCCATTGCCAGGAACGTTGTCAGTCCAGCGCGAAGTTCGGTCCCGATTGTGGACTTGCGCTCGCTGACGTGAAATAGTTCGTCCATGCATACCCTTTCCTTGTTCGGCCCCGAGTTTAGGCCGATTGACACGAACTCACTCACTATATCGCCTTTACAACCTTGCTGTTCCTCACATGTTGATGTTCGGCGCTTTGTAGCGGACGGGCGGTATTTTCCGTATGAAAATGTGTGGGTACCGTATACTTAAGCGGTTACAACGAACTCTTTGGAGGAACGTATGATTAAAGAGCTCTGCCGCGACGAGGCTATCCTGTCCCAGCGTTGCGAGGTTGCGACCGTCGAGGACGAGTCGGTGGCACAGGACCTGATCGATACCATCAAGTCGCTCGACGATGCCGGCTGCCTTGCCGCCAACCAGATTGGCGTCACCAAGAAGGTCTGCGTCTACCTGGACGATGCCGGCGAGCCCCATGTGCTCTACAACCCCCGTCTGGTGTTTGGTCTGGGCGCCAGCAAGATGGAGGAGAGCTGCCTGACGCACGAGGAGGTCACCAAGTCCACGCGCTACATCAAGTGCAAGGTTGCCTTTGACCAGATCGTCGACGGCAAGATGCGCGAGCGCAAGCAGGACTTTGTGGGCTTCGAGGCGCAAATGATTCAACACATGATTGACCACTGTCTAGGAAAGTTGGTCTAAGGGGACCAAAGCACCGCACCTTGCCGCTCAATCGTCGCTCGCGTACCTTAAGTACGCTTCGCTCCTCTTTCGTGGCAATCTGCGGCACTTTGACCCCTTAGACGACCTGCGGGGTTAACTTGGTTAAGTTTATCCTGCTTGAATAGTCCGGGCGTGACGTTGTTGTCATGTCCGGGCTTTTGTGTTTAGCGCCTTTTTGTTTGGAGACAATGAAATTAGCAAGAACGTAAAGCTAGGAGGCGCTATGTGCACGAGCATTCGATTTACCGATAATTCTGGCCACATGTATCTGGGCCGCAACCTCGACTGGAGCTTTGACTACGGCCAACAGGTTCGCGTGATGCCGCGCGGGTTTCACATTCCGTATTCGTTTATCGACGACGCATCGGCAGCGCACGCGGTGATCGGTATGTGCATCGATTACAAGAACTACCCTATGTTCTTCGACTGCGGCAACGATGCGGGCCTTGCCGTGGCGGGTCTCAATTTCCCGGGTTATGCCGAGTATGCCGAGGGCCCTGTCGACGGCAAGACCAATATCGCGGCCTATGAGTTTCCCCTGTGGGTGGCAGCGACGTTCTCGACGGTCGATGAGGTCGAGGCCGCGCTGCGCGACACGGTGATTGTCGCCAAATCTGCCGGAGAGGGGCTGGGCGTGTCGCTGCTCCATTGGATTATCGGCGACAGCCAGCGCAGCATCGTGGTCGAGATGATGGCTGACGGCCTGCATGTATACGACGATCCGGTCGACACCCTTGCCAATCAGCCGACCTTCCCGTGGCATATGGAAAACCTACGCACCTATATCACCGCCACAAGCGATTTTCCGCAAACGGCGACGTGGCGTGGCGCCGAGCTTAAGCCCTATGGAGCCGGTGCCGGCATGCGCGGCATTCCGGGCGATTGCTATTCGCCGAGCCGTTTTGTAAAGGCGGCGTACCTCAATGCCAATTACCCGCAAAAGGAGAGCGAGACCGAAAACGTCGTTCGCATGTTCCGCTCGCTCGAGGGCGTGGTGATGATCGAGGGAGCGTCCAGGATGGGCGATGGCAAGTTCGAGAAGACTATCTACACCGGATGCTTTAGCGCGCGCACGGGCAATTATTACTACGCGATGTATGGGGATCCGTCGATTCGCTACGTGAGCCTGATGGATGCCGAGGGCGCGAGCCCCGATAGGCTCGTGGTTCCCGAGCCGCGTCGTTCGTAGCTCACTGGTCCGTTGCGACATAAAACGGCCTCGCACCTCTTATGAGATGCGAGGCCGTTGTCGTCAATGGCTGGTGGCGTGTTAGAAGTTGGCGTCGTTGAACTGGGTGCTCTCGAGTCCGTCGAGTTGCTGTTCGGGCGTATCGGCGACGCTCTCGAGCAACTCGGTGGGATCGACGTTCATGTCCTTACCGGCTTCGTTGCCGTTGACCAAGTCGTCCGAGAAGATGTCGACTTCCATTTCCTCGGCCTCTTCGATCTGAACCTCGAGCGGCACCTGGGTGCGCACGAGCTTAACGGCCGGGCGCATGCGGGCAAACAGCGGCACGTACTCGATGATGATGGCCGAGTTCTCAAGACCGTACCAGCGTGCCGGGCTTCCGCAGGCGCGGCGGACGGCGTACTTGATGGCCATGACGCGGTGGTCGTTGCGGTTGATGTCCGTTTCGGGGGCAAGCATCTTGCGCAGCATGCAAAAACGGAAGTCGCCCACGTTGCCGCGCGTCTCGTAGATGGAGTAGGTGTGATGCTGCGGCGGCAGCTCGCCCGATGCCATCAAGTCGCCAACAATCTGGCGCAGGTAGGCATTGATGCGCTGGTTGACCTTAAAGCCCAGGTCCAAGCGCACGCGGAACAAAAAGTCCGTGCCAAAGGTCTCGACGGAATACTCGTGCGTATAGGGCTCGTCGGTAACGTGCACGTTGATGAACCAGTATGCCTTGGCGCGCTTGGGATGCTTATCCAAGATGGAATAGAGCACGTCGCGGTCGAGCGTGAGCGGGTCGGGACTGTTGGTAAGGAACACCAGATTGTCGGCGAGCACGGGGTAGGTCTCGTCGTTGCGCAGGCGGTCGAGCTGGTCAATGTACTTGGAGACGGGCAGCAGGATCGTCTGCGTGCGCTCGATGGCGGTGCCGCGGCGCCACACGTACATAAGGCCAAACAGCAGCGAGGCCAAGAAGATCATGACGTAGCCGCCGTCAAAGAACATGGTGAGGCACGAGGCGAAGAAGCACAGCTCAATGGCGCCAAAAAGTAGGGCAAAGACGCAGGCGCCCAGCTTGCGCTTGAGAATGCCGGCGATATAGCTCGTCAGCAGCGTGGTGGTCATGAGCATGGTCACGGTAATGGCGAGGCCGTAGGCGCTCTCCATGCGCTCGGAGTTTTGGAACAGCAGCACGATGAAGATGCAGCCGACCCACATGATGTTGTTGACGAGCGGAATATAGAGCTGGCCCTTGGTGTCGCTGGGGTAGTGGATGCGCAGGTGCGGCATAAGGTTGAGGCGCGTTGCCTCGGATACCAGCGAGAACGAGCCGGTAATGAGCGCCTGCGAGGCGATGATGGCCGCTACGGCCGAAAGCACGATGGCAAAGGGGCGCAGGGGCTCGGGAAGCATCATGTAGAACGGGTTGACGATATCCATCGCGAGCATCTGGGGGTTGGAGTTATTGGCGAGCAGCCAAGCGCCCTGACCCAGATAGTTGAGGATGAGGGCCGCCTTAACAAACGGCCAGGATGCATAGATGTTAGCCTTGCCCACATGACCCATGTCCGAGTAGAGCGCCTCGGCACCGGTTGTCGACAGGAAGACAAAGCCGAGCACCATGATGCCCGAGTGGTTGATGGGCGAGAACAGGAACATGATGCCGCGGATGGGGTTGAGCGCGCGCAGGATAGACAAATTGCCGAGCATGTTGAACAGGCCAGCGCCTGCCAGGAACAGGAACCACAGCGTCATGAGCGGGCCGAACAGCTTGCCGATCGACGAGGTACCGGCGCGCTGCATGGCAAATAGGCCGCAGATAATGATGATGGTAATAATGATGACGTTAGTTTGCCCGTCACCCAATAGCGCGTGGCCCCACTCGATGGTGCGCAGGCCCTCGATGGCTGTGGTGACCGTGACCGCGGGGGTGAGGATGCCGTCGGCGAGCAGCGCCGCGCCGCCGATCATAGCGGGGAGAATCAGCCACGGTGCCACCTTGCGCACGAGACTGAACAGGGCGAAGATGCCGCCTTCGTTGTGGTTATCGGCCTTCATGGCGATTACCACGTACTTGACCGTGGTCACGAGCGTCATGGTCCAGATGACGAGCGAAAGCGCGCCAAGGATCATATCTTCGCTGACGGTTCCGATGCCGCCGTTGTTGGCGACGATTGATTTCATGGTGTACATGGGGCTCGTGCCGATGTCACCGTAGACGACGCCGAGCGTTACGAGCAGCATGCCAGCGGAGAGGGGAATGGCTCCATGCCCGCCTTGACTACGCTGGTCTTGGAGGCTTGCCTCCAGCTTGTTCTGTGCCACGTGGACTCCCTTGGACATCTGGCCTCTGCAAAGAGCAGTAGACCTTTATGCCATCTTTATACATATAAGAGCAGTTTGGCACATCGGGGTGTTTTAGACAATAATCCTCATCTGGGGATTATTCATATACGCAGGTAGTATTTCAGAGCGGGGGCTATTAAGCACGTGCTGTCTGGGCGATGCCAGCCTTGGTGTTTGCGCGTTTGCCGGCGACTTCGCAAAAGATCGCGCCGCCGATGATCAGCGCGGCGCCCATGAGGCGGATGGGCGTCACGGTCTCGCCCAAAAGGGCGACGGAGAACACGACGGCCGAAAGCGGCTCAAGGTAGCCGACGACCGCGACGGTCTGGACGGGCAGCTTGGCGACAGCACTAAAGTAGAGTAGGCAACCGATACCGGTGTTGACAATGCCGAGCATGGCGACGGCACGCCAATCAATGCTGGCGGCGACGCCGGCGGACAGGAATGAGGGGGCGCCCTGCGTGAGGAGCGTAAGGACCAGCGCGGTCAAAAAGGCGGCGCTCACCTGGAGCGTGGAGTTTTCGAGGCCTTCGATGTGTGGCGCACCCTTGCTGGCGATGACCATCAGCGCATAGCAAAATGCCGAGGCGATGCCGCAAGCGATACCCGCAATGGGCATATTGCCGCCTAGACCTTGTGCCGCAATGAGAAAAGCACCGCAGGCGACGGCGATAAAGCCGGCGATTTTGCTGCCGGTCAGCTTTTCGCCAAAGATGAGCGGGGAGAGCGCCATGACGATGATGGGGCCGCAGTAGTACAGCAGCGAGGATACGCCGACGCCAATCGTCTGGTAGGCGCGGAACAGAAAAATCCAGCTGGCGCCCAGCGCGGCTCCCGAGAGGAGGAGGGCTGCGGCTTCGCGGGGGCGGGATGGCGCCTGCAGCTTATGGCGTTGGGTGACGGCGAGGATGGTGACAAGCGAGAGTGCGCCCAAAAACGTGCGCAGTAGCACGATATCGGAGCTCGGCAGCGCAATGGCAGCGGCGATGATGCCGTTGGAGCCAAACAATAGCAATGCTGCTAAGTACGCAAACAGTCCGTTGTTCATGCGCTGAAATCCCCTCTATATCCGAGCATGTTCACTATGGGTGAACTGGCTATAGAAGAAAAGCGAATATAATTCATAGATAACATGACAAAAGCTCATGCATATGTGGAGGGGTGCCGTGGAAACGAATGTTCAAAAGATGCAGGTCCTGCTCGAGACCGTGCGCGCCGGCAGTTTTACGCGCGCCGCCGAGCGGCTGAGCTATTCGCAGTCGGGCGTGAGCCGTATGGTGGCCGATCTTGAGGCCGACTGGGGCTTTAAAGTGCTTGATAGAAGCCGCGAGGGCGTAGTGCTTTCTGCCGACGGGCGGCAAGTTATGCCGGCGGTTGAGGCGCTCTGTGAGGAATTCACTCGCCTGCAGCGACGGGTGGATGAGATGCGTGGGCTCATGCGCGGCAAAATCTGCATCGGTACGTTTTCGAGCGTGGCGACCCACGTGCTGCCGCCGGTGATTGCGCACTTTCGCGCCGATCACCCGGACGTCGATTACGAGCTGCTGATGGGTGATTACTCCGAGATTGAGCAATGGGTGGCGGAAGGCCGCTGCGACTTGGGCTTTATTCCGCGCGAGCCGCACGGTGCCGGCATGGCGTCGCGGCCGTTGGTGCAAGACGAGCTGATGGCCGTGGTGCCAGCGAACTCTTCGCTTGCCATTGCGGAGGTCGTTTCCCTTGCCGATTTGGCCAACGAGCAGTTTATTCTGCTGGAACGCGGTAGCGACGACGAAATAACGCCGCTGTTTCGCCGCGCGGGCCTGGCAGTGCGCTCAAAACTGTCGACCTGGGATGACTATGCGATTATGGCCATGGTCGAGGACGGCCTGGGCGTGAGCGTTCTTCCGGCGCTCATCTTGCGCCGCTGCCAGTTCGATGTCGCCGTGCGCCCTCTCGAGGGACATCCTCATCGGCAGATCAACGCCATATACCGCACCGCTGACGTTTCGCTTGCGGCGGCTCGTTTCCTTGAATATCTCTAAAAGCGCGTACCTGTTGTCTACTTTGGGACAATTCTCGGGGTTCGGTACATTTTCTTATGAAATTGAACTTTCGGATAATGCGCCGCGCTATACTGCTGCCTAAATTGAACCTCGGTTCAATTCGTGTTCTATAAATTGAACTTTGCCAGCGAGGAGGTTCCTGTGGCCCAAGAGACGTTTAGCGATCGCCTGCGACAGGCTATGTCCGATCGCGACGTTCGCCAGTCGGACGTGATCCGCGCATCGGAGATGCTCGGCAAAAAACTCGGCAAGAGTCAGATGAGCCAATATGTGAGCGGCAAGACGATCCCGCGGCGCGATGTGGCTGAGCTGCTCGCTCGTATTTTGGAGGTCGATGTTACCTGGCTGCTTGCCGGCGACGCCGATCAAGGCGAGGCATCATCACCCCGCAACGATTCCAAGCCCGAACCCCATCCCTCAGCTCAAATTGCAAGGAGCACCACCATGCGTACTTTTTCTAAATCCACCAAGCTCGATAACGTCCTGTATGACGTGCGCGGTCCCGTCGTCGACGAGGCCGCCCGTATGGAGGACGAGGGCGAGCGCATACTCAAGCTCAATATCGGTAACCCGGCGCCCTTCGGTTTCCGCACGCCCGATGAGGTCATCAAGGACATGCGCCAGCAGCTGCCCGACTGCGAAGGCTATTCCAACTCGCGTGGCCTGTTCTCCGCGCGCAAGGCGATCATGCAGTATTCGCAGATCAAGGGCCTGCCCAACGTTCAGATGGAGCATATCTACACGGGCAACGGCGTGTCCGAGCTCATTCAGCTTTCGATGAACGCGCTGCTCGACAATGGCGACGAGATTCTGATCCCCAGCCCCGACTATCCGCTCTGGACGGCGTGCGCAACCCTTGCCGGCGGTCATCCTGTGCACTATCTGTGCGATGAGCAGGCGGATTGGTATCCCGACCTGGAGGATATGGAGTCCAAGATCACGAGCGCGACCAAGGCCCTCGTCATCATCAACCCCAACAACCCCACGGGTTCCGTCTATCCGCGCGAGGTGCTCGAGGGCATCGTCGAGGTTGCACGCAGGCATCAGCTGATGATCTTTGCCGATGAGATCTACGACCGCCTGTGCATGGACGGCTACGAGCACGTCTCGATTGCCTCGCTCGCCCCCGACCTGCCCTGCGTTACCTTTAGTGGCCTTTCCAAGTCGCACATGATTGCGGGCTATCGTATTGGCTGGATGGTGCTCTCGGGCAACCAGCGCTGCATGAGCGACTTCATCATGGGCATCAACATGCTTTCCAACATGCGCCTGTGCTCCAACGTGCCGGCTCAGTCGATCGTTCAGACGGCACTCGGTGGCCATCAGTCCGTTAACGACTACATCCGTCCCGGCGGCCGTGTCTACGAGCAGCGCAACTTTGTGTATGAGGCACTCAGCAAGATTGACGGCATCTCGGTAGTTAAGCCGCGTGCGGCGTTCTACATCTTCCCCAAGATGGATGTAAAGAAGTTCAACATCACCGATGACGAGCAGTTCGCCCTTGACCTGCTGCACGAGAAGAAGATCCTGATCACGCGTGGCGGCGGCTTCAACTGGGCTGAGCCCGACCACTTCCGTATCGTGTACCTGCCGCGCATGGAAGTACTCAAAGAGTCCCTCGAAGACCTCGCCGACTTCTTCGATCATTATCGCCAGTCGTAGGGGATAGAAACTCCGCACTATGAAAAGCTCCCTGCAGTTGTTTTGCTGCAGGGAGCTTTCTTGAATCGGCGGAACTAAATAACAATCCCGTTGCAGTGGTCGATTTCGTGTTGGATGATCTCGGCGGTGTAGCCCGAGAAGTTTTTGATGCGGTGGACGAAGTCCTCGTCCAAATACTCAACCTTAATGCGGCGATAACGGGTACAGGGACGCTCGCCGACGAGCGAGAGGCATCCTTCGCTCGTCTGATAGGCATTGACCTGCTCAAGAATTTGAGGGTTGTACATCAGGAGTGTCCTGTTGCCGTCCTTTACGCAGATGATGCGTTTGCGCACGCCGATCATGTTGGCGGCGAGGCCCACGCACTCGCGCTCATGCTCGTGGAGTGTATCCAGGAGATCCTGCCCGGTTGCGGCATCGTCGGGTCCCGCGTCTTCGGAAGGCAGACGCAAAAAGAACTCGGACTTCATGATGGGTTTAATCATGGCGGGCTCCTCATGTCTTATGCTTTCGTGGACTTTTAATAATAGCGCGGAAGGAAAGCTGTGCGTCCGCGTTACAATCTTTCGATGTTGGACCATGTTGCCAGATTCGTCGTGTACGGCGTCTGGCGTAAGTCTAGGGCTCATTTTTCGCCCTGGACTGTCCCTCTGGGGCGATGCGACTGTCGTTCCAAGAGGAAGGAAATGCATGGGGAGCAAATCTCAGCAACAAGTTCAAGTAACGCCATCGGCCACTGCGGCGATTCTCGTCGTAATGTATATTGCAGCCTTTGTTGCCGCGTTTAACGAGAACATCATTAACGTGGCGTTGCACGACATTATGGCGGCCTTTTCGGTGAGTGCCACCACGGCACAGTGGCTCGTCTCGGGCTACATGATCGTGACGTCGATTTTTACGGCCATCATGGCCTTCCTGTCCGGCCGTTTCTCGACGCGCAAGCTGCTGTTTTTCGCATGCGGATGCATGGTCGCCGGCGAAGTCCTGTGCCTGGTCGCTCCGTCGTTTAGCGTTTTGCTGCCAAGTCGTATTTTGCAGGCTGCGGGATCGGGCATCTTGTTCCCGCTCATGATGAACGTGGTGCTGTCTTGCGCCCCGCGCGAGAAGCTCGGTCTGTATCTGAGCCTGGGCGGCGCCTGCATTACGCTAGGGCCGGCGTTTGGACCCGTGATTAGCGGTTTTATGTGCACGTTATTTGGCTGGAGGGCGGTGTTCGTAGTGCCGCTGGTGGGCGGTATTGCGGTCGCTGCGGCGGGCGTAAAGCTCGTTCAGAATGTCGGAGAGCGCTTGAACACCACGCTTGATATTCTGTCGGTTGTTTTGCTCGCCGCCGGCATTACGGCATTTGTGTATTCCGTAGGCGAGTTCTCGACCAATCTGATTGCCGGCATCGTGACGCTTTTCGCTGCCATTGTGCTGCTCGGCCTGTTTGCGGCCCGCCAGCTTAAGCTCGAGCATCCGGTGCTTAACGTGCGTCCTATGGCGAGCGTTCGTTTTTGGCCTGCGTGCCTGCTCGTGGTGGTGTCGATGACGACGACGTTCTCGATGAGCGTTTTGTTGCCGCTCTATTTTGAGGGCGCATACGGCATGACCGCACTTGTTGCGGGCCTGCTCATTTTGCCAGCAATTGCCTGCAACGCCGTGACCTCGATTGTGGGCGGACGCGTGATGGACGCCCGTGGCGCATGGCCGCTGCTGCCGGTCGGCTTTGCCCTGATTGCCGTGGGGCAGACTGCCATCTCGATGACGGCGGCAAGCATGAACATCGGCGTCGTCGTGGCACTGACCGTTGTGGTGTATGCCGGAGTCGGTTTGGTGCTGAGCCCCTCGCAAACGGCCGGCTTGGAGACGCTACCCGCCGCTGAACATCCTCACGGAACGGCATTGCTTAACACGTGGAATATGATTGCCGCATCGTTTGGCCCGTCGCTGTTTATCGGTCTGCTCTCGAGTTCTGCGGCGACTGCCGGTGCGGCTGGCGTTGCGACCGACGTTGCCCAGGCGATTGGATTTGCAGCTGCCGTGCGTGTGGCGGCTGTAATTGCCGTGGTCGGGTTCGTGGCGTCGCTGGTGTACGCTCGTCGCGAGTCACACATGTCGCATTAATGTGTACACATAGATTCTGCAGCTAGATTGGATGGCGACACCATAAACTAATGGACGTTTTGCCGAGAGGCATGAATGTTTAAAGCGCAAAGAGTGCGCGACGGGCCCCGCGAATGGGGCGATGATGCCCGAGAGGGCCAAGAAGGAGTCTCATGTCTGAGAACGAAGAGATCATGAACGAGACCGAGAACGAGACCGTGGCTGCCGAGGTCGAGGCAGTCGAGACCGTGGAGACCGAAGCTGCCGAGGTTGAGGCTGCTGACGAGGTTTCCGCCGAGGAGGAGGCCGAGGTTGTCGAGGCCGCCGTTGATTACGATGACGAAGAGCTGATGGACAAGATGCAGAAGGCCGCCCGCCTGCTGCGTAGCCGTCGCTTTGCTATTTCCAAGGAGGAGGAGGCCAAGGCCGAGCGCATGGCGAACATCGAGCGCGCCATCAAGCTTCTTGACCTCAAGCCCAAGATGGAGCAGAAGGAAATGTCTGACCTGCTGGGCATGCGCCTTCGTGAGCTCGATGGCCTGATGGCCGAGGCCGAGGCTGCCGATCTGGTCGGCCGAATCGACGACGCCGAGGGCGATATGCGCAAGATTGTCGTCTTCGCTGCCGAGGATGCCGCTGAGGGCCTGGTCGAGCTTGCCAACAAGAAGGAGAAGCTCCTGCCCGAGCTTTCTTACGAGGAGGCCACCGAGCTGATGGCCGCTCTCGATAAGGTCATTGCTCCGCTCGTCGCCATGGGCCTGGACGAGGACCGCGGTCCTCGCGGCGGTCGTGACGATCGCGGTGGCCGTGGCGGTGACC
>JAXJJM010000015.1:0-95542 GCA_036298225.1 Collinsella sp.
CCGGGCCCTCTACGGGGCAGGGGCAGACGGCCATCCGGAGGCGCCCGATCGGCGGCCCCTCGGGGCTTGCCCGTATCGTAGGCAATGCGCCGAATGCTCGCCATCGAAATTTATCGATGGCCTATTTCAGACTGTAATGGGGATATATGTACTGCGCAAGCTGCGGGGCAAAGATCAAAGACGGGGCGCGATACTGTTCCGCATGCGGAAAACCGTTGGATGTGGATGATGCGCCGGCGAATGCTCAGCAGCCGCTTCTTTCAGGTACACCAAAGGCGCCTGCTGATAGAAAAGCGACGAGCGATCCTGCTGCATCTCGCGCAGAGAGCGCTTCTCCGGCGCCCTCTGAGCATATGTCCTTTGCGGCCGTTATGATGCAGCGTCGGCAGATCGGCCGTTTTGCCGTGCCAACGTTTGTCGCCTTTTTTGCAGCAATCATCTTTACCGCTAGTGTCGCCTACGCACTGGTCAAAGCTTACGAGGCCTTTGTGCTGCCTCAGCTGCAGCAGCAGGAACAGCCGGCTGCAGTCGAGAATAAGTCGTCTCAAAAGAAGGTCGCGGCAGCTAACAAGAAAGCGCACAAGGCCTACGAGGGCGTGGTTGCGCGTTACGAGGACTTTGTGAGCTATTGCGAGCAGAAGGGAGCTGGTACTGCCAACTACGACGACTGGGCTCTGGGGCGCGGCGATGATTCTGGGCTGGGGCAGATATTCGTTTATGACAGCCAGAATGCTCCCGGCTTTTTAAACTACTACTATGCTTTCGATGATTTGAACGGCGACGGAATTGACGAGTTGTTTATTGGGTCTGTCGATGCGCAGAACGATATTTCGGCGATTGTAGGTGCCTACTGCTTTGTTGATGGAAAGGCCGTTTCGGTTATGCCTTCGTCAGAGATGGTAGAAGGCTCCAGCAATATGACGAATCAGTATGACGGTTTTATTGCTCAGGGTGAGAGCCAAGTCATTACTGTCTGTAAGGACGGCATCGTTAAATTTACTTGTAGTCAGGATTGTAACCAGGCAGACTTCTATATTTCGCTTACTGCAAAGGGTCCTGAGGTCGTAGACGCGGTGCAAATTCAAAATAAGGAATTCGATAGACAGAATGGCGCCTACTTGGTGAGGACCGTCGAGGATGGTGGCAAACCACAGGAGACGATGGTCCAGGGGCGTGAAGAAGCGTGCAAAATTCTTGACGAGATTGCCGGGGAGCATCCGGAGGCCGACATTGAAAAGCCGTCTGCAAGCAGCGATATGTGGAAGGCATTCAAAGGAGCGGAGCCTTCGGAGAGCTCTTTGAAGGACGGCTCTGGCGCTGCAGACGATCGAACTGGCGCATCTCAAGCACCATCTGAAGCGGCATCCGATAGCGGCGACGATGGGGAGGCCGCTGCGGGCGACGATGGCGTGATCGCCGACATGGATGCGTTCATTGCAAACGCCAAGCGCGAGTTGATTGTGACAGATGACGCCTCTATTACGTACAAGGTCGCTGATAGGCCAAGCTATTGGGAGGGGGCGGCAACGTACGTTTGGTACGTCGAGTTTTATAAAGACGGAAAGGTCGTAGCGTCTGCGGAATGCGGCTCTGAAGGGTATCCGTGCCGGTCGATTATGGCCTATCACGAGAGCTAGTAACTTTAGCCGAGACATGTTGGCATTACGGCGTGCGCGGCTCCTATACCTTTCCCCTTGTTCCATCCGACGAGTTTAGTTACAGCTAAAACGGCCGTTACGAAGAGCTGACCGAGAGGCCGAAGACACTCGCCCGCTAAGCGGGTGTGCCCCAAAAGGGTATCTGGGGTTCGAACCCTCCCGGTTCTTCGTCAGTTGACCAAAGGTGCGACATTATTGCCGCTCGCCGGCGGGTGACTAAATGCGATGACTTGAGGGCTATAATTAACCGAGCTAAGTTGGGGGATAGATTGAGACGCACGGGCTTTCGATGCGCCTGTCGGCTCGGCATTTCGCAATTCATTAGACACGCGGAGCGCGTGGTTTGGGATTAACGAAAGGAATCAGCATGTCTCTGTTCCATAGCGATAACGAAAAGGAAGAAAAGCACAGCGGAATACTCGGTGCCTTTTCTGTCGACAATATCAAATGGGAGCCTGGCAACAACGAAGATGCCTCGCTTGTCTCATTCCGCTATCCCTACGAGGATTTCCCCAACGGGTCCTATCTTCAGGTTGCGCAATCGCAGATTGCCGTTTTTACCAACAATATGGGGGCGGGCAGTTCTACTGACGCTACGGGTGCCGGCGATTCTCAGGTAAGCGTGTTTGTCGGTCCGTGCAAGATCAAGCTCGACACGGGAGACAGCCGATTCGCCCCGTTCCGCAATGCCGCTCATTCGCTTACCGGCGGTAGCTCGGCGTTTCATTCCGTTGTGTACTTTATCAATACCAACTACATGAACGAGCTACGCTGGGGCACGACCGAGCCCATCATCGTTCAAGACCCTGAGGAAGACGTCAACGTTCACGTTCGCGCCTTCGGTTTGTTTGGCGTGCATATCGAACAGAACGATTTGAGTCTGGTTCCCATTCAGGCGAGGAAGTTCCTTGTTAAGGTCGTGGGCACGCGAGATCGCTATACACGAGAAGAACTTACCTCCTTTATGCGGGCAAAAATCCTTGAGTATGTTCCCGACTTGCTTGCTAAGGCGATTGTTGACCAGGAGGTTTCCGTTCTTAAAATTGCGACGCATCTGAGCGACTTCTCGTCTCAGATGCAGGTCAAGCTCGTTAACTATTTCGATGAGTTTGGTCTCACACTCGATAACTTCTCGTTCAACAGCATCAAGCCCTTCGAAGAGGATCTTGCCGCCATCAACGAGATGAAGATCCAGCGTAAGCGGAGCATTCTCGAGGCACAGGGTAACGCTGCCCAGATGGACATCGAGTCCGAGGCACTTGCCAGGAAGCGTGCGCGCGAAGGCTACAACTATCAGCAGGAGCGCGGCATGGACGTAATGGAGAGTGCTGCGGGCAATGAGGGGAGTGCCGCATCGGGCCTCATGGGAGCCGGCATGGGACTCGGCATGGGCGTTGGCATGGGCGGTGCATTTGGAGCTGGCTTCTCCAACTTGGCCAACCAGACCATGGGCGCTGTTGCTCCCATGGTTGGAACGGCTTCCGCGTCCGCAGGTATGCAAAACGGTCTCGTGTGTCCCGGTTGCGGAAACGTTAATCCGATGGGTGCTAAGTTCTGCCTGGAATGCGGACAAAAGCTCGAGCAGGGTGTTGCGTGTTTGGCGTGTGGGCATCTTAACCCGGTCGGTGCCAAGTTCTGCCTTGAGTGCGGGAACCGGTTGACCTCGCCAAGGTGCCCGAGCTGCGGAGCCGAGTTGCCGGAAGGGACCAAATTCTGCCCCGATTGTGGAACTAAGATCCAATAAGGAGAAACAAAGATGAACGGTTCTGTTAAACGTGTCATTTTGGGCGAGGCAATCGTCTTGGTGGCGTGGCTTGTAATCATGTTTGTCTGCAAAAACGCGCTGATGAACCCTATCGTCTTTGCTATGTCGCTTGGTTTTGGGGTTTTGGCTTTTGCGGTGGCTTCGATTTCGGCTACCATGTCCGATAAGCAGTCCACGGTCAAAAGCACGACCGAAATCTATTATTTGCCGATTGCATCCAGCTGTGCCTATTTTGTTGTTGCCCTTCTTGCCAATACGTACTTTGCGTTTGTGGCGTATGGGTGGGGCGGCAGCACGATCCCGGTTGTCGCAAACGTTGTTCTTCTCGTTGTGCTTGTCCTTGTGCAGATGGGTCTTGGCTCCTATGCCCGCCGGGCAGACCAAAAGGTTGCCGCCGCCCTCGCAAAGACGGTTCAAACGGCACAGTTCGGATCATATGTGGGGCAGCTTCTTGCCGTAGCGGAGGACGCTCAGGTTAAAGCCGAACTCAAAGGGCTCAAGGATGACATCTCCTTTAGTTCCAACATGTCGCACCCCCATGTTCAAGAGATCGAGCGACAGTTCTCCGCCGCGCTTGAGGCGGTCTCGAATTCCATGAGTGCCGATGAGCCGGCAGATGTTACGGTTGGCCTTGTCCAGGATGCGCGCAATATCTGGAAAAAGCGCAATGCGGCGCTGACCGCTGTCAAATAAGGGCTCGCGCTGCTTTTTACCAGGGCACTTTGATGGTTGAAGTGGGGGAAGCTATTGGAAATCAACGGAATAACTTGCGAGGGCTGCGGCAGCACCGATGTCGAGTTTGACCCCGCAACTCGAAAGGTTCATTGCAACCAGTGCGGTCGCGAGATGTACTATTCGCGGGCGCGTCTGGGGGCCACGGGCAAAATCGCGTTTGCCAAGGACAATGCCATCAAGTTTTTTAAGGGCGGCAACTTCCCGGAGGCCCGCAAATTTGCCGCGGACGTGCTCAATATGATGCAAGACAACGCGGCGGCACAGTTTATGGTTGCGTACTGCGATGAGTTTTGCGAAGGTCTTTCGGGTTCGATGACGGTTTTCTTTAAAAGGGCCGAAGATATCCCTCTCGAATATGATGAGGTGCGTGACTTGATCGACTTGTTTGAGTCGACGCTCTACAACATGCGTGACTTTGAGGTTCAGATGGTATCGCTTGTGGTCGCCAATATGCAGAGCATGGAGGATCGGTCTCGACTTGAGAACTTTATCGATGCTGTGTGCCCGTTCTGCATAGCGCGGTATGCTTCGGAAGACTTTATGACTGCAGAGCGGGAGAGTTTCTATCAAGATATTGCCGCCAACTGCAATACACCCAAAACGTGTCTTGCACTACTCAAGGGCATTAGAGAGAACCCCGGGTCCCCCTATAAAACTGGTTCGTTTGCGTTACGAAGAAGGACTTCGTACTTTTTCGAACACTATGTGGAGCCCGTCGGTCGCATCGTCAATTCGATGAAGGCAAGCCAATACAAACAGAAGTTTCTTGTGGCCTATCAGCAGGTGTCCGAGCAATACCGAAGCATGGCCTCTCAATAAAGCAGATGGCGGGCGCTTACTCGCTTAAAGCTATTGGATGATCTAAACAGTGCAAACTGAAAGGTGGTACAGATGAGTGATTCGGGAGTAGATACTGTCCTTATCGAGCGCAGGATCGCCGCTATTGGAACAAAAGTTGACCAGATGACCACGAAGGTCGATAAGGTCGAATCGCAAATGGAGGAAGTGCGGAAGGACCTTAAAAAGCTCCGAAAGGACTTTCTCGAGATGATGCTCGAGCAGCGTCGTACCGCCGCACTTGAGCAGGCGACTACGGAGCTCGTGAGCGTCCGGCAGGAGATGGACAAGAAGTTCGGCAACTACTCGGTGGTTCGAAACACCATGGTCGGTATTCTCCAGGCAACCGATGCAGCGCTCGTGCGCAAGGCGACGATTTCGACGGTCTCCGAGGAGTTAATGATCTCTACCCCGGACTACTGGCTGGCACCTGTCCTGGTTGCCCTTGCGGCATGGATCAACAACAACCGAGATCTTGCAGAGCGCGCAATACGCGAGGCTGTCAAACGTGACAACGAGCACACGTCGCTTGCGATGGCTCTGATCTGCAGACGTAATAACCGCACGGCTACGTGCTACGAATGGCTAGCGCGCTACTTCTCGACGCAAAACGCCGCCCGCATCGATGCCGATGCGATGGTCTACATCGATGCCTATATCAACGGCATCTTCGGAACCGACGAAAAGCACCTGTGCGACGACTATATGGCGGGTTGGATCGAGCAGATCAGAAATCAGAGCCCTGAGTTCGAGAATGAGCAGTCAGAGTCATGGGCGGAGTACTTTACCGGCTACGAGGAGGATATGAGCTCGAGATATCCGGCGCTCAAGGTGGTGGTCAAGGAGTTTGACTACATCAATAAGTATCTCGGTAAAGTCGAGGCAATCGAGAGCATCTCCAATGACTTCGCCGACCTCAGAGCTTCTGATGTTGACGAGAGGACGCTTGCCGAGCAGGTTGACAGGCATTTGATGGAGCTCGTTAACTCCGATGACTCCAAGGAGCGAAATTTGCGCCGCCAGGAGGAGTATCTTCTTGCGGTCAAGGCATTTGGCGGAGACGTGGAGCGCGCCCGAGAGCTCGTCAATCGTCGCCGCGATGAGAAGCGTCAGCAGACGATGAACATCATCGACCAGATGACACGCTCGATGCGCGACCAGAGTGCGTCTGTGGATGTGCATAAGAAGAAGACTGCAATTCAGTTTTTGGGTTCCTATATCAACGGTGGTTTCAACCGGTATCGCAAGAGCGATATCCCCGAATTTCCGCAGGCGATCACCCTTGACTTCGACGGATGGACAAGCAGGGCGGTTACCGGCGATGAGGGCAATGCGCTGCGCGGCGATTATGTTCGCTATGTCGGTGAAGAGAAGAAAAAGGAGCTCGCTGAGCTTGATGTCAGGGTTGCGAAGGGCAACAAGAGCTACAAGATAGCGGCCGTTGTCCTCGCTGTTTTGGGAGTAGCTTTCTTTGCGTTTGTAAACCAGGTTATTGGCATTCTGCTACTTGCGGGGGCTGGCTATTGTCTAGTAAAGACGAGCCTCTCGGGCAAGCAGCGCACTGCGGAGGCAGAAGAGATTGAGGCCAAATACTCCAAACGCATCCAGGAAGGCTGTTCCGAGATCGATCTGGCGCTTAATCAGTGGAAGAGCGCGAAGGAAGCGGCGGCCGAGCGCAGCGACCTGCTTAAGCTCGATAAGGTTGCCTAGCCGATAGGATTGACTCGATAACCATGAATGGAGTGAAATAGATGACTGATGATGTGACTGATTTCGACCATAACGATGCTGCGATGCAGGACTTCGATGCATTGAGCGAGCTCGATAGTCTGTTTGAAGAGGACGAGCGACTGAAGCAAGCTGAGAACAATGTTTTGACTCAAAATCTCTCAGGCTTTGCAAACTGCTTTCCCGATTGGGATTTGCATCCGCCGGTAGCGTAGAAAAGCGCTTGAAACACAAGCTGCGATCATTTGGAAACATCGATGTTTCTGCGGGCTAGAAGCCATGGGGCTTTTGGCCCGCTGTCTTTCATATGCTGGTCGGCGGCATAGGGCATCAACCGTATTCTAGGTTCTTGGAAGCCAAGCCGACTTGCTTCGGATCGGGCGCTACACCAACTTTCTCGACACTACCAATCTGACAGGGCCTCGTCCGTGCTCGGGCGGGGCCCTTTTGTGTGGCCTAAAAGGTTTGCTATACTGCTAGCACGTAGGAAGGAGCCGCTATGGGTACGGCAATGGTGCAGCTCAACACACGAATCGATCCTATGCTCAAGGCTGGTGGCGATGCGGTCCTGACTCGCAATGGATTGGGGCCGAGTGATGCCATTCGCGCGCTTTGGGCCTATCTTGTCGAGCATCAAGCGTTGCCGGGATTTATGCTGGCGGATAAGCGTGAGCTGCCCCGCGCGAAGAGCCTTGCCGAGCAGGGGTGTGGGCTAGCTTTTTCCTCGTTGGGGCTAAGCGCTTCGGATTTTGCGCCAGCTGAATCGTCTGCGGAAGACTGGGATGCCGTATGCGATGATATGTATGACGCGATGATTGCCGACATGGAGGCGAATTGCCGATGATCGAGGCAAAGCGCCTGCTTGTGGATACGAATGTGTGGCTTGATTATTACCTGCAAGAGGGGGCATTCGACGAAGCGAAGCACCTGGTGGAGCTTGCCGAGGCGGGAAAGATTGACCTTCTGTACGCGCCAACGACGGCAAAGGATGTGTTCTACATTTTGCCTCGGCGTCTAGCTCGGCGGAACGCGAACGGAGTCAACGTGTCGTTTGCTCCGGCATCATGGGCCTGTATCGAGCATATGATGCAGGTGGCAACGGCTTCTCCGCTTTCGTTGGCGGAGTGCGAGATGGCACGAATGCTTGGCAAGCGTATGCCGGATCTTGAAGACAACCTCATCATCGCTTCGGGCGAGACGGCGGATGTTGACTATATGGTCACGAGTGACCGGCGCATGCTGGAGGCGATGCCCGAGGTGTGCTTGACACCTGCTCGCGCGGTCGAGATGATCGGGATCCTCGGCTAACCTTGTCTGTCTCGTTTCGCTATCATATGGGGCATTGTGAACCTCATACAACTTTGGAGGACAGTATGGCGGATAACGCCGGGATGCTATTCTCGCCTGAGCTGGTATTTTTTGATTGGGAGTGCGCGACGCCGGATGAGGTGTTTGCGCAGCTCGAGGACGAGCTCGCTCCGCGTGGCTACATTGCGCCCGGTTGGCTCGACGCCGTCCGCACGCGCGAGGATGCCTATCCCACGGGTCTCGCTATGCCGGCGGCAAACATCGCCATTCCGCATACCGATCCGGGATTTGTGGCCAAGCCCTATATCGCGGTGGTAAAGCCCGCTGCACCCGTGACGTTCAACGCGATGGCGGGCATGGGCGCCCCGGTGCCGGCGCAGATTGTCATCAATCTGGGCATTGCCGAGCCGGGCGGCCAGGTCGAGGCCCTGCAAGCGCTTATGAATATCTTTATGGATGCCGACGCTGCAGCCGATGTGCTCGGCCAGACCACGCCGCAGGGCATGGTCGACGCCATCCGTCGCCACTTCTAAAGTCGGCACTGGGGGCTGTCCCTAGCTGCCGGCAGAAAAGGAACGTCCCTAACTGCCAACTGCCAGACCTGTCCCCTTTGCACCAAAATGGTGCAGATTAACCTGCCCCCATGTACCAGGTGTGCCGCGGGGGCTGCGTTGTGACACAATGGCGTTTGTTCGATTCGTGATGCGAAAGGCCAAACATGGCAAACAAGAAAAAGAACCCCGAGGTCGCGCCGACGTCCGAGCAACGGTCCCGCGCCGCCTCCAGCTCTCGCAAGAAGCAGCGCAAGACCTATGTGTCCAAGACCGTCAAGATTGTCCTGGTGGTCATCGGCGTGCTGGCGATGCTGCTCTCCGTCTCGGCCATGGCGTGCTCCGGCCTGATGTCGCAGACCGAAAGCGCCAGCTCGGGCTATAAGCTCACTGGTGGTGTGGCTGCCACTATCAACGGCACCAACCTCACTGAGGACACCGTGACCAAGCAGATCATGAGCATGCGCACGTCCTACGGCTACACCAAGGACAAGGACTGGGCGCAGTACCTGGTCGACAATGACCTCACGCCCAAGAAGTATCGCAAGCAGCTCATCGACTCCTACACGCAGCAGATTCTGCTTCAGCAAGCGCAGAAGGAAAACGGCGTGACCGTCTCGGACGAGGAGGTAGAGAAGGCCTGGAAGGACGCCTGCAAGAGTGCCGGCGGCGCTAAGGCTTTCAAGAAGACCCTTAAGACCTACGGCTACACCGAGGACACCTACAAGGATTCGCTCAAGGAGAGCCTGGCGCAGCAGAAGCTCAAGGATGCCGTGGCACCCACCAGCAAGCCCAAGGACAGCGAGATTGTCGATTACATCAATGAGAACCTGTCCAACTACAACGATGCCCGTCGTTCGTCGAATATCCTGATCAAGGTCGATTCCGACGCTTCCGACGAGGACAAGGCCGCCGCCAAGGCCAAGGCACAGGAGTGCCTGGACAAGATCAACTCCGGCGAGCTGAGCTTTGAGGACGCCGTGGAGCAGTATTCCGACGACACCGGCTCCAAGGAGAAGAAGGGCGATGTGGGCTGGGACAAGCTCACCACCTTCGTCGACAGCTACCAGGCGGCGCTCGAGGGACTCAACAAGGGCGATGTGAGCGACGTCGTCGAGTCGACCTATGGTTATCACATCATCAAGTGCACCGACTACTTCCATGTCGATAATCAGGTCGATGACATTAAGCAGGTGCCCAAGGACATCAAGAAGTACGTCTCCAACGTGGTGAAGACGCAGGCGGCAAGCACTGCGTACAGCGAGTGGCTGGAGCAGTACAAGAAGGACGCCGACATCACCGTTAACCCCATGCCCAAGGACGTGCCGTACAACGTCAGCCTGAAGGGCGTCACCAAGAGTTCGACCGACGATTCGTCGACGACTGAGTAATCATGGGGCGGCGCTCGTGCGAGTGCCGCCCGCACTATTGAGGAGGATTTGCAGATGACCAACGAAGAGCTGCAGAAGGAAATGATTTCGGCCATGAAGGCCAAGGACAAGGTTCGCCTGTCTATCATTCGCCAGGTTAAGGCCGAGGTGAAGAACATCGAGGTTAACGAGCGTCGTGATGTGACCGAGGAAGACGTCAACAGCATGATCAAGCGTCTGATTAAGCAGACGAGCGAGACGCTGGAGATGTCCATCAAGGCCGGCACCGACCAGGAGCGTACCGACAACCTGACCGAGCAGGTCAAGATTCTGGAGAGCCTGCTGCCCGCGCAGGTTTCGGGCGAGGAGCTCGAGGCCCTGATCGAGCAGGTTATCGCCGAGCTGGGCGCCACGTCCAAGAAGCAGATGGGCCAGGTTATGGGTGCCCTGGGCAAGGCCACCGGTGGCAACTTCGATAAGCCGGCCGCGGCAAAGATCGTCGGAGCCAAACTCGCATAGGGGCCTAGCGGTACATAGTTGATGTCGAGGGGGCGTGACCATTGCGGTCGCGCCCCTTTTTTGTTGGCCGATGAAGGGCGCCTTCCCTGGCTGGTCATTGGGCGCTCATTGGGGACAGACTTAAATGAGTGCCCAATGAGCGGGCACTCATTTAAGTCTGTCCCCAATGACTAGGTGGAAGGTTGCGGGTTCTTTACGGGAATGTAGTGTGGGCTGCGGAAACGTGGTTCTTTCCGTACAATAGTGCAACTCGTGTAAACGGAGGGAAGGGACATTCATGGCAGACATGATCGAGATCAAGCATCTCAACAAGTACTTTGGCGACCTGCATGTGCTCAAAGATATCAATCTCACCGTCAAGCGCGGCGAGAAACTCGTAATGATCGGGCCTTCCGGCTCGGGTAAGTCGACGCTCATCCGCTGTGTCGATTATCTTGAGGAGCCCACGTCGGGCGAGGTCATCATCGACGGTACTCCGCTCACCAAAAAGAACCACCTGGAGATGGCTCGCAAGTATAGCTCCATGGTGTTTCAGCAGTTCAACCTGTATCCCAACATGACGGTGTTGGGCAACCTGACGCTCGCGCCCGTCAAGCTGCAAAAGAAGAGCAAGGAGGAGGCGACCGAGATCGCCATCGCCGCGCTCAAGCGCGTCGGCATGGCGCATAAGGCCGGCGAGTATCCGCAGAACCTCTCGGGCGGTCAGCAGCAGCGCATCGCCATCGCCCGTGCCCTGTGCACCAAGCAGCCCATCATCCTGTTTGACGAGCCGACCTCGGCGCTCGACCCCGAGATGGTCCAAGAGGTTCTGGACGTTATGATTGAGCTTGCGCAGGAGGATATCACCATGATCTGCGTGACGCACGAGATGGGCTTTGCGCGCCAGGTGGCCGACCGCGTCATCTTTATGGAGGACGGCCGCATCCTGGAGGAGGGCACGCCCGAGCACTTCTTCGATAACCCCGAGAACCCGCGCTGCCGCGAGTTCCTGTCCAAGATTCTGCACTAGGCGCGGTGATGGACATGACGGATATGACGAGGGCGGCCGTGTCGCGCCGTCGCTTTTTGCAGCTGGCGGGCGCCGGCATGCTTGCGCTGACGGGGACCGCGCTTACCGGTTGCGGCAACTCCACCAGCGGCGAGGGCTCCGACAAGGGGTCCAAGCTTGCGGCCATCAAGTCGCGTGGCCATCTGAATGCCGGTGTTAAGAAGGACGTTCCCGGCTACGGCTATTACGACACCGCCAAGGGCCGCTTTGAGGGCATGGAAGTCGATTTGTGCTACCAGATCGCCGCTGCCGTCTTTGGCGTGAGCTACAAGGAGGCCCGTGCCCAGGAGCTTGTCGAGTTTACCGACGTAACGCCCAAGACGCGCGGCCCGCTGATCGATAACGGCCAGCTCGACGTGGTCGCGGCGACCTACACCATCACCGACGAGCGCAAGAAGAGCTGGGATTTCTCGACGCCGTACCGCACCGACTACGTGGGACTCATGGTCAAGAAGCGTTCGGGCTTTACCTCGATTGAGGACCTGGACGGCAAGGTCATCGGTGTGAGCCAGGGTGCTACCACGCAGGGCCTGATCGAGCAGATGATCAAGGACAACGGCTTTAGCTGCAAGCCCGAGTTTAGGGCCTTTAGCGGCTACCCCATCATCAAGAGTTCGCTCGACGCCGGCAATATCGACGTCTTCGCCATGGACCGCTCCACGCTGGCCGGTTACATGAACGAGACCGTTGAGCTGCTGCAGCCCGAGGTCAAGTTTGGCGAGCAGGGCTACGGCGTGGCGACCAAGAAGGGCTGCGACCTTTCGGCCGTGGTCGATCAGGTGATTTGCGATCGCCTGGCCGATGGCTGGCTCGACCAAGAGGTCAAGACCTGGGGTCTTGTATAGGCGCATCGTCCAAGGAAGGAATCAAATGCTCGAAGGATTGTTTGACGCCGACCGCTGGTCGACGACATTTCAAAACATGGGGCCCTTCTGGGAGGGCTTTGGCGTGACGCTGCAGGTGGTCGTTGCCGGCCTGCTGCTGTCACTGGTGCTGGGCACGCTGCTGGGCGTGTTCTCTACCACTCGTTCGCGCGTGCTGCGCGCCATAAGCCGCGTGTACGTGGAGTTTTACCAGAACACCCCGTTGCCCGTGCAGGTGCTCTTTATGTACATGGCCGGTCCGCAGTTTTTGCAGGCCATAACTGGTGCCGATCAGCCGGTGCGTATCGCGCCGTTCATGCTGGGCTTCTTGGGCGTGGGCCTGTATCACGCTGCCTACATTTCGGAGGTCATCCGCACTGGTATCGAGGCGGTTCCGCGCGGTCAGATGGAGGCGGCCCAGAGCCAGGGCTTCACCCGTGCGCAGGCCTACTGGTACATCGTGCTGCCCCAGACATTCAAGATCATTCTGCCGCCGCTGTGTAACCAGGCGCTCAACCTGGTCAAGAACACGTCGGTGCTGGCGCTTGTGGCCGGCGGCGACCTTATGTACCGTTCCGACAACTTTGTGAGTCTGTACGGTTACCTGCAGGGATACATCGTCTGCTGCCTTATGTACTTCATCATCTGCTTTCCGCTCGCCATGCTGGTGCAGTGGCTCGAGCGCCGCTCCAAGGAGCGTCCGCGCGGCGTGAGCCTGGCCGAGCTGGGGCTCGACAACGTAGAGGAGGCCTAGCGCATGGAAATCTTCAACGCGACCAACCTGCTCTACATTTGGGGCGGCTTTGTTAAGACGATCGAGATCTCGGCGCTGTCGATCTTTTTCTCGCTCATCTTTGGCACGGTGCTGGCGCTCGTTAAAAGTTATGCGCCCCGTCCATTCCGTATTTTGGTGAGCGCCTATATCGAGCTGTTCCGTTGCACGCCAAACCTGCTGTGGATCCTGTTTATCTACTTTACGGTGCAGGGTTTGGACATTGTGATTTCGACCATCGCCTTTACGCTGTTTACCAGCGCTGTTATGGCCGAGATTGTGCGCGGAGGCCTCAACTCGATTCCGCGTGGCCAGTTTGAGGCGGCGCAGAGCCAGGGCTTTGGCTTCTTTGCCACCATGCGCTACATCATTCTGCCGCAGACGTTTAAGACGATCATTCCGGCGCTGTTTAGCCAGTGCACGACCGTCATCAAGGACAGCTCGTATCTTTCGGGCATTAACGTGGCCGAGCTCATGTACACGGCCAACGTCGTGATGGCCCACGCGATCGATCTGTCGCAGGTGCTTATGCTCTACGGCCTGGTGTTTGCGATGTACTTTGTGCTCAACTTTGGTATCTCGCTGCTGGTCCGAGCGTATCAACGTCGTATTGTGGCAGCGTAGTCCTGCTTCCCCAAGCACGGCATCTTGCCCCTCAATCGTCGCTTGCGTACATTTAGTACGCGGCGCTCCTCTTTCGGGGCAATCTGCCGCACTTGGGAAACCAGGACGGTCGTAAGTGACAAAATGAGAATCAGGAATCGCCTATTTCTCATTTGTTAGAAAGGAATCGCGATGAGCGATCTGGAGAACAAGAAGAATCCTGTGGTCATTACCATCGCGCGCGACTTTGGCGCCGAGGGCCACGAGATTGGTCGCATGCTTGCCGACGAGTTGGGGATTCCGCTGTACGATAACGAGCTGCTGGTGCGCGCGTCGCTGCGCGCGGGCGAGTCGCTCGACAAGATGGCTGCCTACGACGAGCGCCTGGCCGTGGAGAATATGGCGTTTCTGCCCGACCGCTACGATGCACGTTCGTACTCGGACAAGTTGTTCCAAAAGATGAGCCAGGTGATTTTGGATCTGGGCGAGACCGAGAGCTGCATTATCGAAGGCCGTCTGTCCGATTACCTGCTGCGTAACAATCCCAACCACATTGCCGTGTTGGTGACCGCACCCTTTGAGGACCGCGTCGAGATCGTGCGCAAGAAGCGCGGCCTTAACAAAAAGAAGGGCGCCAAGCTGGTCAAGCAGCAGCAGAAGGCGCGCGAGGCGTTCTATAAGCGCTACAGCGCCGGAAAGTGGAAGATGACGAGTGGCAAGGACATCGTCGTCAACCGCGCCAAGCTGGGCCGCGAGGGCTGCAAAGATGTCATCGCCGCTGCCTACCGCTACAAGGTGGCCCAACTCGAAGGCTAACCGACCAAAAACCACCACAAAGGGGACAGGCACCTTTGTGGTGGTCGGTCGACTGGCATAGAAAAAGTCCCCGCCGGGCGTGTGCTCGACGGGGACTTTGCCGTTTGATGGCTAACGCTGAGGGTGACTACTCGCCCAGCAGGCTCTTGGTGATGGAAGCGGCGGCCTTCTTGCCGGCGCCCATCGCCAGAATGACCGTAGCGGCACCGGTGACGATGTCGCCGCCAGCCCAGATGCGGGGATCGGTGGTCTGGCCGGTCTCCTCGTCGGCGACGATGTAGCCCCACTTGTTGAGCTCCATCTTGCCGCCGATCTTCTTTGCGAAGGGGTTGGCGTTGGTGCCGATAGCCGAGATTGCGACGTCGCAGGGGATCTCCTCGATGGCGCCCTCGATGGGCACCGGGCGACGACGGCCGGACTCGTCGGGCTCGCCGAGCTCCATCTTCTGGACCTTGACGGCGCACACGGAGCCGTCCTCGCCAGCGACAAACTCGAGCGGGGAGACGAGCGGCAGAACCTCGACGCCCTCGGCCTTAGCATGGTGCAGCTCGGCGCGACGGCAAGGCATCTCGTCCTCGGTACGACGGTAGGCGATGATGGCGTGCTCGGCGCCCAGGCGCTTGGCAGTACGGACGGCGTCCATAGCCACGTTGCCGCCACCAAAGACGACGACGTTCTTGCCGTGCTTGGTGGGGGTGTCGTACTCGGGGAACTTGTTGGCCTTCATCAGGTTCACGCGGGTGAGGTACTCGTTCGCGAAGAAGACGTTGGGCAGGTTCTCGCCGGGGACGTTGAGGAACTTGGGCAGGCCAGCGCCGGTCGCCACGTAGATGGCGTCGAAGCCCTGCTCGAACAGCTCCTCGGCCGTGGCCATGTTGCCCACGACGGAGTTGTACTCAAACTTGACGCCCATGTCCTCCAGGCCGTCGATCTCGCGCTTGACGACCGCCTTGGGCAGACGGAACTCGGGGATGCCGTAGACCAGCACGCCGCCGCCGGTGAAGAATGCCTCGAAGACGGTGACGTCAAAGCCGTTGCGGGCGAGCTCGCCGGCGCAGGTGATGCCGGACGGGCCGGAGCCGACGACGGCAACCTTCTTGCCGTTCTTGGGGGCCATCTTGGGCGTGGAGGCGAGCTCGGGGCGGTCACCCAGGAAGCGCTCGAGCTGGCCGATGGCCACGGGCTCGGACTTCTTGCCACGGATGCACTTGCCCTCGCACTGGTTCTCCTGCGGGCAGACGCGGCCGCAGATGGCGGGAAGCATGGAGTCCTCGCGGATGGTGTCGAGAGCGCCGCCGAAGTCCTTCTCGCGGATCTGCTCGATAAAGCGGGGGATGTTGATGTTGACGGGGCAGCCCTCAACACAGAACGGCTTCTTGCAGTTGAGACAGCGCTCGGCCTCGGCCAGCGCCATCTCCTCGGTGAAGCCCTTGTCGACGGGGCGGAAGTCGCAGGCGCGCTCGGCAGCCGGCTCCTCGTTATCGGGGGTGCGGGGCGACTTCATATCGGCAACGAAACGACCGTTAACTAGTGGCATGCGCAGCTCTTTTCCTCATAGGCCTTGAGGGACGCGCCCTCTTCGGAACGGTAAGCGGCCTGGCGGGCACGAAGGTCATCCCAGTCGACCAGGGTAGCATCGAAGTCGGGGCCGTCGACGCAAGCGAACTTGGTCACGCCGCCCACCTCGACGCGGCAGCAGCCGCACATACCGGTGCCGTCAACCATGATGGGGTTGAGCGACGCGGTGATGGGGGTGTCGTACTTCTGGGCGGTGAGGGTCGAGAACTTCATCATCGGAACGGGGCCGACGCAGAAGACCTGGCTCACGGCCTTGTCCTGCAGCAGGCGCTCCAGCGGAGCGGTGACAACGCCCTGCTCGCCGTAAGAACCGTCATCAGTGGTGATATGGATGTGGTCCTCGTCGAGGAGCTCGCGGAACTGGTCCTCCATGAGCAGGAGGTCCTTGGTGCGGGCGCCCATGATGGCGTGGACCTCGTGGCCGGTCTCGACCAGGTGCTTGGCGACCGGGAAGGCAATTGCCAGGCCGACGCCGCCGCCAATGACGGCGCAGGGGCCCTCGGCCATCTCGGTGGGAACGCCCAGCGGGCCCACGACGTCGCGCAGTGACTCGCCGGCCTCATAGGTGGAAAGCATCTCGGTGGTCTTGCCGATCACCATGAAGATGAACTCGACCCAGCCCTCGTCACCGTTCCAACCAGCTAGGGTAAACGGGACGCGCTCGCCCGTCTCGTTGGCGCGAACCATGAGGAACTGTCCAGCGTGCGCATGCTTGGCGATTGCAGGCGCCTCGATGCGGAACTTGAACACCTTCTCCGAGAACTGCGTCTTCTCCAGGATCTTATACATAGAACCCCTCTCTTGTTAGGGCCGCCGAACCGTGCCTCCACGGAAATGGACGGTAGCCCGAATAAAACCGTACGCGCACAGGCGTTGTGCAGACATACGGTGCAAATTATACCCTCATGGACATGTCACTTACGTGTGTCTTCGGCGGTTGGGAGCAGGGTTTATCCACTTTGGCCTACCAAAGGGGGAGAGGTTTATTTTGGCAGGTTTTATCAGGCAAAACGGCAAAGGGGGCCGGCCTCGCGCTTCGGTGAGGCCGGCCCCCTTTGGAGCGTTGCATATGTATAGCGGCACAGGGTTTATTGCGACGCAGCCGCCGCGGCGTTTCCGCAGATGAAACCTGCCAAAATAAACATCCCTAAATGGTAGGTTTTAGTGCTTGCCGTTGGCGGAAGCGGCGCCGTTTACGTGATCGCGGGCGTAGATTACGCCGTGGACGATGGCCAGACCGGCGGCATCTGCGGCGCGGGCGCAGGTGTCCTGGAAATCCTCGGCTTCGCGGGCGCGCAGCTGCTTGAGCACGTAGTCTGCCACGGCCATCTTGCCGGGAGGGTTGCCGATGCCGGTGCGGATACGGCTAAAGTCGCGGCTGCCCATCTTGTCGATGATGGAGCGCAGGCCGTTGTGACCGGCATGGCCTCCGCCCACCTTAACACGCACGTCGCCGGCGGGAATATCGAGCTCGTCGTGGATGACGAGCAGCTCCTCGGCCTTGATCTTGTACTCGCGGCAGAGCTTGGAGATGGGTCCGCCCGAGGTGTTCATGTACGACTGCGGCTTGACCAGTACAATCTGGCGCTTGCCGTTCTCTTCCTCGGCATCGTTGATGTTGATGAGCGCGACCTCGGCGCCTGCTTGGTTTTTCCAGTACGTGACGCCGGCCTGACGGGCCAGCTCGTCGATCGCCTTAAAACCGGCGTTGTGGCGGGTCTCGGCATACTCATCGCCAGGGTTGCCAAGTCCGGCAACCATGCGAATCTTAAGCGGCTGTGCAGCTGCCATGTTCATCCTTTCGTTACACAAAAGTTCAATCAACGACAAAGGCTACCACGCCCGCCGAAGGCGAGGCTTTGCTTCAGCGAAATCCCACCAGACAAAAGCACGGCCGCGGCAGAGCGAGCCGCCGGAACAGAAGAAACCCCCGCGCGACCTTTGCGAAGCAAGGGGGAGCGCGGGGGTTTCTTCTGTTCCGGCGGCGATGCGTCGGGTTGCAAGGACGATGCGACTACAGCGCGAAGTCGCCGCCGACGAGCGTGGAGACGGGCTCCTCGTGGTAAACGGCGGAGATGGCCTGAGCGAACTCCTCGGCGACCGAGATGGTCTTGATCTTGCCGCCGACCTCGACGGGAATGGCGTCGGTGACGACGCACTCGACGATCGGGGCGTCGTTCAGACGCTCGATAGCCGGACCGGAGAAGATGCCGTGGGTGGCGCACACGTAGATGTCGCCAGCGCCCATAGCCTTGAGCTCCTTGACGTTGGCGCACAGGGTGCCAGCGGTGTCGATCATGTCGTCGTTGATGATGCAGGTCTTGCCCTTGATGTCACCGATGATGCCCATGACCTCGGCGGCGTTGTGGCGCGGGCGGCCCTTGTGGGCGATGGCCAGATCGCAGCCGAGCATGTCGGACAGCTTCTTGGCAGCCTTGGCGCGGCCCACATCGGGGGAGACGACAACCAGGTTCTCGGTGTCGAAGTGCATGTCGTTGTAGTACTGGCCAAACAGCGGCAGCGCGGACAGGTGGTTAACCGGGATATCAAAGAAGCCCTGGATCTGACCCTGGTGCAGATCGAGGGTGATGATGCGGTTGACGCCGGCGCGCTCGAGCAGGTTGGCGACGAGGCGGGCGGTGATGGGCTCGCGCGGGCCGGCCTTGCGGTCCTGGCGGGCATAGCCGTAGTGGGTGATGACGGCGGTGATGGAGCGGGCGGATGCGCGCTTGGCAGCGTCGGTGGCGATGAGCAGCTCCATGAGCATGTCGTTGACGTTGCCGCCGGCCACGGACTGAATCAGGAAGACGTCGGCGCCGCGGACGGTCTCGTCGTAGCGGGCGTAAATCTCACCGTTGGCGAACTGCTTTAGCGTAAGGCCCGAAAGCTCGACCCCAAGGTACTCAGCGATCTTCTGAGCGAGGGGACGGTTGGAGGAACCGGAATACACGCGGATGGATTTGCGCATATTCTCCGACTTCTCGGGATCATTAATCGGCATTACCCTTCTCCTTTATATCGAATGCCATATAGATGCCTTGTTGCATTGTAACCGCGCGGCGGGGTTTATCGAGTCTTGATAACGTCTTTACCGTCAACGGACACGAACCGACCACTCATCCGGCCACGCAGGTCAGCATAGAAAAAGGAGCCGTCCCCATGGGGACAGCTCCTTTTGTGCTTGGTAAAACGTTATACCTCGTCGTCCTCGTGCAGACGGCGGCGATAATCGGCGGCCCAGCCCTCAATATTTACCTGACGGGCGCGGCCCAGGCCGAGTGCGTCAGCCGGGACCGGCTCGGTGATGACGGAGCCGGCGGCCACGAGTGCGCCGTCGCCAATCTGGGCGGGCGCGACCATCATGGTGTCGGAACCGATGAAGGCATCCTTGCCGATGACGGTCTTGTGCTTGTGGACGCCGTCGTAGTTGCAGGTGATGGAGCCCGCGCCGACATTGACGCCGGAGCCCATGGTCGTGTCGCCGATGTAGGACAGGTGTGGCACCTTGGAGCCCTCGCCGATCGTGGACTTCTTGATCTCCACGTGCGTGCCGGCCTTGGAGCCGTCGAGCATGTGAGTGCCCGGGCGCAGGTAGGCACGCGGGCCGCAGTCGACGTCGTTCTCGATGACGGCCTCGATGGCGATAGTCTCATCGATGGTGCAGCCGCTGCCGACGGTAGTGTCGGTGAGGCGGCTGTTGGGGCCGAGCTGGCACTCCTCGCCCACGGTGACGTGGCCGATCAGGTGCGTCTGCGGCCACACGACGGTGTCGCGGCCGATAACGGCATCGGGGCCGATCCAGGCCTGCGTGGGATCGATGAACGTGACGCCCTCGGCCATCCAGTGCTCGTTGATGCGGTCGCGCGCGATGGCGGTGAGCTGTGCGAGCTGGATGCGGCTGTTGACGCCCAGGCCGTCGCGGTAGTCATCGCAGTGGAAGATGGAGACTGCCTGGCCGTGACCCTTGAGGATTTCGAGCATGTCGGGCAGGTAGTACTCGGACTGCGCGTTGTCGTTGCCGATCTCGTTAATGTGGGCGGCAAGCTGCGCGCCGTCGAAGGCGTAGCAGCCGGCGTTGCACTCCAGCAGCGTGGCGGCCTGCTCGGGCGTGCAGTCCTTCTGCTCGATGATACGCTCGATCTGACCATCGGCGCCCAGCTTGATGCGGCCGTAGCCGAAAGGATCGGGCGGGGTCATGGTCATGACGGTGCAGGCGAGCTCGCCGGTGGCGACGGTCTGCGCGAACTTGGCCACGGTGTCGGCGGTGATGAGCGGCAGGTCGCCGTTGAGCACCACGACGGGGCCTTGCGTGATGCCACAGGCCTCGAGCGCGACCTTCACGGCGTGACCGGTGCCCAGACGCTCGGTCTGCTCGACGCACTCGACCTTGGTGGCGCTGCTGGCGTAGGCGCCGTCGATAAGGGCGCGCATCTCGTCGGCGTGGCTGCCGATGACGACCACGACGCGGCTGCAGCCGGCCTTGATGGTGGCGTCGACGATCCACTGAACCATGGGCTTACCCAGGATCTTGTGCGAAACCTTGCAGTGGTTCGACTTCATGCGGGTGCCCTCGCCGGCAGCGAGGATAATTGCGGTTGCGTCCATGTGATCTCCTGTTACGTTATAGAGACGTGTGTTTGGAAACGATACACGGCGCAATATGATACCGCAGGCATATGATGAGCGCGTAACGATTGGTTTGCGGCGGTTGAGGCTTGCGCCGCCGGCGTGGCGTTTGCACTGCTTGCGTGCGGCGTTGGCGGTGCTGCGGAGCTGTCGTTTGCGCGAGGGGACGGGGGTGCCCGTGGACAACATACGAGAGGAGTTTGGCGGCGAGCCCGTCGCGGCGTTCTCGATGTCGCATCCGGCGGTGCCGGCACTCTATATAGTGCTGACGCTGGGGCTCACCATGTTCTCGATGCAGCCGGTGCTGATTGCGCTGTCACTTGCGGGCGGGCTGGCGTATGGATTTGCGACGCGTGGGGCTGCCCGCACGCTGGGCGCACTCCGCTGGCAGCTGCCGGTGATTTTGATTATCGCGCTGGTCAATCCACTGTTTAGCGCTTCGGGTTCGACGGAGCTGTTTCGTATTGGCATGCGTGCGGTGTATCTGGAGAGTATGGTATACGGCCTGTGCATGGGCGGGTTGTTTGTGGCGAGCGTGCTGTGGTTTGAGGCCGCGGCGTCGATGCTCGAATACGACAAGGTGCTCGCGCTGCTGGGTAATGCCGCACCGGTGATCGCGCTCATGATCTCGATGTGCATGAGGCTTATCCCGCAGTTTTTGCGCCGCGGTCGTACGGTGCTGGCGGTGCAGGATGCGATTGACGTGCCGGGGCGCGCGCCGGCCGATCCCGTGCGCTCGCGTCTGCGGGCGTCAAGCGTGTTGATGGGCTGGGGCATGGAAGATTCGCTGGATCGCGCGGACGCGATGCGCTCACGCGGGTGGGGTGCCGCGACGCGTCGTACGACGTATGCGCGGTATCGACTGGGACTCAGCGACGTTGCCGCGCTGGTTGGGCTTGCGCTGTTTGGCGTGGCCACGGCGGCAGTGGCGTGGACCGCGACGACGCAGTATTCGTTTTATCCGCAGCTCTCGGTGCCGGCGCCGTGGCTGGGCTATGTCGTGTACGCTGCCTGGATGGTGCTGCCTTGCGCGTTGCACGCGATTGATGAGAAGAGGTTTGGCTGATGGCTCGGTTGGATAGGGGCCCGGTGTCGGGCGCGGCGTGCGGCCCGGATGTGCCGGCAATTGAGGTGCGGAGCCTGAGCTTTGCCTACCCCGGGGCTGATGCTACGGTGCTCGAGGGGCTCGACTGGTCTGTTCCCCAAGGTGCATTTGCGCTGCTTGTTGGCGGTACCGGATCGGGTAAGTCGACGCTGCTGTCGCTGCTCAAGCCCGAGATCGCTCCGGCGGGTACGCGCTCCGGCGAGCTGCGCGTGCTGGGCGGGCCCGTCGCCGACATGGACGTGCGGGCATCGGCGGAGCGCGTGGGCTACGTGTTCCAGGATCCCGAGAACCAGATCGTGTGCGAAACCGTGTGGCACGAGATGGCGTTTGGCCTAGAGAATCTGGGCGTGTCGCGCGACGAGATGCGCCGTCGCGTAGCTGAGACCAGCTATTTCTTTGGGCTGGAAGATTGGCTTCACCGCGATACTGACACGCTTTCGGGTGGTCGCAAACAGTTGCTGTCGTTGGCGGCCGTTCTGACGCTACGCCCGCGCGTGCTGCTGCTCGACGAGCCCACGTCTCAGCTCGATCCCGTTGCCGAGAAGAATTTTCTGCACGCGCTGTTTCGCGTGAACCGTGAGCTGGGCTGCACGGTTGTTGTGGCGACGCATCAGCCGCGGCCGATGCTCGAGTATGCGACGTGTGCGTACCGGATTGAGGGCGGCCGCGTGCGCGAGGTGGCGGATATGGCTTCTTTGGGACGCCGAGAATCGCTGTTTTCCGATGACATGTTGGGGTGGGGTGCCATCCGATGTGCAAAAACAGGAGTATTCAGCAGGCGTGAGGACAGTTTGGGCTCTCTGGAGTCGCCCGTGGACGCATCGAGCGCGAAAAAAAGTTCGGAATTGGACAAATCGTCCGAATTTGTGGCGCAAACGTCGCTCAAGAACGGCTCGGAAGCCTTCCCGCGCACGGATGGAAGCAGAATACTCCAAAAAATGCACGGCGGGTCGGCTACCACTCTGTCGGAAGGCTGGTTTCGCTACGATCGCGCGGGCGGTTGGGTGCTGCGCGGGCTCGACGTGGCGTTTTCGGCCGGTGCGGTGCATGCGATCGTGGGCGGCAACGGATGCGGTAAGTCGACGATGCTTTCAGTGCTGGCGAAGACCGCCAAGCTGCAGCGCGGCCGCATGGTGCGCGGGGCGGCCTCGGCTGCGCTGCTGCCGCAGAACCCCAAGGCCCTGCTGGTTGCCGAGACGGTTCGCGATGAGCTGATGGAATGGGCCTCGACCTGCGGATATGACGAGAACTTGGCGCGGGAGCGTGCGGTGCAACTGGGACTGGACGGCTTAGAGACGCGCCACCCCTACGACCTCTCGGGCGGACAGCGCCAGCTGCTTGCACTGGCAAAGCTGCTGCTGATCGGCCCCGAGCTGCTGCTGCTTGACGAGCCCACGAAGGGCTTGGACTTGGAGAGCCGTCGCATCATCGCCCGCGCCCTGCGTGACCATGTGAAGGCTGGCGGCACCGTCATCATGGCTACGCACGATTTGGACTTTGCCGAGCAGGCAGCCGACGACGTCGCCATGATGTTTGACGGCGAGATTGCCTGCATGGAGCCCCCGGCAGATTTCTTTGCCGACAACGTGTTCTACAGGGCGTGATGGGATGACGGACTGTCGTTTCTCGCGCTTGCTTGCAAAACTGGAGGTCCCGCTGTTGTTGGCGGTGCCGGCGGTGATGGCTGCGGCGTTGCTGTCGGGTGTTGGGCAGGCAGCGTTGGCCATGCTGGTTGTGGTGGCGCTGGTGCTCGCACTGTTCTTTGCGGGTTACGAGGCATCTCGTCCGGGTTTGCGCCAGATTATGCCCACGCTGGTGCTGGCGGCGCTGGCGGCGGCGGGGCGCATCCTGTTTGGGCCCATTCCCGACTTTAAACCGGTGAGCGCCATCGCCATTATCGCGGGGGCGACGCTTGGTCGCCGCAATGGTTTTATGGTTGGCGCGCTGGCGGCGCTGACCAGCAATTTCTTTTTTGGACAGGGCATGTGGACACCGTGGCAGATGTATGCTTGGGGCCTGGTTGGCTATGTTGGCGGCGCGCTGGCGCATGCGGGCGCGTTCGACCGTGCGGATGGAACCGTGCGCATGCCGGCGCTACTGACCTACGGTTTTGCTTCGGGTTTGCTATACGGCGTGGTAATCAACGCGTATGACATCATCGGTTTTGTTCAACCGCTCACGTGGGCGGGCGCCACGGCGCGTCTTGCCACCGCCGCACCGTTCGACATTACGCACGGCCTTGCGACCTGCGTGTTTTTGGCCGCCCTGTACAAGCCCTGGTGTCGCCGCATTAACCGTGTCGTCGTGAAATACGGGCTGTAAGGCATTTCGCGTTCCCTCACGAACTTGCGGTGGAATAGTTCTCGTTTTTGGCTATTTGCTGCCCAAACAGGAACTATTCCACCGCACCTTATAGGGGGAGAGGGGTCACATGATCTGTTTTCCTCTGTCCCCTAGAGGAATTACTTGGGGCTAGAGCTCTAGCGTGAGGGTGACGGGGCAGTGGTCGCTGCCAAAGATGTCGCCGCGGATGCCGGTGTCGCGAACGTTGGCGGCGATCGAATCGCTTACCAGAAAGTAATCGATGCGCCAGCCGGCGTTGTTCTTGCGGGCATTAAAGCGATAGCTCCACCAGCTGTAGACGCCCTCGACGTCGGGGTTTGCCGCGCGCCAGGTATCGGTAAAGCCGGCGTTGAGCAGCTCGGTAAACTTGCCGCGTTCCTCGTCCGAAAAGCCTGCGTTGCCGCGGTTGGACTTGGGGTTCTTAAGGTCGATCTCCTCATGCGCCACGTTAAAGTCGCCGCAGGTTACGACGGGTTTGCCGGTCTCGCGCTCGAGCGCGTTCAAAAAGCCGCGGTAGGCATCGTCCCAGGCCATCCGCACGTCGATGCGCGCGAGCTCATTTTGTGCGTTGGGCGTGTAGACATCCACAAACCAGAATTTGTCGAACTCGAGCGCGCAGACGCGGCCCTCGGTTGCGGCTTGGGCGACGAGCACGGCCGCCTCGCCTTCGCCGGCGTAGGGCAGCAGCGCGTCGGCGTGCAGCACGCGCAGCGGCTCCTGGCGGCTAAAGACCGCGGTGCCCGAGTAGCCCTTGCGCTCGGCGTAGCTCCAGGTTTGGTGATAACCGGGCAGGTCAATATCAACCTGGCCTTCTTGCAGCTTGGTCTCTTGCAGTGCCAGGATATCGACGTCGAGTTCTTGCGCGATCTGGATAAAGCTCGGGTCCTTTTTGAGCACGGCGCGCAGGCCGTTGACGTTCCACGAGGCGAAAGTGTAAGTCTGAGGCATGGTGTCCTTTCGACGGGGTTGGCAGGCTTAAGATTAGCGCAACAGGGGCGGGGTGGGATCCGCGCATACTGACTTAAAGGCCGCATGCTGGGACGTCGCTCAACGCTGCCCGACTAACAAGGACGGAGGACTCATATGACGCAGGCAATATCGGACCCCAGGCAGGCCTCCGCCGCGCTGGCGGATCTGTTTGACACCCACAAGCGCGTGGTCTTCTTTGGCGGCGCTGGTGTTTCCACGGCAAGTGGCATCCCCGATTTCCGCAGCGTGGACGGCCTGTATCACCAGCAGTTTGCCTATCCGCCCGAGACCATGCTGTCGCATAGCTTTTACGAGGCGCATCCGGCCGAGTTCTTCGACTTCTACCGCACCAAGATGATCGCGCTTGGCGCCAAGCCCAATCGCTGCCACACCAAGCTGGCCGAGCTGGAGCGCGCCGGTAAGCTTGATGCCGTGGTGACGCAAAATATCGACGGCCTGCATCAGATGGCCGGATCACAGCGCGTGTTCGAGCTGCACGGATCGGTCCATCGCAACATTTGCCAGTCGTGCGGCACGGTCTATAGCGCCGAGTGGATTTGCTCGCGCGAGCACGAGGATGCCGCGGGCGTGCCTGCGTGCCCCGCGTGCGGTGGCCGCATCAAGCCCGATGTAGTGCTCTACGAAGAGCCGCTCGACGAGCATGTGTTGACCGGTGCCGTTGCCGCCATCGCCGCGGCCGATGCCCTCATTGTGGGCGGGACCTCGCTCGTGGTGTATCCGGCGGCGGGCCTTACGCGTTACTTTACCGGCGATACGCTGGCCATTTGCAATCTTGCTCCCACCGATCAGGATGCAAATGCCGACCTGCTGATTTCTTGCGACATCGCGGCCGCGTTTGCGTTCTAGCCCGCGCGCGCGGATACAATAGAAAGACTGAGTGCAAAGCGACCCCGCCGCCAGCTCCCCAAGCTCGGCGGCGTGGGCATTTTAGGAGGATGTTCATGGCGAACGACAGCAAGACATGGCGGTGCGGAAAGTACGAGCTCAGCTTTGACCGTCCGCGCATCATGGGCGTCCTCAACGTGACGCCCGATTCGTTTAGCGACGGCGGGGAGCACTTCGACCCCGATGCCGCCATCGAGTACGGCCTGGCGATGCTCGATGCCGGCGCCGACATCATCGACGTGGGCGGCGAGTCCACGCGCCCTGGTTTTACCCCGGTCAACCCCGATGAGGAAGCGCGCCGCGTGCTGCCCGTGGTGCGCGCGCTGGCCAAGGAGGGCGCCATCGTCTCGATCGACACGCGTCATGTAGCGGTTGCCAAGGCGGCCGTGCGCTGCGGCGCCTCGATCGTCAACGACGTGACCGGCTTCACCGATCCCAAGATGGTCGAGTTTGTTAAGACGAGCACCTGCGGCGTCATCGTGATGCATGCCGGCGAGGTCGCCGCGCCCGCACGCACGCACGCAACGGTGCAGCTCGATACCTCGGCTGCGGCGTTTGTTGCCGAGAAGGCGCGCGAGGCGGCTGCCGAGGCCGCGCGTGAGGCTGAGAAGCCGGCTCGCCGCCGTCGCGGCAAGTTGCTGGGCGAGCCTAAGCCGGAGGCCAAGCTTCCGGGCGGCGTGGTGCAGCCCTCGTTGCCGTTTGGTGAACCGGAGCCCACGTCTGAGCCCGCAAGCGAGCAGGAGGCGCCCGCCGCCGAGCAGGCTACTGCCGCCGAGACCGTCGCACCCGCGCCCGAGGCCGCGCCCGCAGCCACCGAGGCCGCATCGGAGCCCAATGACCACCTGGCCGCCATGATGCGCCGCAGCGCCCGCCGCGAGGAAGCCTACGTGCCCACCTCGCAGCTCCGCCGCTTCACCCTGCCCGATTCGGCACCCATCATGCGCCGCGTCATGGGCTTTCTGTCCGACCAGGCCCGCGCGCTCATCCACGCCGGCGTGTCGCGCGACCGCATCTGCATCGATCCCGGTCCGGGCTTTGGCAAGACGGCCAACGAGGACATCGTCATCCAGCGCGAGACTGCCAAGATGGCGTCACTGGGCTATCCGCTCATGTGCGCCGTATCGCGCAAGCGCTTTGTGGGCGCTGTCTCGGGCGTGACCGAGGCCGCCGAGCGCGATGCCGCTACGTTTGGCGTGTGCCTGGGCGCCATCCAGGCCGGTGCCAACATCGTGCGCGTGCACGAAGCCGCGGGTTTTGCGCAGTTCCTGAACGGCTACTGGGCGGTTGCCAAGCCGCAGCCGCGCCGCGCGTTTGTGGCCGTGGGCTCCAACCTGGGGCACCGCTGTGACAACATCCGCGCCGCACGCGACATGATCGCCGAGATTCCACTCACCTGCGTGTCCAACTCCTCCAAGATCTACGAGAGCGAGCCGGCCTACGAGATGCGCCAGGACGCGTTTGCCAACGCCGTCATCGAGATCAAGACCGAGCTGGCGCCGCTGGTGCTGCTCGACGAGCTCATGAAGATCGAGGCCGAGCTGGGCCGCGACCGTTCCAAAAAGGCCAAGGCCAACGGCCCGCGCACTATCGACCTGGACCTGCTGTGGATGGATGGCGAGACCCACGGCGGCAAAAAACTGCGCCTGCCGCATCCGCTGATCGGCGAGCGCGACTTTGTGCTGGTGCCGCTCGAGGACCTGATGCACGACCCGGCGCGGTTCTTCCGCTACAACGGCGTCGAGGTCAAGGAGCCCGAGGATCGCGTGGGCCATATCGTGGGCGAATTGGGGCGTATGTAGATGATCGAGATGAATGCTGTTGCCGCCGGTACCGAGCTCGACGCGGCGCGTGACGCGGGCCGCGAGGGCGTGTCCGCGGGCTGGTGCGCTTGGAGCGCGGGCGAGGCGTCGTTGACGTTTTCGCTGGTCGTGCGTCCGGATGTGAACATGCATGCCTTCCACGGCCTGCCGTTTGTGGCTGCGATGGGCATGATGGACGCGCTCGTGGGCACGGCTTCGACGCCGGGGTTGGGCCTTGCCGGTAAGGTGGGTATCCAGTGGCCGAGCGATATCGTGTGCGGTGCGCCTGCGTTTGAGACGTCGCTCGCGCGTGTTGCCGTGAACGGCGGTGCCGGTGCTGCGGGCATGTTCGGTGCCGTGACGGTGGATATTGAGCGTTCGGCGCTGGGCGAGCTTGGTGTGGACGTGGCTGACGAAGCGCTGGTCGAGGAGTTGGCCGCCGCCGTGCTGACCCGTGTGGACACCTGGGCGGTTGTTGCCAACACGCCGCAGGGCGCTGCCGGTCCGCTGGCCCCCGTGTTGGGCGAGTACTTCGACATGGTGCCGCTGCTGGGCCGCCAAGTTGCGGCGGTGTCGCCCAACGGCTTGCCGCTTGCGGTCGGTGTGTTTGCGGGCCTGGACATCTGGGGTCGCGCGACCATTAAGACCGATGCCGGCGAGCAGGAGTTTCCGCCCGAGGCCGTGCGCATTCGCGGGCTGTAGCGCGGGGCGTTCGCGCCCAAAGATAGACATGACAACAAGACCCTCCTCGGCCTGTGCCGGGGAGGGTTTCGCCTATCTGGGGAATGGGTTGCCAGCGCCCTATTCCTCAAAACTGAAAAATTTTCGTTTTTGAGGAATAGGATTAAGGCAGCTCGGTCTTTCGCGAGGTATATTCGCTATAGAGCCTATTCCTCAAAACTGAAAATTTTTCAATTTTGAGGAATAGCGATAAAAGACCGCGAGGAGGCCCCAATGAAACTCATCAATAGAACGTCATATATGGACACGTTGACGAGCCTTATTGGCGTGCCGGACATCAAGGTCATCACGGGCATCCGTCGTAGCGGTAAATCAAAATTGCTCGAGGCCCTCCGCGATTACGTGGAGGCACATCTGTCCAATTCGAATGTCATCCATATCAACTACAACCTCGATGAGTTCGAGAACCTGCTCGAGTATCGCGCGCTGCTCGCCTATGTAAAAGAGCATCGAGTGTCCGGCAAACAAAACTTTCTGCTTATCGATGAAGTTCAGATGTGCGACGGTTTTGAGCGTGCGATCAACAGCCTTCACGCATCCGAGCAGTACGACATCTTCATCACCGGATCGAATGCCTTTTTGCTGTCGAGCGATCTGTCGACGCTCTTTACGGGGCGTACGTTCGAGATCGAGGTTTTCCCATTCTCGTTTGAGGAGTATCGTCTCTATGGCGACGAGGGCGAGGTCGACCGCGACTTCGATGAGTACGCGAGAACCGGCGGTATGTCCGGCTCTTACCCTTATCCACTGCAGGAGCAGCGCTATCAATATCTCTCCAACGTCTTCAAGACGCTCATTGTGAGAGATATCGTGCAGCGGCATAACGTGAGAAACGAATCGGCGCTGCTGCGCATTGCCGATTACATGATGGACAACGTTTCCAACATTACGTCGGCACGCAACATTACTGATGCATTAAATGCGGATGGGCTAAAGATTACGAACAAGACGGTCGGCACGTACATGGGGTACCTGTGCGATGCGTTTGCCTTCTATAAAGTTCGTCGGTACGACATTCGCGGCAAAAAATACCTTAAGAGCGGCGAGAAGTACTATCTGGCGGACCATGCGTTTAAATATGCGCTTCTTGGTACACGTGATATGGATTGGGGACGCGTATACGAGAACATGGTGGCAATCGAGCTGCTGCGTCGCGGATACGAGGTATACGTCGGCGTGCTCTATAAAAAGGAAATAGACTTTGTAGCAATCAAGCGGAGCGAGAAACTCTACATTCAGGTGAGCGACGACATCAGCTCGGATAAGACATTTGAACGCGAGATTTCGCCACTGCTGAGCATTGGCGATGCGTATCCCAAGATGATTCTCGCCCGCACGCATCACGAGGCCACGGATCGCGACGGAGTGCAGATCGTGGACCTGGCGAGGTGGCTGTGCGACGAGGCCTAGCAGAAAGCCCTATTCCTCAAAACTGAAAATCTTTCGATTTTGAGGAATAGGGCCGATGCGTTGCCTAGTTCGCCGCTCGCGCTCGTGCTCGACTTAAGCCCCTGTCCTATCCCAGCTCCTGCATGCGGCGGTAGATTTCGCAGATACCCTTGATGGTGAGCTGTCCGTCGACCACGTCGAAGGCATCGGTCGAATCGGCGACGATGCTGGCGAGACCGCCCGTGGCGATAACGGTGGCATCCTCGCGGCCCAGCTCGCGCTTCATGCGCGCGACCAGGCCCTCAGCCATGGCGGCGGCGCCCGTTACGGCGCCGACCTTGATGCACTCCTCGGTATCGCGGCCGATGGCGTGCTCGGGCGCCTCGAGCGGCACGCTGGCGAGCTTGGCGGCACGGGCGGCAAGCGCGTCCATGGAGATGCGGATGCCCGGCGCGATCGCTCCGCCAATGTAATAACCGTCCTCATCGATGACGTCGATATTGGTCGCGGTGCCAAAGTCCACCACGATTGCCGGCGCGCCGTAGAAAGTCTCGGCCGCAACGGCGTTGGCGACGCGATCGGCACCTACGGCCTGGGGGCGCGCCGCGCGCAGCTTGGTCACCGCGGCCGTCTGCGGCCCGATGACGATGGCGTCCGCGGCAATGCGGTCGGCCACGGCGTGCCACTCGCGCGAGAGCTGCGGCACCACGCCCGCAAAGGCGATTGCGTCGACCGCATCGAGCGAAAGGCTGTACATCTTAAAGAAACCCATCAGGCGCACGTGGATCTCGTCGGCGGTATAGGAGCGGTCGGTGGGCATACGCCACGACTGCACCAGCTCGTCTCCGTCAAACAGGCCCATGGCCGTCTGCGTGTTTCCCATATCGATAGCGAGCAGCATGTCTACTCCCAGTGTTGGCATAAAAGGACGCGCACCATTGTATACGCGCCGCCGACGGCGCTCGGCTGCGATTCGTTTACGGTGATAGGGGCTGAGGGGTTTTAAATATGAAGGAATTATGCTCTACGAGATTTTCCTTGCCGCTTACCGAACTCCCGCGTAATATTCTTTCTTGCGCACATGAAGCGCCCAGACATTGCGGGGTGGAGCAGTCTGGTAGCTCGCCGGGCTCATAACCCGGAGGTCGTAGGTTCAAATCCTGCCCCCGCGACCAAGAACTTGCAGCTCGTCGGCCTAGCCGGCGAGCTTTTTTGTTATTTCGGGACCGTGTTTTCGATCCAATTCTCGGCCTCTCAAACAAAATCTCGATCTGTAACATCTAGACCCGATTTGGGCGGCTAGGTGTTACAGATCGAGATATACCGGTGGGCTTGGTCGTGTTTGTCTAAATCTGTAACACGAGGGACGGTTTTTGCCGAGTAACCGTTACAGATTGAGATTTTCTAGCAGGCGGGTTTGGTTTGTCTCGATCTGTAACAGTAAGACCCGGTTTTGTCGCGTAACTGTTACAGATTGAGATAAACCGACGGGCCGCCCCGCCCATCCCCATCCGCCTGCCGCTACCTGCTGTCCGCCGATTTCCGTTGCGCTGTTGTATTCCCATGCCATATCCTTTAGACAACTACGCGGCACCATCGCCGCCGCGCCTACAAGAGAGGAATGTCCATGACCGCACCTGCATCCAAGCTGCTCCAGCCCATTACGGTTGGCCCCCTTGAGCTCAAGAACCGCATTATGTTCCCGCCGCTGACCACCGGCTACGAGGAGCGCGACGGTTCCATTGGCGAGCGCAGCCTGGCTTTTTACGAGCGCCTGGCCCGTGGCGGCGTGAGCTACATCGTCATCGGCGACGTCGCTCCCGTTATGACCGCAAGCCCCACGCCCAAGCTGGCGACCGACGCCCAGATCCCCACGTTTAAGGCCCTGGCCGATGCCGTCCACAAGCACGGCGCCAAGGTCGCGCTGCAGCTGTTCCATCCCGAGTACGACGTGCCCGGTGTCGGCCGCATGGTCATGGGCTCCATGGCCGCCGCCAAGGCCGCGCAGGAGGCCAAGGCCGCCGGCGACGAGGAGACCTTTGCCGCCAAGATGGCCGAGTCCAACGAGATCCGCAATCAGGCATACGCCAAGCTGCACCACGACATGCAGCACTTTGTGAACGAGGCGAGCGTAGAGCAGCTCACCCAGATCAAGGAGGCTATCGCCGCCTCGGCCGCTCGCGCTCAGCAGGCCGGCATCGACGCCATCGAGGTCCACGGCGACCGCCTGGTGGGTTCGCTGTGCTCGGCCATCCTCAACCAGCGCACCGACGAGTACGGTGGCTCGTTCGAGAACCGCGTTCGCTATGCGCTGGAGGTCGTCGCTGCCATTAAGGAGGCCGCGCCGCAGCTGATGGTGGAGTACAAGCTCCCCGTGATCATGGAGAACCCCGACGGCACGCCGCGCGGCAAGGGCGGCCTGCAGCCCGATGAGGCCTGCGAGTTTGCCAAGCTGCTCGAGGGCGCGGGCATCGACATGATCCAGGTCGCACAGGCCAACCACACCGGCAACATGGGCGACACCATTCCGCCCATGGGCGCCATGCCCTACAACTGGACGCTGCCCGTGGCCGAGCGCGTCAAGGCCCTGGTCTCCGTGCCGGTGGCCACCGTCGGCCGTGTTGTCTCGGTCGAGGCCGGCGAGAAGATTCTGGAAGACGGCGCAGCCGACATCATCGCCTATGGCCGCTCGCTCATGTGCGACCCCGACATTGCGCTGAAGGCCGCCTCGGGCGAGCCCATCCGCGAGTGCCTCAACTGCAACAAGGGCTGCGTCGATGCGATTCAAAACCGCAAGTACATTTCGTGCGTGCTCAATGCCGAGAACGGCGACGAGGCGACCATCGCCATCAAGCCGGGCGAGGGCGACAAGAAGATCGCCGTGGTGGGCGGCGGTATTGCCGGCCTGGAGGCCGCACGCGTGGCGGCCAAGCGCGGCTACGACGTGACCGTCTACGAGGCGAGCGATCATCTGGGCGGCCAGATTGTGCTGGCGGCAGCACCCCCGCGCAAGGACGAGATCATGCGCTCGGTCGAGTACTACGAGAAGATTCTGCCCGGCCTGGGCGTGAAGGTTGAGCTCAACCATGCCGCTACTGCCGAGGATCTCAACGCCGCCGACGCTGCGATTGTGGCCGTGGGCGCGCATGACGTGGTCATCCCCGTTCCGGGTGCCGATTCGGACAAGGTCGTCTCGAGCTGGGACGTGCTGGCCGGCAAGGTGGAGCTCAGCGGGCGCGTTGCCGTCATTGGCGGCGGCCTGGTGGGCACCGAGACTGCCGAGTACCTGCTGCAGCACGGCTGCGAGGTGGCGATCGTGGAGATGCTCGACAAGATTGCCGCGGGCGAGTCCGAGACCATTCTGCCGCTGATCATGAGCGACTTTGCAGAGCACAACGTGGAGCAGCACGTGAAGACCCGCCTGACCGCCATTACCGACGAGGGCGTGGAGGCCATTCGCACCACCGAGGACGGCGCCGAGGAGCCGGTGAAGGTCGCCTGCGATTACGTGGTGATGGCCGTGGGTTCCAAGGCCAACGCGTTTGACCTGGACGGCGTGACGGTGCCCGTGACCTGCGTGGGCGACTGCTCGGGCGAGCGCACCGCCGATATTGCGAGCGCCATCCGCACGGCATATCACGCGGCCAACGAGCTGTAGTTGAACATCGCGGCCAGGCGGGGCGGCAGCACGGACCCGCCTCGCCCGACTGCGTCCCATCGGGTGTCAACTGGGGCGGGGTCTGCAAGCGCAGCAGGTCCCGTCCTTTTTGTTTTGCTCGGGTGGATGGCAATGCGCGGTAATCATGAGAAGTGAGGCGTCACTGCCCTGCAGGCCGCTCAAAATTATTGGGGGAGGGGTTAATAATTATTCCCTCTAGACCAAAGGACATAAAGAGATGCCAATTTTGTTGACAAGCGAATGACGATTAGCTGCGAGTCAGCTACCAGCGTAAATAATCGATAAAGAAATGTCGTAAATTGGTGCCAAATGTCCAGATAACGCCGCGTCTATTTTAATTAACTGTTTTGAGCAAACAGCAAAATGCTACTATCTAACATGCACGTAAGAAAGCAGATTAACGGTTAAGGCTAAGAAGTGGCAGGTATGTCGGAAGCAACAAGGACTCGCACGCATGCGCCCGAGGTTAGGCAGCGCGCCGTCGAGATCCTCCAAGAGAGGGTCGGTCATCGTGCCCTCGCCGCGGAGCTTGGCATTCCCCAGGCCACGGCTCGTCAGTGGGCCCGCGCATATGCCGTGGGCGGTGCCGACGCAGTGCTTAACGCGGGCTCGCATCACCGCACGTATTCGTACGACGTCAAGCTCGCCGTGGTAAAGGATCGCCTGGAAAACGGCCTGACGGTTCGCGAGGCCATGATCAAGCACAAGATTCCCAGCGAGTCTTCGGTCAAGGCCTGGTGTCGCCAGTATCGCGATGGCGGCGCCGATGCGCTTATCGATAAGCCGCGCGGTCGCAAGCCGCGCGTTAAGCAGGCAGAGTAGCAAGAGGGTGCGCCCGCGGGGGCGCATTTTTCTTGCCGCGCCAACTTTTTGGACCAGCGCGAGCCTATCGGGACATTCTCCAAAGTGGCCAATAAACCGCGCGCAGTGGCCCGCGCGCCTGTCGCTGCGATAGGGGAGCGTCGCCTCTCTGCTCCAAAGCGGACGCGCCCTTGCCCTGTACGCCTAAAACTCCCCAGTTGACCGAAAACCTGCCGCCGCTACTCCTCAATTGAGCTATAACGTTAAACAATTGCAGCGTTTTTGCATGGGGGAGTGATGGTATGACGCTATTGTATTTCCTTACCCTGTTTCCGCTGGTACCGGCGCTGGGCATGCTGCTCGCTCGCGGTGACCGCGCCCGCGATGCGGTGGGGCTCATAGGTTCCGGCATTATTATGGCGGTGACAGTTGTAGTCGCCGTCATGTTTTTTGGCACGGGTCCGCAGAGCTTTGAGGTTGCCCCCGGCACCTCGTCTACGCTCTCGATCATCATCTCCGCCATCGACGTGATCTTGTGCGACGTCATCCTGTACAACGCGCGCAAATTTAAGAGCACGCTCGCCATGGTGCTCGGCACAGTCCAGCTGGTGGGCTCGTTCGTCTTTGCGGCCATGGCGTTGCCTGCGGTCGAGGTCGTCACCGCTACGCCGCTCTACCTAGACTACATGAGCGTGATCATGGTCCTCGCCGTCGGCATCGTCGGCAGCCTAATCTGCGTGTATGCCCTGGGCTACATGAAGGACTTCCAAGCGCACGATGAGCACGAGGCCGCGCTGCGTGGGCAGGCCGCGCCCGACCGTCGTCCGCAGTTCCTGGCGCTTATGTTCCTGTTCCTCTCGGCCATGTTCGTCATCGTGACGAGCGACAACCTTGAGTGGCTGTTCTGCGGCTGGGAAATCACCACCGTGTGCTCGTTCCTTATGATTGGCTATACGCGCACGCCCGAGGCCATCAAGAACGCCTTTAACCAGATCATCCTCAACATGCTGGGCGGCATCGCGTTTTTGGCCGGACTCATGTACCTGCACGTTAACGGCATGCCGCTGACCATCTCGGGCATGATTGAGCTTTCCGGCGCCGGAACCGCGCAGTCCGCGCTGCTGGTGATGCCGGTCATCCTGTTGTCGCTCGCCGCGCTCACCAAGGCCGCACAGATGCCGTTCCACACTTGGCTGTTGGGTGCCATGGTTGCCCCCACGCCCACGAGCGCCCTGCTGCACTCGTCAACCATGGTCAAAGCCGGCGTGTTCCTGATGGTCAAGCTGAGTCCGCTCTATGCCATCTATCCCGTGACCGGCTTTATGGTTACGAGTGTGGGTGCCATTACGTTTTTGCTCGCCGCCCTCATGGCCATCTCGCAGAGCAACGCCAAGCGCGTGCTCGCATACTCCACCATTTCCAACCTGGGCCTCATCAGTGCCTGCTTGGGTGTCGGCGCGCCCGAGGCCGTATGGGCGGCCATCTTCCTGATCCTGTTCCACACGGTGGCCAAGTCGCTGCTGTTCCTGTGCGTAGGCACCGCCGAGCATCATATCGGCAGTCGCGATATCGAGGACATGGATGGTATGTTCAGCCGCATGCCGCACCTGACGCGTCTGATGATGCTGGGCATCATGGGCATGTTTGTGGCGCCGTTTGGCATGCTCGTGTCCAAGTGGGGTGCCCTGGTGGCGTTTGCCCAGACCGGCAACGTGCTCATGATCATGGTGCTGGCCTTTGGCTCGGCCGCGACGTTCTTCTTCTGGGGCAAGTGGCTTGCCAAGCTTTCGGGCGTCGACCCCACAGCTCAAAACGTGGAGATCAATGTCCACAAGACCGAATGGATGGCGCTCAACACCATCGCCGCGCTACTGATTCTGTGCTGCGTGACGTTTCCGGTTATCTCGAGCGGTCTGGTGTCGCCTTACCTCGCCATGGTGTTTGGCCGCGTGCCGTACGTTATTGGCAAGGACGCCATGTATCTGATGGTGGTTATCGTGGCTTTTATCGCCGTGGTGCTGCTGACGTCGTTCCGCGTGAGCAACAAGCCGCACGTCAACGTGTACCTTTCGGGCGTGGGAACCGACAAATATCGCCATTTCCGCGGCTCGATGGGACACGAGGTGAAGGCCGAAAAGCGCAATTGGTACTCGGAGGACGCCCTCGGCGAGAAGCGTATTGGCCCCGCGGGTAGCGTCGTGTGCTGCAGCATTATCTTGTTTGCGCTGCTGTGTTGCGCGTGGATTGGGCCCGAGCGGCTTGCCATGAGTGCGCCCTCGGTGCTGCGCGGCAAGTATTTTGAAGGCTCGGGCGTCGTGGGTATCTTTATGGGCACCGTGGCGTTTGCCTTGATTGCGCCGCTTGTGGGCGGTTTGATTGACGGCCTTGACCGTAAGCTTTCGGCCCGCATGCAGGGCCGCGTGGGTCCGCGTCTGCTGCAGCCCTTCTACGACGTTGCCAAGCTGCTGCGCAAGGCCCCCGCCAGCGTAAACACCATGGACGACACCTATATGGCGTGCGCGCTCATCTTTACCGTCGTGGGCGGCGGCATCTTTGTGTCGGGCTCCAACACGCTGCTGTGCGCTTTTATGGTGACGCTCGCCGCGATCTTTGTGGTGTTGGCGTCCGCCTCGACGCAAAGCCCGTTTGCCCAGGTTGGCGCCGATCGCGAGCTGCTGCAGGTCATGAGTTACGAGCCCGCCGTTCTGCTGATGAGTGTGGGCCTGTACCTTGCCACCGATAGCTTCGATTCCATCGCCGTGACGGGGCAGTCGGCCCCCATCATCGTGTACAGCGCGCCCATTTTCCTCGCGCTGCTCGCGGTGCTCACCATCAAGCTGCGCAAGTCGCCGTTCGATCTTTCGTACTCGCATCACGCGCATCAGGAGATCGTCCAGGGCGTCGCCACCGAGATGAGCGGCGGCACGCTGGCCAAGATGACCCTTATGCACTGGTGCGAGACCGTGCTGTTTTTGATGTGGGTGGGCATGTTCTTTGTTTGGGACAACCCGGTGAGCTGGCTGGTCGCCCTGGTCGTGATGGCTGCGACGTATTTTGTCGAGGTGCTGATCGACAACACCTTCGCACGCAGCACCTGGCGCAGCTGCTTTAAGCTCGGCTGGGGCGTGGCGCTGGTGTTTGGCCTGCTCAACCTTATGCCCATCCTCGTCGACGTGTTTATTTAGGAGGCGGCATCCATGGATCATAAAATGTCGCGCTCGCCGTGGGTTATTCATTACGACGGTTCGAGCTGCAACGGATGTGATATCGAGGTGCTGGCCTCGCTCACGCCGCTGTTCGATGCGGAGCGCTTTGGCGTGGTCAACACCGGCAACCCCAAGCATGCGGATATCTTTTTGGTGACGGGGTCGGTCAATGCCCAGAACCTGCCTGTCGTGCGCCAGATCTACAACCAGATGCTCGAGCCCAAGTGCGTGGTGGCGTGCGGCATTTGCGCGTGTTCGGGCGGCGTGTTCCGCGATGCCTATAACGTGATCGGCGGCGTGGACCGCGCGATTCCCGTGGACGTGTACGCGCCCGGGTGCGCCGTTCGCCCCGAGACGGTGATCGATGCCATCGTGGAGGCGTGCGGCATCCTGGACCAGAAGGAGGCCGTGATGCGTGCTGGCGGCGATCCGCTTACCGTGGGCGGCGCCGCTACCTGGGATGGTGGCGTTGAGCTGGGCGAGGACGGGTTTGTGGCCGCGTCTGAGGCCGGCGACGCGCCTGCCGCTGGCGACGCACCTGCTGAGACGCCCGCCGCTGCAAAGGAGGCCGAGTAATGCAAAAGGCTATCTATACCACCGTCGGGATTGACGAGCTCCTGTCTCATGTCCAGGCGCTCAAGGGCGTCGGCGCGCGCTTTGTGCAAATGCACGCCGAGCGCAACGTCGACGACGGCTCGTATCGCCTGGTCTATACGTTCATCAACGTTCGTGCTGCCCAGGAGCAGATCGCCCAGGACGGCAACTATGTGATTGAGAACCTGGTAGTCGAGGGTATCGACCGGTACCAGGAGATTCCGTCCATCAGCTCGTATTACCCCGCGGTGTTCCCGTTTGAGAACGAAGCGCACGACCTGTTCGGGCTTGCCGTCACCGACATGCAGATCGACTTTAAGGGCTTTTTCTACCATGTTTCGACTGCCGAGCCCATGAGCGTTATCACGCCCGAGGTGAAGGCCGCGCGCGAGAAGGCCATGAAGGTCCGTGCCGCCGCCGAAGCCAAGGCGCGCAAAGCCGCGGCCGAAAAGGCCGCCGCTGCTGCGGCTGCTGCAGGGGAGGGCGCTGCGAGCGCCGGCGATGCCGCGGGCGCCGCTGCTCAGCCCGCTGCGGCTGCCGGCTCCGATGCTCAGCACGATGAGGCTGCTGCGAAGGCCGCGCTCAAGGCTGCCGAGATGGAGGCAAAGCTCGCTGCCATGGATCCCGAGAAAGCAGCCAAGGTCCGCGCGGCGCTTGCCGCCAAGGCCGCCCGCGACAAGCAGAAAAAGGAGGCGTAAGGCCCATGGCACATCGCTCCGTTATTCCGTTTGGCCCGCAGCACCCGGTACTGCCCGAGCCGCTTCATCTGGACCTGGTGATCGAGGACGACCGCGTCATCGAGGCAATTCCGCAGATCGGTTTTGTGCACCGCGGACTCGAGAAGCTCACCGAAAAGCGCGATATGCATCAGTTTGGCTACATTGCCGAGCGCATCTGCGGCATCTGCGCCGTGGGCCATAGCTGCGGCTATGCCAGCGCCTGCGAGGGCATGCTCGGCATCGAGGTGCCTGGTCGCGTGCAGTATATCCGCACCATTCTGCATGAGCTTTCGCGCATTCACTCGCATCTGCTGTGGCTGGGCCTGCTCGCCGACGCCTTTGGCTTCGAGGCGCTGTTCTATCGGTCATGGACCCTGCGCGAGCAGATACTCAAGATTTTTGAGAGCACTTGCGGCGGGCGCGTGATTCTGTCGATTAACGAGATCGGCGGCCTTAAGCACGATATCGAGGACTCCGAGCTGGCGGGCATTGTCCAGACGCTCGATGCCATGCGTCCTGACTACGAGGCCCTGGTGCATACGTTTTTGGACGACAACAGCTGCGGCGAGCGCCTGCATGGCGTGGGCGTGATTAGCAAGAAAGACGCGCTGGAGCTTTCGATGGTCGGTCCGTTTGGGCGCGCATCGGGCGTGGATTACGACGTGCGCATGTTTGACGACGGCGCCTATGCGGACTTGGCCGCGTTTGAGCCCATCGTTGCTACCGATGGCGATTGCTATGCCCGCTGCCAGGTGCGTTGCGCCGAGGTCACGCAGGCCATGGACATCATTAAGGAGCTTGTGGACAAGATCCCACACGACGGTATCGGCGGGCGCACCAAGCTTACGCCGGCCGACGGCGCGCGCGGCGAGGTTGTGATTGAGCAGCCGCGCGGCGAGGCGTATTACTATGTGCGCGGCAACGGCACCAAGAATCTGGACCGTTTCCGCGTGCGCACGCCGACGTCGCAGAACTTGGCGGGTCTGACGCATGCGCTGCAGGGCGTACTCCTTGCCAACGTGCCCATGATTATCCTGACCATCGACCCCTGCATTAGCTGCACGGAAAGGTAGGCGCGGCATGAGTTTGCTGACATTTGCCAAGACGGCCTTGGGCTCTATGGTCAAGCAGCCGGTAACGGTGTGCTATCCGCAGGAGAAGCTCGCGGCACCCGAGCGCTTGCGCGGGCATATCGTCAACGACATGGACGTGTGTATCTGCTGCGGCATGTGTGCGCGTCGCTGTCCGGCGGGCGCGCTCGCGGTCGATCGCAAGGGTGGAACGTGGTCGATCGACCCGTATGCCTGTGTGGTGTGCGGTGAGTGCATCGAGAGCTGCCCCAAGCACTGCCTGACTATGGACACCGCCCGCACCCCAGTCGCAGCGGACAAGACCCCCACGGTAGAAACCAAGCCGGAGTAGCGCCGGAATAGAGCTGGGATAGGGGCCGGTGGGGCAAAAATGCCCCACCGGCCCCGCGCTTAAACGCGCGGTCAGGCCGTCGCGAACAAAACTATGCCGGTTTACGGGGCTGGAGAGCGAACCCCCGACCATACCGGAAATCGCGAAATCAAAACCGCAGGTAGACGGCTTGCGGTTATTCAAAAAACGCGGGTATGGATGAGGGTTCTGACTTTAGCCCCGTAAATCGGCATAGTTTTGAAATGGCACCGTATCAGTAGCAGCCTCTGATCCCCCGGGACGGAGGAAAACGGACCATTTTGGCCTCGCGAGGACATCTGCGTGACCCGTCTGCCATGAAATGGGCCCATCTACTACGTTTGGGCGGCTACCCTCAACCATGACGAATAACGCGAAAACAAAACCGCAGGTAGAACGCCTGCGGTTTTTCGAAAAACGTGGGCATGGTCGGGGGTACCGGGCTAAACGTAGTAGATGGGCCAGTTTCGTGGTGGACGCCACCGACTGCTCCCTTGGGGATGGAAGAAAACGGGCCATTATGACCAGTCGATCTCGAGTCGCACCCGTTTTCCTGCGAAAACGCTGTGTCTCAACTTTGGTGAGACATTTGTCTCACGCCTAAAAACCGAATCTGGAACATGTGTCACCTGCCCTAATTGTGTCTCATTCCGTAACTTTAGGCTGATGCAAGGTCTGAGACCGCGAGAAGGGAGACGCGATGGGTAAGTACACGAGGGGTCTCTTGGCGGTGATACTGGCCGTAGTGCTGGTGTTGCCGGCTGCAGCATTCGCCATGCTGCCCGAGGCCAACGCCAGGTCCAGCACAGGAATGGACGGACCGACAGTGAGTGGACCGACGGTCGTCGACCCCGACACCAGCGGACGCTGGGAAAAATGGGCGGCCGGCCACAGCGGCAATAAAGTAACGACCCAAAACGTCGGCCGAATCTGGACCGACAAAACGGTTGAGGCAACCGGAGAAAACGAAGAGTCGGACTTCTTGACTACGCTTTCGGCGATGTCCTCGACGTCCAATTCGACCGTGACGGTCACCACGCCGCTCGATATCGTGATGGTGCTGGATGCCTCTGGCTCGATGGATGATCCTATGGGTGGCGGAGATCGCACCAAGCGTATCGATGCGCTCAAGAGCGCTGCCAACAGCTTTATCGATACCATCGCCAAGCAAAACGAGAGTATCGAGGGTGTCGATAGGCAACATAGGGTTGCCATTGTTAAGTTTGCGGGCGATAAGACCGATAAAATCGGCAATGACCAGTACAAGCAGGGGCAATTTTGGTACAACTACTCGCAGGTAGTGGAGGGCCTGTCCGATTGTTCCGGCGGCAAGGCAACCAATCTCAAGAATAAAATTGCTGGAATCAAACCTGCCGGCGCCACGCATGCCGACCATGGTCTGGAACTGGCCGGGGATATCACTTCTGGCCGCGAAGACGCCAAGAAGATTGTTGTGTTCTTTACCGACGGCAAGCCAACGAGCGTCAGCGAGTTTGATTCTGGCGTCGCCAAGGCTGCCGTGACGGCTGCCAAAGAGATGAAGGACGGCAAGGCCACCGTTTATACCATCGGCATCTTTAGTGGAGCGGATCCCACTGCCGACCCTTCGAAAAAGGGAACGAGTGACGTCAACAAGTTCATGCACGCCGTGTCGAGTAACTATCCCAGCGCCACGTCGTATACGAGCGATCAGCTTGGTACGCGTGCGGAAAACCCCGATTTCTACAAGTCGGCGACCAATGCCGATGAGCTCAAGAAGGTCTTCGACGACATTTCAAAGGCCATTACGTCTGAAGCACCTCATCCGACCGAAATCCATAAGGGTTACGACGCGAACAAGTCCGGCTATATTACGTTTACCGATGAGCTGGGCGACTTTATGCAGGTCGACGGCTTTACCGAAGCCATCATCAACGGTACGTCGTTTACCAAGACGAGCAAGACGTTCAACAAGGAAACCAATACCGACACCTACGAGTTCACCGGCAAGGCAAAAGACCTGCTTATCACGGTGCAGCACGCTGACAAGGACAATCCCCAGAAGGGCGATATCGTAACGGTCAGCATCCCTGCGTCGTTGATTCCGCAGAGCCACTTTAAGAACGAAGACGGCAAGCTCTCGGTCGACAGCGCTCAGCCTATCCGCGTAAAGTACGCCTCGAGCGTGAAGAGCGCTGCACTCGACAATCTGTTTACGCCCGAGAAGGTCACGGGGCTCAAGGACTACATCGAGCATAATACGACCGTCGTTGACCGCACCAATACCGTGAATTTCTACGCGAACAAGTGGAGCGGTGGTGCGTTGGGTGATACGGTTGCGACCTTTGAGCCGGCCGACACCAACCGCTACTACTACTTCCAGAAGCAGACGCCCATTTACACGGATGAGGAATGCACGAAGCCGGCAAAGGGCTCGCTGACTGCTGACGGTAAGTATTACTACAAGGATGAGTTTGAGGAGCAGGGCGAGAACGGCGAGGCCAAGTCCGCCACCGCCGTCATCGAATTTATCGGCGGCGACGCCGCGAAGTTCGACGGCGCGATTGTTCCCGATGAGAACGGTAACTTGGTGTTTACCGTGGGAACCGCACGCCTGGCCTTTATCGATGAGCTCCATACCACCAAGGATAGCGTGGGCGGCAACAACACCCGTACCGCGACCGACGTGCTCAACCCCAAGTGGAACGACACATCCGCCAAGGCGACCGCGACGCATGTCAATTCCTACCTGGGCAACAACGGCAAGATCAGCTACAAGTATGACATGACGCCGACGACGGTGGACACCAAGGCCGACTTCGGCCTGACCAAGGTGCTCGAGGGCCGCGCCTGGACGAAAGAGGACGCGTTTGAGTTTGAGCTGACGTCCGAGAACAACGCCCCGATGCCCGAGTCCGCGACTGATCCCGTGACTGTGTCCGTGACCAATGACGATCCGAATGAGGTCAAGGCGGCCATTAACTTCGGCACGATCGAATACAAGGCACCTGGAACGTATGTCTACAAGGTCAGCGAGAAGAACGCTGGGACCACGGTTGACGGCGTTGCCTACAGCAAGAACGTCGCGGAGATCACCGTGACGGTGACGCCCAACAAGAAGGGCGAGCTCAGCGCTGACGTGAAGGTGACTTGGAGCGAAGCAGGCGAGAACGAGTTCAAGAACGTTTACACTGCGGAGCCTGTTGAGTCCAGCGTTACCGACAAGATTGACGTGACCAAGTCCCTGACCGGGCGCGATCTTGCGGCCGGCGAGTTCAGCTTTGAGCTGCTCGAAGTCGTGGACAAGGAAGATAAACCTGTCGAGACCGTTAAAAACGACGCCAGCGGCAAGGTGGCGTTCAAGGCCATCAAGTACACTGAGATCGGCCAGCACACCTACAAGCTGCATGAGGTCAAGGGTAACGCCGGTGGCATTGCCTACGACGAAACGGTCTACACCATCGTGACGACCATCAGCGATAACGGCAAGGGCCAGCTGGTGGCTACGCATGAGCTGAAGGACGCCAAGGACGTCAAGAGCATCGAGTTCAAGAACTCCTACAATACGAAAGACGCCGAGGCGTCGCTTGCGGGCATCAAGAACCTGCAGGTTGCTGACGGTTTGACCCCGGCCGACATCGCCGGCAAGTTCACCTTTACCGTGACTCCCGACGAGGCCGGCGCCCCGATGCCCGAGCGCACGACCGCAACCAACGACGCGGCCGGCAAGGTCGACTTTGGCAAGATCACCTTTACGCTCGACGCCCTCAACAAGGTTCTGGGCGAGAAGCCCGAAAAGCGCGAGCACACCTTTACCTACACCGTGACCGAGTCCGGCGAGGTAGCCGGCGTGACTAACGACGCCAAGCCTTCGCGTACGGTTTCCTTCACCGTGACCGATGACGGCGAGGGTAATCTGAGGGTGTCTCGCAAGCCGGATGGCAACGTAGCCTTTACGTTCACCAATACCTATAGCGTGACGCCTGTCGAGACGCGCGTCACCGACGAAATCACCGCGACCAAGCGCCTGACCGGGCGCGACCTCAAGGACGGCGAGTTTGGCTTTGAGCTCGTCAAGGGCGAGGGCAAGGACGCCCAGGTTGTTGCTACCGGCACCAACGACGCCAGCGGCAAGATCACGATGAGTCCCATCGAATACGACAAGCCCGGAACGCACACTTACACGCTGCGCGAGGTCAAGGGCAAGACTGGCGGCATCACCTACGACGGCAAGACCTATACCATCGAGACCACCATCACCGACAAGGGTGACGGCACGCTCGAGGCGAAGCATGAGCTGAACGCCGCCGCCGAGAAGGCCGAGTTCACCAACTCTTACAAGCCTGGTTCCAAGGACTCCAGCGTCACCGACCAGATCACCGCGAAGAAGGTCCTGACCGGGCGCGAGCTTGGCCTTGTGGCCGGCGAGTTCCGCTTTGAGCTCGTCGAAGGTAACGTTGTTGCCGCTACCGGCACCAACAATGCCGACGGCAAGATCGTGATGGACCCCGTCACGTACACCGAGGCCGGCGAACACACCTACACGCTGCGCGAGACCAAGGCCGGCGCCACCGAGAACGGCATTACCTACAGCACCGCCCAATACACCATTGTGACTACGGTTACGGACAACGGCGACGGCACCCTCAGCGTCGAGCACAAACTGCAGAACGCCGAGGAGGCGACCTTCGAGAATGTCTACAACGTGACCCCCAAGAACTCCAGCGTTACCGACGAGATCAAGGCGACCAAGCGCCTGACCGGACGCGACCTCAAGGCCGGCGAGTTCTCCTTCGAGCTCGTCGAGGGCGAGGGCAAGGACGCCAAGGTCGTCGCCACCGGCAAGAACGATGTCGACGGCAAGATCAAAATGAGCGCCATCGAGTACACCGAGGCCGGCAAGCATACCTACACGCTGAGCGAGGTCTCGGGCGACGCCAACAACGGCATCACCTACGACGGCAAGACCTACACCATCGAGACGACCATCATCGACAACGGTGACGGCACGCTCAGCGCTGCGCACAAGCTGAAGGACGCCGACGAGGCGAAGTTCAACAACAGCTACAAGCCGAACCCCGACGAGTTCAGTGTCACCGACCAGATTGTCGCGACCAAGCGCCTGACCGGACGCGACCTCAAGGACGGCGAGTTCTCCTTCGAGCTCGTCGAGGGCGAGGGCAAGGACGCCAAGGTCGTCGCCACCGGCACCAACGACGCCAAGGGCAACATCTCGATGGGTGCCGTGAAGTACGACAAGCCCGGCAAGCACACCTACACGCTGCGCGAGGCCAACGGCGGAACCACCAGCAAGGGCATCACCTACAGCGATGCCAAGTACACCATCGAGACCACCATCACGGACAACGGCGACGGCACGCTCAAGGCCGAGCATGTCCTGAAGGGCGACAAGCCCGTCGAGTTCGCCAACGCCTACAGCGTGACCCCGACCGATGCAGACCTCGACTTTGGTCTGAGCAAGGCCATCGACGGTCGCGAGTGGACGGATGGGGACGAGTTCAGCTTTACCATCACCGCTCCCGAGGGCACCCCGCTGCCCGATCCTGCAACCGTGACCGTGAACAAGCACGATGCGAAGGATGGCATCGCTGCCGTCAAGTTCGGCAAGATCCGCTACACGGCTGCCGGAACCTACACGTACGAGATCCGCGAGAACGCGGGTAACGCGGCCGGCATGGCGTATGACGGGCATGTCGCGACCGCCGAAGTGACCGTGACTGAGGACGGCGAGGGCAAGCTGACCGCCAACGTCGCCAAGAAGGAAAACGGACGCTTCACCAACACGTACCGCACTGAGCTTAACTACACCGCGGCCGGCGGCCTCAAGCTCAGCAAGAGCCTCTCCGGACGTCCTATGACCGAGGGTCAGTTCACGTTTACCGTGACGCCTGCCGACGAGGCCTCGGCCAACGCGCTTGGCCTGCTGCCCGGAGCCAACAACTTCAAGTCCCCTGCGACGGCAGAGGCAACGGTCGGCCTGATCGACATCCTGGCTGGCCATGAGGTCAAGTTTACGCAGGCTGACGCCGGCAAGACCTTCACGTACACCGTGGCCGAGAAGAATGACGGCAAGCCCGGTTACACCTACGACGACGCCGTGCGTACCGTGACGATCGCCGTCGCCGATGACGGTGCCGGTACGCTTACCGCCACGACGACCGTCTCCGGCGGTCCCGAGGGTACGCATACGACGGTCCACAAGAGCGGTGAGAACAAGGTCGAGAGTGCCCTGGTTCCGTTCCACAACAGCTACAGCGCTACGACCAATACGCCTGGTGGTACCGCTGCTCAGGTTGTCGCCACCAAGACCCTGACCGGTCGTCCGATGGCCGACGGCGAGTTCTGGTTCGGCATTGCCTATCAGGGCGAGCTTGTGGGCTACGAAAACCTCAAGCCTAATATCGGCGGGCATGTGAGCTTTGATGCGCTGCACTACGACACCGAGATGCTTGCCAATCTTGAGGCGGCTGGGCTTGCCCATCGTACCGACAAGGACGGTAAGCTCGCTTGGACCATTAACTACACGGCCTACGAAGATTTATTCGGGCTGCCGAATGGCGTTTCCGCTACAACGTGGAGCTTTGGCTTTAAGGTTATTGTTGTCGACAACGGTGACGGTACCCTGACGGCAACGGTCGACTACGGTGGCGTCGAGCCCTTGTTCGAAAACGTCTACGGCGCCGAGGCCGTGGATGCCGCACTCATCGGCACCAAGAAGCTCCAGGCAGCCGAGGGCCTGGCCCCGGCCGACATCGCGGGTAAGTTTACCTTTACCGTGACCGCTGACGAGGCGGGTGCCCCGATGCCCGAGCGCACGACCGCAACCAACGACGCGGCCGGCAACGTGGACTTTGGCAAGATCCACTTTACGCTCGAGGACCTCAACCGCGCCCTGGGCGTGACGGACGATGCGACCGATAAGGCCGAGGCAGACGAAGCTGACGAGGCTGAGGCCGACGAGGCAGAGGCTGAAGAGGCCGACGCCGACGCTGATGCCAACGCCGACGAGCCCAGCGACGAGTCCGAGCCCGCAGATCCCGCTGCCCCGCGCTCGCACACCTTTACCTACACGGTGGCCGAGTCCGGTAGCGCCCCTGGCGTGACCAACGACGCCAACGCCACGCGTAAGGTTTCCTACACCGTGACTGATGACGGCGCCGGACATCTAAAGGTCGTGCGCGAGGGCGACGACGGTGCGGCCTTCACGTTCACCAACACCTACAGCGTGACGCCCACCGATTCTGTGGTGACCGACCAGGTCAAGACGGTCAAGCGCCTGACCGGACGCGACCTTGCAGCTGGCGAGTTCACGTTTGAACTGCTCGAGGACGGCGTGACTGTCGCTAGTGGCACCAACGACGCCAACGGCACCGTTACGCTGAGCCCGATCCGCTACGAGGCACCCGGCACGCACACGTACACGCTGCGCGAGGCTTGCCCCAACGCGCTCGGCCTGTACAAGGGCGTCACCTATGACGGAACGACCTACACCGTCGTGACCACCGTCTCCGACAATGGTGATGGCACGCTGACCGCGACGCACAAGCTCGAGGGAACCACCGAGTCGGCTGGCTTTACCAACAAGTATCACGCCATGCCCACGCAGGTTTCCATCGGCGCCATCAAGGTGCTCGAGGGGCGCGAGCTCAAGAAGGACGAGTTTAGCTTTAAGCTCGTTGGCGAGGACGTTGAGTCCACCGTCACCAACGATGCCGACGGCAAGATCAGCTTCGACAAGTTCGAGTACAGCGAGCCCGGTACGTACGTCTACACCATCAGCGAGGTCAAGGGCGACGAGGCCGGTATGACCTACGACAAGTCCGTCTTTACCGCGACCGTCAACGTGGTCGACGACGGCGAGGGCAACCTCAAGGCGAACGTTGCCTTTACCAAGGGCGACAAGAGCGTCGAGGGTATCGTGTTCAACAACACGTACAAGAAGCCCGAGACGCCCGTGCCGACGCCCGATCCCGGCACGCCCAAGACCGTGACGAACATCGTTAAGACGGTCAAGGGTTTCCTGCCCGCCACAGGCGACCAGCAGGCTGCCGCTCTGCTTATGGCATTTGTCATCGCCACGGCCGGCGTCGGAGCCCTGGTCTGGGGTATCCGTAAGCGCTAGGCACACTGACAGCGCCCGGGGCCAAGGGTCCCGGGCAGCTGCCGGGGAGCCGGAAACATAGCCCCCACCCCACCCCCAGCCGCCACGGAGGCATCTCTCTCCTCCGTGGCGGCACTTTTGTGCGACTGCTCTATAAGTTGCGGTGAAATACGGACTGTTTGGCGGCCCTAGGGGGCACAGCAGTCCGTATTTCACCGCAACTGAGTGGCCGATTCTTTGAGTTATCCGCGCAGGTAGGCGATGGCGATTTGGGTGCGGTTGCGCAGGCCCATTTTGGCCAGGATCGAGCTGATGTGGTTGCGCACCGTGCCTTCTCCCATATAAGCCGTGGCGGCAATCTCCTTGTTATCGAGGCCGCGGGCGATGAGCTCGGCGACTTCGAACTCGCGGTCGGTCAGACCGGCAAAGGCCGCGGGCCGGCGAGTCGCACCGGCCTCAGCGTTCGCCCCATCAAAATCGACATCCTCGATCGCCTTGCCCTCGAGCACACGTTTACCTTCCATGACCTGCGCCAACGCCGGCGGAATAGCGGCGACATCGGTCTTGATCAGGTAGCCGCGGGCGCCCAGTTTGAGTGCCGACACAATGTACTCGTCATCCGAAAACGTTGTCAGAAACACCACGCGTGCTGCAGGATCGCGCTCGAGGATCTCGCGCGCCGCCGATAGGCCGTCGCGTCCCGGCATCTGAATGTCGAGCAGCGCGATGTCGGGCGAGTGCTCAGCGTAGAGCGCCACTGCGTCGTTGCCGTTGGCACCGGTGCCCACCACCTCGATCTGCGGCTGGGCGCCCAGGATAATCTTGAGCGAATCGACCACTAGGCGGTCGTCGTCGACAACGATGAGCCTCATCGGCCCTCATCTCCTTGCTGTTTGGGAACGGTGGCGAACACACGCCAGCCGCCGGCACCGGCGCGCGGACCGGCGGTGAAGGTGCCGCCAAGCGCCTCGACGCGCTCGCGCATGGAGCCGAGCCCCATGCCTTCTGCGACGTTGCTGCTGCTCGCCGGGGTCGCGTCCGCGCCATTATCGGTAACGATGAGCTGGTAAAACGACGGATGCTCCATGCACCGCACGGTAATGGTTTTGGCATGGGCGTGGCGCATGGCGTTGGAAAGCGCCTCGCGCAGCACCGCCGCAAAGCAGTTGGCGACGTTGGCGGGCGCATGCTCGGCCAAAACCTCAAGCTCAATCTGCGGACCGCTGTCCGAGCGTGCGCCTTCAACGATGCGTTCGAGCTGCACGGAGAGGTTGGTCGCATTGTCGTTGAGCGCGTGGACGCTGGCGCGCACGAGCTGGAGCGCCTCGTCAACGGTGTATTTGACGTCGGCGAAATCGGCGGCAACGCCGGGCTCGTTGGCATGGACCACGCGCAGGGCTTCGGTTTGAAGCGAAGCGCGCGTGAGCTGGTGGCCCACGTTATCGTGGATCTCGCGCGCGATGCGGGCGCGTTCGGCGAGCGTCGCGAGCTCGACTTCGTAGTCCTGGCGGTCGGCGAGGTCGCGGTTGCGCGCCTCGAGTGCCAGGGCGCGTTCTTGCAGCTTGTCGCGGGTGCGACGCATGCGTTCCTGTTCGCGCTCCAGCTGCGCGGTGCGCAGCGACAGCAACGTGGCGGCGACCGAAAGGATGGCGGTTAGCAACAGCGTTCGGGTGGTGAGCGCGCCGCCGCGAAGGTCCGCGACGAGCGCACAGGCAAAGACAGCGCCGACACCCAGCGCGATCCAGGCGTGCTCACGGCGCACGCGCCGCGCGATGTCATAGAGGGCGAGAGGCGCAAACGGCACAAACGGCGGCACGAAGACGGCCGCGATGATGTAGACGTAGCTCGCGGCCTCGCTCGCACGGCGGTCACGGTTTCCCCGTGCGACCTCGGCCAGTGAGGTGGTAATAACGCCAAGACAAAACGCCGCGACCAGGCGAGCGTCCACAACAAGACCCATGGCGGCCGCAACACAGCACGCCAGCACGATCGATTTGTCGAAAAGCCTGTTCATACGGGTATTGTACGCGATGCCGCGCACGGGGGAGGCGCCACTCAAAGCAACCGTGACATTCCTCCCACGCGGCGGGGCGGTCGCGTCAGCAGGCTACGCGACCGCCCCGCACTCGTGACAAAGCTCACTGGTGCGCGCCGGCGGCTCCTGCGATGATGCAATCGTACCGGGCCGCAATCAACGGAAGGGCCGCCTCATGACAGACATCGTTCACGTCGAAAACCTCGTCAAGCGCTATGACGACCTTATTGCGCTCGACCACTTTAACCTGAGCATCGCCCCCGGCGAGATCTTTGGCCTGCTGGGCCCCAACGGCTCGGGCAAGACCACGTCCATCAACTGCATTTTGCAGCTGCTTGCCTACGACAAAGGCACCATTGAGCTGTTCGGCGAGCCCATGGCGCCCGCCCGCTACGACCTCAAGCGCCGCATCGGCGTGGTGCCGCAGCAGGTGGCGGTGTTTGACGAGCTCACGGTGCGCGAGAACATCGACTATTTCTGCAGCCTCTACGTCAACGACCGCAAGCACCGTCGCGCGCTGGTGAACGAGGCGATCGACTTTGTCGGGCTGGGCGACTTTGCCAAGTTCCGCCCCGGCAAGCTCTCGGGCGGCCTGGCGCGTCGCCTCAACATCGCCTGCGGCATCGCGCACAAGCCCGAGCTCATCTTCTTTGACGAGCCCACGGTGGCGGTCGACCCACAGAGCCGCAACGCCATCCTGGAGGGCATCTGCCGCTTGCGCGACGAGGGCGCCACAGTGGTGTATACCAGCCATTACATGGAGGAAGTCGAGCAAATCTGCAGCCGCATCATGATCATGGACGGCGGGCGCGTGCTGGCGCAGGGCACCAACGACGAGCTCAAGCGCATGATTCAGATGGGCGAGCGCGTGACTGTCGAGGTTGGCGCCGTAGAGACCGCCACGGTCGAGCGGCTGCGCGCCCTCGAGCACGTGCTTTCGGTTGAGCTGTCCGGCGGCGAGATCGTCTGCACCTGCGAAGCGAGCCCGCACAATTTGGTCGACATCCTCGACACGCTGCGCGCCGCCGATGTGGCGCTCGGCCGCGTGTGGAGCGAGCCACCGACCCTCAACGACGTGTTCCTCGAGATCACCGGCCGCGAGCTGCGCGACTAGGGGGCAGTCATGTTCAACACCATCATCACTACGGTCAAGACGCTGCTGCGCCGGCCGAGCACGTGGGTCTGGGGCGCTCTCTTTCCCATCGTACTTTCCACGATGTTCATGTTTATGTTTGCGAACCTCAGCTCCGACGGCACGGTCGACCCGGTGCCGGTGGCCGTCGTGGCGGACGAGGCTTGGGACGCTTCGACCTTTAAGGGCGTGGCGACGTCGCTTGCCAAGGAAGGCGGCGATCAGCTGCTCGAGATCCACGAGCTCGACGACGCAGCCGATGCGAACCGTGCGCTTAAGGCCGGCGAGGTCGCGGGCATCTATGCGGTCGACGATGCGGGCACGCCCAAACTCACGTTGCTTTCGAGCTATGGCAGCTCGCGTGCGACGTCGGTGCTCACCGACCGCAGTATTCTGGAGACGGTGGCAAGCTCGTATACACAAAATGCCGAGCTCATGTCCCAGATTGCCCAGGACAACCCGGCGGCGCTCGCCGACCCGGAGGCGGTTGCGCGCGCTCTATCGCTCGAGGGCGGTACCCGCCGCGTAAGCCTGACACGCACCACGCCCGATGGCACGGTCGTCTACTATTACGCGCTTTTTGGCCTGGTCGCGATGATGTCTGCGGAGTTTGCCGCCTTGAGCGTCGTCGACCTGCAGCCCAATCTGTCGGGCCTTGGCGCACGTCGCTGTGTGGGCGGTCTTTCCAAGACGGCATCGCTGACCGGCATCTTTGTCGGCTCGTGGCTGGTCTCCTTTGCCTCGATGACGATCGCGATCGGCTACGTGCGCCTGGTCGTGGGCGTCGACTTTGGCGGGCGCGAGGGGCTGTGTCTGGTGGGTGGCGCCGCTTCCGCGCTTGCCGCCACGGGCTTGGGCCTTTTTGTGGGCACGCTTCCCGTTAAGGGCGGCAAGGCGTCCAAGTCCGGCATCCTCACGGGCTTTGCTACCACGTGCGCCCTGTTCGCCGGCCTCTACGGCGAGCCGGCGATGGCGCTTGCCGACGACGTCGCCCGCGCCTGCCCGGCCGAGTGCTGGCTCAACCCCGTCAAGCTCATCTGCGACATGTTCAACCGCCTGTATTTCTTTGAGAACCTGGGCCCCTTTGTCGTTCGCGCCGGCGCGCTGGTCCTTATGGCGCTGCTGTTCGTTGCCGCCGCCACGCTGACCTTTGGAAGGAGCCGCTATGAGCACCTTTAAGACTGCGCTTCGCATGGCGCTGGCGCACCCGTTCTACCTGCTCATCTATACGGTGTTCATCTCGCTCATGGGCGTATTCATCGCGGCATCGGTGAGCTGGAACTCGTCGCAGCTCACCGAGTACGAGCCCTACGATGCCAACGTGATCGTGGTCGACCGCGACGACAGCGACCTTTCGCATGCGCTCACCAAGCACCTGGGGTCGCGCTTTGAGTTGGTCACGGGCGTCGGCGACGATACCTACGATCTTGCGGACGCGCTCTCCAAGAGCAACAGCGCCAAGGGTAGCGCCGACTGCGTGTTCTTTATCCCGGAGGGGTTTGAGAACGACCTGGTCGCGGCCGCCCGCGCGGGGGAGGCCCTGCCCAAGCTCGATGTGACCTACGGTGCCGGCACCATGGCGGCGGCGCTTTCGTCTGCTGAGGCCTCGCGCTGGATTTCGCTCGCGGGCGCTGCAGCGGCCCTAGAGCCCGCCGCCTCTAATGGTAGCGTCGCCAAGGCCGCCGAGCATGCCGCCGCCAAGCGCGCCGAGGTCCAGATTGAGCAGGTCAAGGTTGGTTCGACTGCCGCCGCCATGCTCAAGTCGTATTTCAACTTTGGCGCGTACGCGATTATCTCGTCGGTCATCGTATCGGTGGGGCTGGTGTTCTCGGGCATGAACGAGCCCGAGCGCGTGCGTCGTATGGATGCCGGCCCAATCTCCGAGCGCCGGCGTTCGCTCGCCGTGTTTGCGGCCGCCACTGTGATCACCGTCTGCATCTGGTTTGTGTCGAGCATGATGGGCGTCGTGGGCTTTGCCGGCGCGGTTGCCGAGGTCGGCGTGGGTCGTGTGTGCCTGGCGCTGGCGGCGACGTTTGCCCTGGCGTGCACGCCTCTGGCCGTTGGCTTTGCCCTTTCGAGCCTGGGTGCGCGTGAGGAGCTGCTCAACGGTGTGGGCAACCTGCTCGGCATGCTCATGACGTTTTTGGGCGGCGCCTGGATGCCGCTGTCGCTGATGGGCCCAGCCGTGCAGACCGCGGCGCATTTTGTGCCGACGTATTGGGTGAACGACGCGATTGGCAAGGCGCTCGCCGCGGACCTGACGTCCACCGTGCTGGGCGACATCGCCTGCGACCTGGGCGTCACCGTGCTCTTCGCCGCCGCCATTGCCGCCGTAGGCCTGGCCCTCTCACGCGCCAAATCCCGCGCCTAGTCTGAAATAAATCCTAGGCCTCGCCCCAAAATAGTTCGCCAAGGTTTACTATTACGTTCATAAAGTAGTACGAGGCTAACAATGGGGGATACCATGGCAACGCAGGAAGCCTACGTCCAGGTTGAGGATCTCAAAAAGCACTACGGCGACGGTGATGCGCGCCTGACGGTACTCGATGGCATCGACGCGTCCATCAACCGCGGCGAGATCTGCGTCATGCTGGGGCCCTCGGGCTCGGGCAAGTCGACCTTTCTCAACCTGATCGGCGGCCTGGAGGATGCTGACGGCGGCTCCATCATGGTGGACGGCTGCGACCTCACGGTGCTCAAGCCTACCGACCTTGGCGAGTATCGCCGCCGTGAGCTGGGCTTTGTCTTCCAGTTCTACAACCTGGTGCCCGACCTCACCATCAAGGAAAACATCGAGGTTACGGCGCACCTGTCCAAAAACCCGCTCAATGTCGACGACCTGCTGCGTTCTCTGGGCCTCTACGAGCACCGCAACAAGTTTCCGCGCCAGGTCTCAGGCGGTCAGCAGCAGCGCTGCGCCATCGGCCGCGCACTCGTCAAAAACCCGGGCCTGCTGCTGTGCGACGAGCCCACGGGCGCACTTGACTACAAGACGTCCAAGGAAATCTTGCAGCTCATGGAGGATGTCAACCGCACCTACGGCTGCACCATCATCATCGTCACGCACAACGCCGCCATCGCTCGCATGGCCAACCGCGTGCTGCGCCTGCGCGACGGGCGCATCGTCGAGGATGAGCTCAACGAGTCGCCCATCGCGGCCGCCGAGCTCGATTGGTAGGCGGCGCCATGACACCTCTCGCAAAACGTCTCCCGCGCGAGCTGCGCCGCAATATCGGCAAGTACCTGGGCATCTTTTTGCTTATGTGCGGAAGCATCGCCCTTACCTCGGGCTTTTTGCTCGCGGCGCATTCCATCGGTTGCCTTATCGACGACATGCGCGATGCGTACACGATTGAGGACGGCCGCGTGACCACCTCCTTCGAGGCTACCGACGACCAGCTCAAGGCCGCCGAGGATGCCGCCAGTGACGTCGGCGGCGTCACGCTCTATAAGAATTTCTCCATTGACGCCGTCATCAAAAAGACCGCCGGCGACGATGGCACCAAGCGCACGCTGCGCACCTATGCGCACCGCACCAAGGTCGATATCGCGTCCTACTGTGAGGGCAAGGAGCCCAAGACGGACGATGAGGTGGCCATCGACCGTGTCTTTGCCACCAACAACGACCTTGCCGTGGGCGATGAGGTTGAGCTCGAGGGCCGCACCTATACCATCTGCGGCATCATGACCCAGCCCGATAGCCAGGCGCTGTTCCTCAACAATTCGGACTTTACGGTGAACACCATCACGTACGGCGTGGCCGAGGTCACCGATGGCGGCTTTGCCGCGCTCGAGGATGCCGGTGGCGCACCCGCCTACACCTACTCCTTCACCTTTACCGATCGCGACCTCCCCACCGCGGACCGCATTGACGCCGAGCAAGATATGGTCGAGGCGCTGACCGACGCCGATGCGCGCGTGGACGATCTGATCGACGCCGATTCCAACCAGGGCATTGGCTATGCGCGCGACGACGTGGACGGCGACTCTATGATGTGGATGACGCTGCTCGACATCATCATCGTGATCATGGCGTTTGTCTTTGTGGTCCTTACCGACGCCACCATCGAGGAGGAGAGCGCCATCATCGGCACGTTGCTCGCCAGCGGCTATCGTCGACGCGAGATCGTGCTGCACTACCTTGCGCTTCCCGCTATCGTGGGCGTGGTCGCGGCGCTTTTGGGCACTGCGCTCGGAGTTGTGTTCTTTACCGAGCCCATGCGCAGCCTCTATTACGGTTCGTACAGCCTGCCACCTTTCCAGGTGTACTGGAGCTGGGAGATCTTTGTGAAGTGTGCCGTGGTTCCCGCCGCCGCGCTCATTCTCATCACGCTGGTGGGCCTGCTTCGCAAGATGGGCAAGACGCCGCTGCAGTTTCTTCGCCACGAGGCGAGCGGCAAATCGGGCACCAAGCGCGGCTTGCAGCTGCCGGAGCGCATGGGTTTTGTTTCCCGCTTCCGCCTGCGTATCTTCCTGCGTAACCTGGGTAACTTCGCCACGCTCTTTGTGGGCATTGCGTTTGCCTCGCTGCTGATGCTCTTTGGCCTGGCGATCCTGCCCACGATGACGCACTATGCGGACAACCTCGAGACAAGCCTGGTCGCCGAACACCAGTACACGCTCAAGGCGCCGCTGGAGCTCGAGGGCACTGCCGAGGAGCGCGAGCAGTGGTCGGCACTCGAGCGCCTGCAGTCGGTGGACGGTGCGCTGCTTTCTGCCGCTCAAGATGCGGACGACGAGCTTGACGACGCGGTCGATGCCGCGCAGGCGGCTGCCGATGCCGCGACCAGCTCTCCGTCTGCCGAGAGCCTGGTCGCGGCGCAGGACGCGCTCGCCAAGGTCCAGGACAAGAAGGATGCGCTCTACGCGCGCCTTGACGATCTTGCCGATGCCCTCGGCTGCAACCGCGATGAGGCCATCGACCTGATCGACAAGGCCTCTAAGATCGACACCGACAACGACGATATCCACCCGGTCAATACGACCGACAACGGCGCGGGCGCAATTGCACAGGCCGAGAAATACGCCATCTACCAGCTGCAATACGATCGCGGCGATGGAAATGGCGAGGAGACGATTTCCGTCTACGGCATTTCATCCAATTCGCGCTATTGGAAAGACCTCAACGTCGGCGACGGCCGTGTCGTCTTTGGCGGCGGCCTACTCGACAAGTTTGGCTGGAACGAGGGGCAGGAGGTTAAGCTTCGCGACAAGTACGAGGGCAAGAATTGTTCCCTTGAGTACGCGGGCAAGGACTGTGCCTGGGGCTCCAAGTCGGACATGAATATCTATATGAGTATCGACGACTTTAACGAGCTGTTCGGCAACGACGCTGCCTACTTTAACGGCTATGTGAGCGACGAGAAGCTCGACCTCGATGCTCGTTACTTTGCCGGCGACACCACGCCCGACGACATGCGCGCCGTGGGCGACCAGTTCATCGGCATGATGAGCAAAATGATCGGAATGATGATCGGGCTCGCGGTGTTTATCTTCCTGCTGTTTATGTACCTGCTGACCAAGGCGGTGATCGACCACAGCGCCCGTTCGATCAGCTACATGAAAGTCTTTGGCTATCGCGATAGCGAGATCTCGCATCTGTACATCCGCTCGATCACGTTGTGCGTGGCGGCGTCGCTCGTGCTGAGCCTGCCGGTCATTATTGGCTCGCTCACGGCCATCTTCCGCTCCATGCTGCTTGCCTACAACGGCAATATCGAGATTTACGTGCCCGCTTGGTCCATGGCTGCATGCGTCGGCATTGGCTTTGCGACCTACCTGGTCGTGGCGCTGCTGCACACGCGTTCCATCAAACGCGTCAGCCTCGCCGAGGCGCTCAAGGTTCAGGAATAGGAGGGCTCATGGCCAGATCGACAGAAGAGCTCAAGCAGCTTTCCGTCAAAGAGTTCACCGAGGCGGCGAAGATCTACGAGTCCGGCCATGCCGGGATCTACGAGATGTGCAAGGACGACTATCCGCAGATGCTCGAGGAGCTCGCGCTCGAGCCGTTCGAGGACGTGCTCGACGTGGGGTGCGGAACCGGAGCAGTCCTGGAGCTGCTGCACGGGGAATACCCGGGCAAGCACCTGACGGGGCTCGACCTCACGCCCAAAATGATCGAGACGGCATGCGCCAAGCAGCTCGGGAACGTCCGCTTCGTCGTCGGGGACGCCGAAGCTCTGCCCTTCGAGCCGCAAAGCTTCGACGTTGTGCTCTGCTCCAACAGTTTCCATCACTATCCGCACCCCGAGAGGTTCTTCGCCGAGGCGGCCCGAGTCCTGCGCCCCGGCGGGCGCCTGATTCTCCGCGACTACACGTCGAGCGACTTCGTGGTATGGCTCATGAACACCTTTGAGCTGCCGTTGGCGCGCCTCGCAGGTCACGGCGATGTCCGGATCTGCAAGGTGTCCGAGCTTCGCGCACTCGCCGAGAGGGCCGGATTCCTCCTGCTCAAGCTCGAGGCGCAGAAAGGCTTCCGCGCCCACCTGGTTGCGCGCAAGCCCATCTAGGCCGACCACACATCACACGCATTTTGGGACGGGGGATTTTGTCCCACGCGACGCCTTTCCTGCCAGATGCCGATGACGTGCTGCATGCCCAGGCTCACACAGGCGATGGTGACCCAGCAGCAGACGCCCCGCAAGAGTGGTCATTTAAGACTGTCCCCAACGACTAGGTACTTCCGTTTCTGTGCTTGACTTCGACCCTACTTCAATGGGTACCATCTCCTATGTCTGTAACGCCATATAGACCGAGGGGATATATCTATGACCGCAGCCGCACCCGCCGCACCCGCCAAGGTGTACTTTACGAACCTGCGCACGCATGCTCGCGAGAGCCAGCTCGACAAACTCAAGCGCCTCATCCGTCGCGCCGGTATCGAGCAGATCGACTTTGAGAACAAGTTTGTCGCCATCAAGATTCACTTTGGCGAGTTGGGCAACCTGAGCTTTTTGCGCCCTAACTACGCCCGCGCCGTCGCGGATGTCGTGAAGGAGCTGGGCGGCAAGCCCTTCCTTACCGACTGCAATACGCTCTATGTCGGCAGCCGCAAAAACGCGCTCGAGCACATCGATACTGCCTACCAGAACGGTTTTACCCCGTATGCCACGGGTTGTCAGATCATCATCGCCGACGGCCTCAAGGGTACCGACGAGGCGCTCGTCCCGGTCGAGGGTGGCGAGTACGTGCACGAGGCTAAGATCGGTCAGGCGCTCATGGATGCCGATATCGTGATCAGCCTCACCCACTTTAAGGGCCATGAGCAGGCCGGTTTTGGCGGCGCCATGAAGAACCTGGGCATGGGAGGCGGCAGCCGCGCCGGCAAGATGGAGCAGCATGCCGCCGGCAAGCCGAACGTCGCGACCGAGCACTGCATTGGCTGCCATGCCTGCGAAAAGATCTGCGCGCACAACGCCATCTCGTTTGACGACATCCGCGAGCGCGAGCTTGCCAACGGTAACACCCGCACGGTTCACGTCGCCGCTATCGACCACGATCGCTGCGTGGGCTGCGGCCGCTGCATTGCGGCATGCAACCAGGACTGTATCAAGCCCGGCTATGACGCTGCGGCCGACGTGCTCAACTGCAAGATCGCCGAGTACACCAAGGCCGTCGTCGACGGCCGCCCGAGCTTCCATATCTCGCTTGCCATGGATATCAGCCCCAACTGCGATTGCCATCCCGAAAACGACACGCCTATCGTCAACGACATCGGCATGTTTGCGAGCTTCGACCCGGTTGCCATCGACCAGGCCTGCGCCGATGCCGTCATGGCATCCGAGCCGCTGCCCAACACCGAGCTCACCGATAGCGCGGCCAAGATGGAGCACAACCACGAGCATCTGGAGGGCGAGCAGGCGCGTGACCCCTTCTGCATCACGCATCCCGACACCGACTGGCGCGTGTGCATCGCGCATGCCGAGAAGATCGGCCTGGGCACGAGCAAGTACGAGCTCATCGAGGTCAAGTAGCGTCTAGCTATTGGACAAATCAAGCGCTTTTGTAGCGCAACGTTAGCAAAAGCCGCCCGTGAGCACAGTGCCCACGGGCGGCTTTTTGGAAGTGCCAGGGGTCAGATAGACCAGTAAACCGTACTATTTGCCTAAAAATTCTTGTCGAGGAAGTCGTCGACCGTGTTCCAGTAGAGCTCGGGGTCAGCTTGCGCACTCTTGGCGTGGGTGGCGCCATGGATGGTGAGCTTTTGCTTGACCTTGCTGGCGCACGCGTCGTAGTTTTGGTCGAGCATGCTGTACGGCACAAAGGTGTCCTGGTCGCCGTGGATAAACAGCATGGGAACCGTCGCGTGTTTGAGTTGCTCCACACTGCTCGCCTTATGAAAGTCGTAGCCCGCGCGCACGTTGCATACCAGGTTTGCTACATCGAGCAAGGGAAAGCTGGGCAGGCCGAACACGTCCTTGAGCTGCAGAGAAAACTCGTCCCAAACACTCGTATAACCGCAGTCCTCGATAATGCATTTCACGTTGGACGGCAAAGATTCTCCCGCCACGTTCATGGCGGTCGCCGCGCCCATCGACTCGCCAAAGACCAGGATGCGCGCCTCGGGGTCGGCTGCAACGATCCGCCCAATCCATGCGACGATGTCGAGGCGCTCGGGCCAGCCCATGCCGATATAGTCGCCGCCGGAGCGCTCGTGGGCGCGGGCGGCGGGTGCGAGTACGTTCATGCCGCGGTCGTGGAATCGCTTGACGTATCGGGCCATACCGATGGGCTCGTTGGTATATCCATGCAGGCAGACTGCGTAGTCGTGCGTGCTCTCCGACGCAGCAAAATACCAAGCGGCAAGCTCGGTTCCGTCATCTGCGGTGAGGCTGCTGCTCTCGCGATTCTCTTTAAACCATGCCCGCGCCTCGGTGTCCTCGGCATCCGGCTGCTCACCTTCTTTGTCGTTCTTGCTATCCTGCATCATCTTCATGGTGTACGGCGCTTGGGGGTTCAGGGCAAAGTCAAACAGAAAGTTGCCGGCAAATCCGAGCAGCGCAACGACAGCCACCAGTGCAACGATGCCGGCTATCTTGAGCTTTCGATGGGAACGTGCGTTTTGAGACATAAGAAGCTTTCCTATAAGATGTTAATACATCAACATTTAATGCAAGCGCATTATGGACGTTCGCCGTTGATGCGTCAACAGACAAAGAATGGGTAAACAAAGGGTCACGTATGGTGCAAATTTCGCACGTACCTAGACGCTTTGATATAGTGTTGAGAACTCTTTACGTTGGAGGATGTAACCGGCATGTCCGATTCGAGCGACAGTTCTAAGCCGCGACCCAAGACCGCGGCCGTTCCACACTACACGGTGGGCGAGGAGATCATGAACTCCGTCACCCATGGTGTCGGCTGCCTGCTGGGTATCGCGGGCCTGGTGCTCCTGATCGTATTCGCTGCCCTGCGCGGCGGAGGCCCGGCCCACATGGCCGCGGCGATTGTCTATGGTGTCAGCATTATCCTCGAATACCTAGCCTCCACGCTCTACCACGCGATTCAGCCCGCGCGCGCCAAGCGCGTGTTTCGCATCATCGACCACAGCTGCATCTACCTGCTCATTGCGGGCAGCTATACGCCGTTTTGCCTTATCACGCTCGCAAACGACGGCGGCCCTGCGCTGTTCTTTGCCGTATGGGCCATCGCCATTATCGGCATCGCCCTCGAGTGCTTTATGCGCGAGCGTCAACCGCACTGGGTAAGCGGCCTGGTTTACCTGCTGATGGGCTGGCTCGTTGTCTTTAAGCTGCCCGAACTTGTGGCGCTGCTCAACCCCGTGGCACTTGCCCTGCTCGCCGTCGGCGGCGTGTGCTACACCGCGGGCGTGCCGTTCTATATCGCCAAAAACGTGCGCTACCTGCACAGTGTGTTTCACTTGTGGGTGCTCGCCGGCAGTATCTTCCAGTTCATGGCGGTGATCCTCTTCGTAATCTAGCGATCGCGCCTGCGCCCGCGGGCCCGTCCGGGCGCCCGCCGGGTGCAACTGCCCTATCCGCCATCAACGTTTTGACCTGACGTCCCGAATCTTGGAGGTTCGAGAAACTCCCGATGGACATAACCATCTCCCTTATCACCACCCTCGTTTTGACCTTCATCAACGGCTACTTCTCTATGTCCGAGATGGCGCTCACCACGGCCAAGCGCGCCGTGCTGGAGCACGAGGCCGAGGAAGGCGACAAGCGCGCCGAGCGTGCAATTAAGCTGGCTGCCGACTCCGACCAGCTGCTCGCCACCATCCAGGTTGCCATTACGCTCGTGGGCTTCGCCTCGTCCGCCGTCGCCTCGACGAGTCTGTCCGACCCGCTCGCCACGTGGCTCATGAGCTTTGGCATCGCGCCGCTCTCCGCCATCGCGCGCGGCCTGGCGCCGGTCATCATCACCGTCGCGGTCGCCTTCGTGTCCATCGTGATCGGCGAGCTCGTCCCCAAGCGCATCGGCCTGGCCAATGCCGAGGGCGTGTCCAAGCAGGTCGTGGGCCCGCTTTCCGTGTTCCAAAAGATCGCTCGCCCGCTCGTGTGGCTGACCGGCGCTTGCTCCGACGGCCTGGCCCGCATTCTGCGCATCAAGAGCGCCGACGACCGCCAAAACGTCTCGGAAGAAGAGATCAAGTACATGGTCTCGGAGCAGGACGACCTGCTCGACGAGGAAAAGCGCATGATCCATGAGATCTTCGACCTGGGCGACACCGTTGCCCGCGAGGTCATGGTGCCGCGCGTGGACACCACCATGTGCGAGGACGACGAGACGGTCGCCGACGTGTTGTCCACCATGCGCCAGACCGGCTTCAGCCGCATCCCCGTCTATCACGAGGACCCCGACAGCGTGGCGGGCATCGCGCACATCAAGGACCTGATTCAGCCCGCGCTCGACGGCAAGGGCGACCAGCCCATCGCCGGCTTTTTGCGCGACGCCGCCTTTGTGCCCGACACCAAGGACATCCTGCCGCTGCTGTCCGAGATGCAGACCTCGCACGACCAGATCGTGGTGGTCGTGGACGAGTACGGCGGCACGGCCGGCATCATCACCATCGAGGACATCGTCGAGGAGATCGTCGGCGAGATCGAGGACGAGTTCGACCCCGACAACAAGTACCTCACGCGCCTTTCGCGCCGTGAGTGGCTCGTCGATGGGCGTTTTTCGTGCGATGACGCGATTGAGCTTGGTTGGCCGCTCGAGGAAAGCGATGATTATGAGACCATCGCCGGCTGGATTTTGGAGCTTTGCGACTCGGTGCCCGACATCGGAGAGGTGTTTGAGGTCGCGGGGTACAAGTTCAAGGTACAGTCGATGCGTGGCCAGCGCATCTCGCTCATTCGCGTGATCGCTCCGGCCGAAACCGATAAGAAGGATTCCGAGTCCTCGGCAGAGAAGCCGACGGCGTCGGGTGCGGGCTCTGCGGATCCGCACGATGGCGACGAGTAGGGCAAGGACGAGTAGGGGAGAGTTATGGCAGGCCTGTTCAACATCCTTAAGGTCACCGTCAGCGAGGACAAGATCTGCGCGCACGTGCTGGTGAACCCCGGCATGCCGCTGATGACCTCGGAGGATATCGAGGCCACGGCGCGCGTGTACTACCTGGTGCCGGCGATTGCCAAGCACCTGTGCCTGGGCGATTCGGGCCGCGAGTTCCAGGACTGCATGGGCCAGACCGAGCTTTGCCACCTGCTAGAGCATGTGACGGTCGAGCTCATGAACGAGACCGGTCTTGCCGGCAGCATCTCGTGCGGTCGCACGCGCGTGAGCGAGCACGACGAGCGTGTCTTTGAGGTTGAGCTTTCGTGCCCCGACGACGCGCTGACCATTGGTGCGCTGTCTTCGGCCACCTTTATGATGGACTGGGCCTATCTGCACGCCGACCAGCCCGCCCCCGATGTGGACGGCACGGTCGCGGGCCTGCGCAACCTGGTGCTGGGCATGCGCGCCGAGGCCGAGGGCAGGGACCCGCACGAGGCCGTCGCCGCCGCGAACGGCGAGGATGTTGCCGAGGATGCGGCTGAGGACGAGGGCGCGGCCGGGGACGAGGCTTCTGCCGATGCCGACGTTGAGCCTGCCGCCGAGTCCGTTCCCACCGAGCCCCAGGGCGTCCCTAACTTTGACGACGAGCCCCAGGTGGCAATTGATACCGAGGGCGCGGTTGCCGAGAAGCACGAGGCCTCTGCGGCCGTCTTTGGCGGCGCGGCGACGGTTCCGGCAGGACCTGCGCACGAGGGCGGCCTGCCGCTCGTGGATGGCGCTGGCGAGGACCCGGGTGCAACGGTGGCCATGCCGGCTATGCCTCAGGAGTAGGCTAACGCGTTTATCACCATCACGTACCTGCGCCTTTGCCGTACGCAGATGAGCGGAGCGGCAAGTGATGCGCTGCGGGTATAATGAACAGCATTCAAACGGTGGGCACCGACGTGCCCGCAGGAGAGGAATGATTATGGGTAAGACTTTCAGCTTTGTCTCCGGCGCACTTTTTGGTGCCGCTGCCGGCGCCATCATCGGCGTCGCTCTAGCCCCGCGTTCGGGCGCCGAGACCCGCGCCATGGCTGCCGATATCGCCAACGACGCCTGGGACAATATGCGTGACACCTACGAGCGCAGCGCCGAGGAGGCCCGTGCTGCGGTGAGTGACTTTGGCCCGATGGTCGACGCCAAGACCGACGACCTGCGCGCCAAGGTCGACCTGGCCCGCGAGCGCATGGACCAGCTGCGCGAGCAGCTCAACGACGCCATTTCGGGCGGCAACGTGACGCCTGCCGCCGACGTTGTGGTCGAGAACGCCGTCGAGGCCGATACCGAGGCTGCGGAGCCCTCGACCGAGGCATAATGCGCGCCGGGGATTTTGTCGGCGCCAAGATCTATCGCAAGCCTACCGCGGACAAGCGCACCAAAAAGGACGGCACGCCGCGCAGCCCTAAAAAGCTCGGAAAGATTCACTTTCCGGTCTTTACCCCGGGCGGTACGCGCGTGGTCGGCTTTATGGTCCGCCAGTCCGATATCGCGGGCATGATCGAGCGTCCCGACCGATTCGTAGCGCTCGATGCCATTGGCGTCTACGAGGGCGCCATTGCGGTCGATGACGTCAAGGGCACGTACGATGCCGCCGCTGCCAAGCGCCTCGACATCAACCTGGACGATTGCATCATCTGGGTCGGTATGGACGTGCGCACGGAATCGGGCGACGTCGTGGGCTATTGCTCGGACGTTGAGTTCAAGCCACGCTCGGGCATCGTGCAGGCTTTCTATGTGACCGCCGGTGCTGCTTCGAGTGTTTTGGTCGGTGACACGCAGGTGCCGCCGGCGATGCTGCGCGGTTACGAGAACGGCGCGATGATCGTCTCGGACGAGGCCAAGTCGCTCGGGTATTCGGGCGGTGCGGCTGCAAAGGCCGCCGAGGCAAGTGTCGTGGTGGGCGACAAGGTCAAAAAGGGCGCCAAGGTGCTCGACGACAAGGGATCGGTCGCCGTGGACAAGGGCAGTCGCGCACTGGGCAAGCAGCTCGGCAAGACGCGCGGCATGTTCAAGGCCTTTAAGGACGAATACCAAAAGGCGAGCGGAGGCTCGTCAAAAGCTACAAAATAGCGACGTACCAAATGATGGGAGGCAAGCCGGAGACCTGTTGCTCCGGCTTGCTGTGTTTATGGGGGAGGGCACATGCGCCAAAACGGATCCAACTTAAACGGGTGTTCGGGTGCGCGTCCGACGACGCGCCGCGACCTGGGACAGCTGCCCAGCGGTCAGCGCCGCCCTCGCCGTAAGCCCGGCGCGATGTACCTCAACCATAGCCGCGGGTTTAGCGACCGCAGCGCGCGCATCGGCAACAGCCGCACGCCTCGCCGTCCGTCTCGCTTGCCCTATGCGCTCATCGCCGTGGGCTGTGCGCTCGTGCTGTTTATCGCAGCCGTTGTGGGTTACGTCAACCGCAGCGTGGACGTGGAGCTCAACGGCCAGAAGACCGCGGTGCGCGTGGGCTCTACGCTGCAGAATCTTATCGACGACCAGGAGCTGACCGACACCTACGATGCCGGCGACCTGCTGGCCGTCGATGACAGCGTGCTCAAGCGCCATGGGGGCGAAAAGCTGTCGGTAAAGGTGGACGGCAAGCGCGTGAAGCAGGGCAAATGGGATAGCCGCGAACTTGAGGGCGGCGAGAAGGTGACGGTCAAGGATGGCCGTAACACCTACGAGAAGCACGAGGTTCAGGCTACGGTTATCGAGCCCAAGCTCAAGGTCGAGGGCACGGGCGCTATCGAGTATGTGCAGACGTGGGGTGTCCAGGGCCGCTCCGAGGTGTGGGTTGGCGAGCAGTCGGGCAAGACGCAGGACCGCGGCGAGGTTGTGCCCGCCACCGATTGCGTCGTTGCATGCGCCAGCGTGGCGCCCAAGGGCAACGAAAAGTACGTGGCGCTGACGTTTGACGAGGGCCCGAGCGGCGCCACCAAACAGATTCTGCAGGTGCTCAAGGAAAAGGGCGTCACCGCGACGTTTTTCCTTTCGGGCGATGCGGCCGAGGCCTCGCCTGCCACGGCCAAGGCGATTGTCGACGCCGGGTGCGAGATCGGATCCAACAGCTACAGCGACGATTCGCTCAAGGGTCAGGACCGTGAGGCGGTACGCGAACAGATCACGAAAGGCACCGATGCGATTAAGTCGGCGACCGGCGTGAAGACGATGCTGCTGCGTGCTCCCTACGCTGCCTTTGACGAACAAAACTGGATTGATGCGATGGACCTGGTCTCCGCCGTGGTCTCGTGGAATATTGACTCGGGCGACTGGCTACTCAACGGTGCCGACGAGCAAGTCTCTACAGTGCTCGATTCGGTGACGCCGGGCAATATCGTGCTGCTCACCGATAGCGACGAATGCGCCGATCAGACGCTCGAGGCACTGCCGCAGATCATCGACGGCCTCATCGCCGACGGCTACAAGATCGTGACGCTGAGCGACCTGGTCAAGACGGACACATCGCTCAGCAAAAAACTCACCTCGCTGTCGAAGGTCACCATGCCAAAGGACGCTGTGTTTCCCCAACTGGCCGAGAACGACGACACCACGGAGTAGTCGGTTAAGAACGTCCCCGATAACTATGTCACGGATACGTCAGCGTTTGGTATGCCTGCAATGTGCAGCGCATAAATTCGGTGCCGCAGGGCGATGCTGATGCTATAGTTACTGCGGTTAATGAGGGTCAAGAGAAAGGTTGCAGGTGAAATCCAAACCTCGACCATACAGTCGATGACCCCATGCAGGTGCTTTTTGCGCATGCACGGGGAGTAAGCGTCGAGCGGCGTGCCGCCCGCGCATGCGTATACATATCCAGAAGTCCCCGGACGCTGCTCGCGCGGTCGCGTCCGGAGGAATGATGATGGGGAGCACCATTGAATTATCTGAGTGAGATGCTCAAATTGCCGGTCTTGGACGTCGATGGCGAAAAGCTCGGCGTAGTCAACGATTTTGGCATTGCTACCGGCGAAGTTTTTCCGCACGTGACGTCGCTTGCCTTCCGCGGCCCCGGCAAGACGCCGTTTATGATCAGCTGGCGCAAATGGGTCGACCGTATCGACGAGACGGGCGTGTATCTCAACACGTCTGCCACCAATATTCGCTTCTCGTACCTGCAGCCGACCGAGCTCCTGCTGGCGCGCGATGTGCTCAACAAACAGATCGTCGACACGCAGGGTATGAAGGTCGTGCGCGTAAACGACATCAAGTTTTCCATGTCGGGCGAAAACCAGCTGCGCCTGCTGGGCGCCGAGGTGGGTGCCCGCGGCCTGCTGCGCGCGATCAGCCCCAAGCTCGAGCATATCGTCGAAGGCTTTATGAAGCACCTGGGCAAGCAGCTCAGCGAGGACATCATCGCTTGGTCCTACATGGACCTGCTCGATCGCTCGACCAAGAACATTCAGCTTTCGGTGTCGCACAAGACGCTCGGCGAGCTGCACCCCGCCGACATCGCTGACATTATCGAGCAACTCGACCCGCGCCTGCGCGCGCAGGTGTTCGCGCAGCTCGATACCGCCCAGGCCGCCGAGGCCATTTCGGAGTTTGATGACGACGAGCTTATGACCGAGATGCTCGAGGGCCTGTCCGACACCGACGCGTCGTCGATGCTGGCCATGATGGACCCGGACGATGCAGCCGACCTGATCGACGAGCTCGATTACGAGAAGGCCGAGAAGCTCCTGCGCCTGATGGGCGTCAAGGAGGAGAAGGCGATTCGTAACCTGTTGGGCTACGAGGACAACACCGCCGGCCGCATCATGACCTCGGAGTTTGTCGCCCTGCCTGCCACGGCGACGGTCGGCGACGCCATCGAGGCGATCCGCAAGCTCGACGAGGACTTCGAGAGCGTCTACTACGTCTATACCGAGGACCCGAGCGGCATGCTGACGGGCGTGCTTTCGCTGCGTACGCTGATTGTGGCCGACCGCGACGCCACACTGGGTCAGCTGGCCTACCGTGACCTGGTTTATGTGTCGCCCGACGAGGACCAGGAAGATGTAACGGATGAGATGACCAAGTACGACCTGGTCGCCATCCCCGTGTGCGACGAAAATCGCCACATCTTGGGCATCGTGACCTTCGACGACGCCATGGACGTTATCGCCGAGGAGCACCAGGAAGACCTGCAGATCGCCGGCATCGGCTCGGGTGACAGCGCGTCCGACGACTCGACGAACGTGCTCAGCTGGTTCGTGCATCGCCAGTACTGGGTTGTCGTATGGGGAATTGCCTCGTGCCTTATGGCGACGATGCTGGGGACGGCGCTCGGCTCCGCGCACCTGGTGGTGTTTCCCATGTGCGCTATGCCGCTCGTGCTGCTGGCTGCCTCACGCATGGTGTCGTTCGTTAAGAACTACTTCCTGGAGTACGACGGCCACGACGACGAACCCAAACCGTACCTGGGATTCTTCTTCCAGAGCACGGGTATGGGCCTGATCCTGTCGCTCGTGACCTATCTGTGCGCGCAGCTGGTGCGCACTGCCGCGTTCCCCGATGCGCCCATGTTTGAGGAGCAACTCTTTACCGGGTGCTTTAACATCGCTGCCATCATTTGCCTGGTTGGCAACATGAGCGCCGTGATTTACCTGATGGTGCTGTTCTGGCGTGACGAGCATGACCTCAACACATCGGGCACCGCCATGAACGTTATTGCCGTCATGATCTCGTGTGTGGCGTACTGCGTTGCCGCAGTGCTGCTTACCATGTCGGTCATGGGTTAGGTGGTCGCGTGCAAAACACGAAGCAAAAGCCGAGCACCAAGCAGAAGTTGACCATCGCGGCCATCTTTGGCGCTATGGGTCCCGGTCTGCTGGCGGCGCTTTCGGGCAATGACGCCGGCGGTATTGCAACGTATTCCAGCGCGGGCGCCAGCTATGGCTATAAGATGCTCTGGATGCTTCCCGTCATGACCGTGCTGCTTATCGTGACACAGGAGACCGCCGCTCGCTGCGGTTGCGTGACGGGTAAGGGCCTGGCGTCGCTCATTCGCGAGCGCTTTGGCGTGCGCAAGAGCGTGCTGGCCATGGCGGCGCTGTTGATTGCGAATACGGCCGTGACCATCTCGGAGTTTGCGGGTATCGCGAGTGGCCTGGCCCTCTTTGGCGTGCCGGCGAGCATCTCGGTGCCGTTGGTGGCGCTGCTGGTGTGGATGCTTACCATGTCGGGCAGCTTCCAGCGCATCGAGAAGATTCTGCTGCTGGTGAGCTGCGTGTTCGTGACCTATGTCGTCGCCGCGTTTATGGCGGGTCCCAACTGGGGTGAGGTCGCGGTCGACCTGGTCGTGCCCAACATTCAGAATGACCCCAGCTACGTGTCGCTCGTGGTCGCAACGATCGGTACCACCATCGCGCCGTGGATGATCTTCTTGGCGCAGAACAACGTGGTCGATAAGAACGCGGGCGAGGACGACATCGTGCTGCAGCGCATCGATACCGTGAGCGGCTCGATTGCCGCCGACATCATCGCCGGCTTTATTATCATCACGACCGGTACGGTGTTGTTCCCGGCGGGCATTCAGATTAGCGATGCTGCCGATGCGGCCCGCGCGCTGGAGCCCATCGCCGGCCAGTGGTCCACGGTGCTGTTTGCCTCGGGTCTGGTCGCGGCGAGCTTCTTGGCCGCCTGCGTGCTGCCGGGTGTTACGTCGAGTGCTATCTGTGAGGCATTTGGCTGGGAGCGCGGCGCCGACCGCAGCTGGGACGAGGCTCCGGTCTACCGCGGCATCATTACGGCAATCATCGGTATCTCCGCCGTGTTGGTGCTCATGCCCGGCGTAGATCTGTTCCAGATTATGATGACCTCCCAGGTCATCAACGGCGTATTGTTGCCCGTGGTTCTGGTGTTCCAGGTGGTTATCGCCGCCGACCGTCACATTATGGGCGCCAACCGCAACGGCCGCGTGTGGAACGTGCTCACGTGGGCGACTATCGGTGTGATTACGGTGCTGACGGTTGTTATGTTTGTTCTGCAGGCGATGGGCTACAGCGCTTAACGCCTCTTTTGGACTCCAAACAGGCCGCTGCCATGGGTTGCGGCCTGTATTTTGCCTGTTAAAGGGGGTTAGTAATATGTGAGTGGACAAATAATGCCAAATATGAGTACTGTTGTCAGGCCAATAGCATTTACGACCAAGAAAATAATGAACATAGTTAAGAATCTGTTTATTAAAAGCGGGTCTCCAAGTCCTAAGCCGGCCATTCTGGTCAACTGGAAGGCTCGCGCGCTACCGCATGAGCGCCATTTTGGGTGGTTTTGCCTGCTACTAAAACGGTAACAGTACTCATATTTGCCACTTTTTGTCCACGACCTCTTGGAGTCGGCTCGAAAAGAGTGATTTTGGGTTGTTTGCTGCGGGTGTGGGCTTAGAAACAACGCTCGGGGTGGCGAGGCGCCCAGAATTCGGTCGCAAGGAGGGCGTTCCTCGGCTGTGCCAGGAGTGTCCCTAGGTGCCGGCACATAAGGAACGTCCCTAACTGCCGGAGGGGGTGCCTGCCGTGGCAGGCACCCCCTCCGGATGTGGGAAGTTTGCGCTGCAGGTTACTTGTCGGTGCCCAGCTTGTGCGGCTTGAGAGCGAGCGCATTGACGAGCGCGTCGGTGGCAGACTTGACGGCCGCCGGCTGCGGATCGTTGACGTGATCCTCGGGATGCACGGGCAGGTCCTTCTTGACTGCATCGTGGATCAAGTTGAGGTACTCAGTCACGCCAGTGGTCGACAGGTGCGTGCCATCGCCATCGAACAGGTCGTTGCGGTTGGCACTGTATCCGTACCAGTCGATAACGCGCACGTTCTTGTAGCGCGTAGCAGCGTTGGCGATGGCCTGGTTGGTAGAGCCAACCCACGGCTGCGGGCTGCGCGTGTTCACAAACACCACAATACGCTTATCTCCTGCATCGGTCATGATGGCGTCGATCTGGTCGTCGGTTACCAAGCCGTTGGTGCCCAGTGCAAAGACCACGATCTTGCCGGCAAGGTTCTGTTGGAGATAGCCCTCAAATGTCGCGCGGCCCGCATCAAACTGGCGGCCCTTTTCGGCATCGATGTGACCGTGGGGGAACACGCCGTCAAAGGAATCAACGGCGCGCAGCGACACGGAGTCACCGATCATCAGCAGGTCGTAGGAGCCATCGGGGAAGCCGTCGTTGTCCTTGTCGGTGTCGTCGGCTGCCTGTTGGTCCGTTGGCGCGGTGTTTTTGGCTTCCTTGTTGAGGACTTCGGCGCCCTCACCGCTCAGTGCGGAGGTCTCCGGCACAAAGATCAGGCCGCCCAGCGCGATAACAAGCACGATGCTGCAAGTGGCGCACACGGGAATATGCGCGCGTGCCCAGTTGGCGGGCGTGGTGGTGCCGTCGCGGAACTCGGATACGGTGCGCCCAAAGGCGCCCTTTCTAAACGGCGTCTCGATAAAGCGATATGAGCATTCGGCTACGGCGACCACCAACAACACCTGCAAAATGTACTGCCACCACGGCGTATCGTTGATGTTGGCGACCGGGTTCATGAGCAACAGTAGCGGATAGTGCCACAGGTAGATGCTGTACGAGCGCTTGCCAACCCACACGAGCGGCTCGGCGGACAGTGCGCGGGCAATCATTCCCTGGGGTTGCACGCAGGCCGCGATGACCATGAGCGTGAGGATGGAGCATAACAGCGTGCCGCCGCGATACTGGAACGCGGTGTAGCCGTTGGTGAGCGCGACCATGGCGGCAAGGCCAACCAGACCCACGACGCCCAGCACATCGATGGATGCGGGCGAGGACCAAAAGCGCACGAGGGCGATCGGCTGTGCCGGGACGGTCTCGGCTGCGCCGTCGGTCGTAGCGTCATGCTTGCCCTCGGCGTTCTTGCCGTGCTTGGCGGCGCCAGCCAGGCGATTGAGCCCCAAACGACGAGCGAGACGCACCGGCGCCAGGTCGCGATCGGGGATAAAGGCCATCCAGGCGCCCAGCAGCAGCGAGAACACGCGGGTGTCGGTGCCGTAGTACACGCGGCTGGGGTCGGCGGCGGGGTTATAGAGCAGCATCATGGCGATGGCGGAGACAGCAGCCAGGCCCAGAACCATGCGGCGCGTGTTGGGCTTGCTCATGTGCATGGATACCATAGCGAGCAGCAGCGGGGGCCAAACCAGGTAGAACTGTTCCTCGATGGCGAGCGACCAAAAGTGCGTAAGCGGCGAGGGGTCGCCCAGGGCGTTGAAGTACGAGACGTTTTGGGCAATCTGCCACCAGTTGTTAAAGAACAGCAGCGACGGCAGAACGTCGGGACGCATCTTGGTGAGCATCACGTGGTTAAAGATGGTGCACAGCGCGCAGGTCACGAACACTACCGTTACCACGGCGGGGACCAGGCGACGGATGCGGCGAATCCAGAAGCTCTTAAGGTCGATGCGGCCGGTCTTAGCGACTTCGTTGAGCAGCAAGCGCGTGATCAGATAGCCCGAAAGCACAAAGAAGATCGTGACGCCAAGCAGGCCGCCCTGAGCCCACGTGAGGTTGAGGTGATAGAGCACCACCGCGACGACGGCAAGCGTGCGCAGGCCGTCGAGCGCAGGGATGTAGCGGGACTTGGGGCGAGCAGGCGTCTGCTCCGCGGCGGGAGTGTTGGCGCGGCCCGCGTTGTTGGCAGAAGCGCGATGGGGGCTTGCGGTTCGTCGCGGCTCGTTGGCACGGCGCTCGCCCTTCACGCGTTCGTGCGGCGCCGGCTCGTTGCCCGTGCGGCGTCGACCGCGCGAGCCCGATTGCGAGAATTGTTCCATAAAACATCATCCAATGACGAGAATAATCAGCACGTATTCATTGTAGCTGCCTGCCCCTGTGAATGCTTGCTGCTGGCGCAAGCTCAAGCGCGCGTCCACATCAAAGTGGACTAAAGTTATAGGGGGTGCGAGAGTGCACAATCGTTGGTCGACGGTGGGCGCAAAGCCTGAAGGCGAGGAGGTTTCCATGGCGGATCACAGCATCGTTGCGGTGTTCGGCAGCATGAACATGGACCTTTCGGTGGCGTGCGAGCGCATGCCGCGCGCGGGCGAGACGGTCGATGGCAGCGGTTTTATCACCAACGCCGGCGGTAAGGGAGCCAATCAGGCCGTTGCCGCTGCGCGCATGGGTGCGCGCACGTGCATGATCGGCGCTGTTGGGCGCGATACCTTTGGCGATGCGCTCGTGGCAGGGCTCCAGGATGCCGGCGTGGGCGTTGAGTTTGTGGCGCGTCGCGATGACGTGGAGACCGGTACCGCGACTATCATTCGCTGCGAGAGCGACAACCGCATCGTGCTGTCGCCGGGCGCCAACCATGCGCTTGCGGGCGAGGACGTTGCCCGCGCACTGAGGCGCTTGGTGGCCGACGAGCTCGACGGCGATGCCAGCGAGATTGCCCCGGCTGCCGGAAGCGTCTTTATCGCCCAGGGCGAATGTGACCTTGCGGCAACGGCCGCGGTGCTCTCTTGCGCTCACGAGCTGGGGTTCTATACGATCTTTAACCCGGCACCCGCCTGCGATCTGCCGGCAGGAGCGTGGCCCGCGGTCGACTTGGTCTGCCCCAACGAGACCGAGTGCCAGGTGCTGACGGGCATTCTGCCCACGGATGACGCGAGCTGTGTCGCCGCGCTCAGGGCGCTGCTCGACAAGGGCGCCGGGGCTGCGGTCGTCACGCTGGGCGGCGCCGGCTCGGTTACGCTTGGCGACGGGGGCGAGCTGCTGCGCATGCCGGCGCTTTCGGGCGAGGTGGTCGACACCACGGCAGCCGGTGATACGTTTATCGGCGCACTTGCGGCGGCTCGCCTGCAGGGCCTGCCGCTCCTGGAGTGCATGGCCGCGGGCGCTCGCGCCTCGGCGGTGACGGTGTCGCGCCTGGGCGCTCAGCAATCAATTCCCACGCGTGCGGAAGTCGAGCGCAAGTTTGGTTTAGACGGTTTGGATGTAGACGGAGAAGCGGAGTAGAACAATGGCAACCAAGAAGCTGATCCTTGATCTGGATATGGGTGTGGACGATGCGATGGCGCTCGCCTATGCCATCGCGAGCCCCGAGGCGGAGCTCGTCGGCATCACCACGTGTTTCGGCAACGTGCGCGTCGACCAGTCGGCGCACAACTGCCTGGCGGTGCTCGACCTGTTGGGTCGCCCCGAGGTGCCGGTGTACCTGGGAGCCGATCGTCCCATCAAGGCGACCGAGCCCTATACGCCGCCGGCGTCCACCACGCTCATCCACGGCAAGAACGGCATTGGCGGCGCAAGCGTGCCCGCCTCGCCGTACGATCCGGTGGGCGCGACGTCGGCCGATGGCAATGCGGCGGTCGACTACCTGATTGATGCCGCGCGCACCTATGGCCCCGACCTGATTTATGTAGCAACGGGCCCGCTCACCAATATGGCGCTTGCCCTGGAGCGCGATACGGCGGCGATGATGTCCATCGGCCGCGTGGTCGTGATGGGCGGCGCCCTTACCGTGCCCGGCAACGTGAGCGCGGGCGCCGAGGCCAACATGGCGAGCGACCCCGAGGCAGCCGACGTGGTGCTGCGCTCGGGTCGCAAGCTCACCATGGTGGGCCTGGATGTGACGCACCGCGTGGTGCTCACGCGTCGTGACGTTGCCGGCTGGACGGGCTCGGGCACCATGGCCGGCTGCGCGTTTGCGAGCATGGTCGAGCACTATATCGGTTCGTACGAGATGAACGCGCCCTACCTGGGCGGCTGCGCGCTGCACGACCCGCTGGCGGTTGCCGTGGCGATTGATCCCACGCTCGTGGGTGCACTCGGCTGTAACCTGCGCGTGGATCTGTTGGGCGAGTATCGCGGCCGCACCATCTGCGACGAGCACCGTCTGTCCGATCCGGATAAGAGCGCGCTTGTGGCGCTCACCGTGGACGCCCCGCGTTTCCTCGCGGAGTTTAAGGCACGCATGGCTCGCATCCTTGGCTAAACGGTTTCTGTGCCCCGTTCCAGATTAGCTACCGAGTAAATGCGCCCATTGGGGGAATAGTCGCGCCACTTCGCTTGACAACAGGCTAAACTAGCTATTAAACATTTACTATTCTGTTTAGATTAATTTTTCGGTCGTTTAGTTGTCGAGTCACGGGGCGGTCAGGCCATGATGCTCGGTTGCGACCGATGCTAGGGGGAACGATGGCTAAAGCAAGCGTCCGCGAGATCAGCCGCATCACCGGCTTTTCGCCTGCGACCGTGTCCAACGCGCTCAACCGCAAGCGCAGCGTGAGCGAGGAGACCGCCAAGGTCATCCTGGAGTGCGCGCAATCGCTCGGCTACCAGCAGTCGACGCAGCTCGAGAGCATCCAGTTTGTGCTCGCGCGCAAGACGGGCGCCATCCTGGACGAGAGCACCTTCCATCCCGCGGTCATCGAGGGCGTGGAGCGCCAGGCGCGCCGTCACGGCATGAGCACGAGCTTTGTCTCGCTCGACTTTAGCGACCTGGACGCCGTGCGCCCGCAGGTCGAGGGTCTGATTGCCGATCCGGCCGCCGCCATTGTGCTGATGGGTACCGAGCTGGGTGAGGAAGATTACGCCTTGTTTGCCAACGCCGCCGCCCACCTGATCGTGCTCGATGGCTGGAGCGACCGCCAGTACTTCGACGCCGTGGTCATTGCCAATACCGATTCGGTGCTGCGTGCTGTGGATTACCTCATCGAGAAAGGTCACAGGCAAATCGGCTATCTGGCGGGCGACCTTCGTATCCGCAACTTTAAGGATCGCGAGCGCGGCTATCGCCAAGCGCTTGAGGATGCGGGCCTCGAGGCCAATCCGACATGGCGCGTCACGCTGGGCACCACGCTCGAGGGTGCCTATCGCGACATGGGCGCGTGGCTCGACAGCGTCTCGCGCGACGACCTGCCGACGGCTTTCTTTGCCGAGAACGACGTGCTCGCCGTGGGTGCCATGCGCGCGCTCAACGAGCACGGTATTCGCGTGCCCGAGGATGTTTCGATCATCGGCTTTGACGACCTATCTCTGGGCGCGTTCTCCAATCCGCCGCTCACCACGGTGCATGTTCCCAAGCACGAGGTGGGCGAGATCGCGGTGCGCCGTCTGGTGGGCAACATCCGCAATTCCAAGAGCTATACCTGCAAGACGGCCGTATCGACGTATTTTGTCGAGCGCCAGAGCGTGCGCGAAATCTAGGCTGAGCGGCGCCGCCTACGTCGCGTCCAAGCGCGTCAAGGACAATCGCACATAGCATTACCAATAGGAGGGCCCTTCGGGGCCCTCTTTTCAAAACGAAACACGCATCTGTTTACTGAACACGAATTAGGGGAGGACGTACATGGATAAGATCAAGCTCGGTTTCGTGCCTACGCGCCGCAGCATCTTTAGCGCGCCGGATGCGATCAAGTACCGCGCCCTTACGGCGGATCGCCTGCGCGAGATCGGCGTCGACATCGTGGATATCGACGGCATCAACGACGAGGGTCTGCTGTTCGACGACAGCCATATCGCGCCTATCGTCGAGAAGTTCCGCGCCGAGGGCGTCGACGTCTACGGAGCCCGCGGCATCGTGGAGCCTGCTATGCCCGCCGACGAGCGAGCAGAGAAGATTGCCGGCTGGCGCCATGCGGTCGAAGCGACTATCTCGTACACTGCCTAGACTGATTTTTCTGGGACGGGGATCAAAAAATCATTGGTCCTCGTCCCAGGTAGTCAATTTGGGACGGGGCTTTTTTGACTGGTATGATTGGTGCGACCATTCGAACCAGCTAAAAGAGCCCCGTCCCAAATTAACTACTAAGGAGAGCGCTATGGAGCGTATTGCGAGCTTTTCCGTTGACCATCTGCTGCTTGAGCCCGGCGTGTATGTGAGCCGCATCGACCGCGATCCGGCGACCGGCGCCGCTGTCACCACGTTTGACCTGCGCCTGACCACGCCCAATAAGGAACCGGTCATGAACACGGCCGAGTGCCACACCATCGAGCACTTGGGCGCGACGTTCCTCCGCAACCATGTCGAATGGTCGAGCCGCATTGTCTACTTTGGTCCCATGGGCTGTCGCACGGGCTTTTACCTGGTTGTCTTTGGCGAGTTGACGAGTGAGGAGATCCTGCCGCTTGTGCGTGAGCTGTTTGAGTTCGTCGCCGGTTTTGAGGGCGATGTCCCCGGCGCCGCGCCCGAGGAGTGCGGCAACTACCTGGATCAGAACCTCCCCATGGCCAACTGGCTCGCGCGTCGCTATCTCGACCGCGACCTAGCCGATATCGACGAGAAGCATCTGCACTATCAGCAGGCGTAAGGGCTTCACCGCTCAAAACGCGCGCATTGGGCGCCTTCGCTTATGCGGGGGCGCCTTTTTGCTGAGCAGGTGAAGTGGATATATAAAACCGCGCAGGATTGTTCTAGAATGTTCGTATAGTCACATTTACGAGCAGGAGTGAACATGCATATCTACTCTGTCAACGATCCCGAGTTTAAGTCCTATGGCAACGTTTGGGATAACGTTCCGTCCGAGCTCACGTCGCCCGTGCTCGAGGCGCTTTCTGCCACGCCCATCCCCGAGGGCAGCAAGTACGTAGCAAGCGCGCCGGAGCTCGAGGGCGTCAAGGATGCCGATAAACTGGGCTTTCTCATGTTTGGCGGCCGTCCCTTCCAGCTCGGCTGGTGCAACGGCCACAATACGCGTCTCAACTGCCTGGAGTATCACCGCGCCAGCGAGTTCAACCTGGGCGCCCGCGACTTTATCCTGCTCGTGGCGCATCGCTGGGAGATCGAGGACGGCAAGCTCGACACCGCATGCGTCAAGGCGTTCCGCGTGCCGGCGGGTACGGTCGTCGAGGTCTTTAACACCACGCTGCACTACACGCCGTGCATGGTCGATGAAGGCGGCTTCCAGGTGATGGTCGCGCTGCCCGCCGGTACCAACGGCCCGCGCCCCGAGGCAGCAGCCGACATGCCCGCCGCCGGCGACAGCTACTGCTACTGGAAGGCAGACAAGTGGGTTCTCTGCCATGCTGACAGTCCCAAGGCAGCCGAAGGCGGCTACGTAGGCCTCATCGGCAAAAACCTCGACATCAACGTGGACTAGCGCATCGCCCCAAACCACCACAAAGGTGCCTGTCCCCTTTGTGGTGGTTGCCTAGAGCTGGCTGCGTAGGTAGTCGGCCATATATGGAACGGCGAAGCGCACGTAGCCGCGGCGAGCCTGTTCGATCACGCCGGCGTCAATAAGGCGCCGGCGATATTTTTGGGCATAGTCGGGCGTGACCGACATTCGCTCAGCCACATCGGAAATGCGTGACACGCCGCCTTCGTCGTCCGCCATCGCGGCGAGAAACGCAACGTCTTGATCGGATAGCGCGGCAAGCGTCGTTTCACAAACATCATTTTCGAAATCGACCTTGGACGCTTCGATGGCTCCGTCGATTTGCTCTTGCGCTACGCGCTCTCCGACCTTGCAGCGATTGGCAATGTTGTAGCCGATGAGCTGCAGCATGTAGGGGGAGCCTTGGGTTGCGCGAGCGGCGTCTAACCGAAGGTCGCTTGGGATATCAAGGCCGAGCTCTTCGAAAGCTCGCTGATAATAGGCATCCACATCTCCGACCGAAAGCGGTTCAAGCGTGACCTTGCGTGCTCGGTTGAGAAATGTCAGTACGCGGTCGCTGAGTGTCGCCGAAACCGCTCCCGGAAGGCCAGCCATAACGAGTGCGACGTTAAGCCGCTCGCCGACCAGCTCTTGGTAGGCGGTGACGAGCTGTCTTATCTCAGGTGAATTGGCTTGGAGCTCGTCGATAAGGATGAGGATGCCGTGTCCCCGCTCGGTCAGCTTGCGCGCCAGCTGGGTGAGTTTGAACTGGAAACTCTTGGTCTCTTGCACATCGCGTGTGAACTCAAGACCGGCTGAGAAGCCGAAGACGCTCAGGCTGCCGCCGGAAAGCTTGGGGAGGTGACGCTTGCCGGCATAGGGCTCGCCTGCTTCTTGGATTTTTTCAACAATGCGCTCGAGCATATCTTCCGAAGCTACGGTGGGCGAGGCGACAACGAAGCCAAGCTCACGAGCACGGTCGGCAAGCTCCCATAAGAGAACCGTTTTGCCGCTGCCTCGTTGTCCGAGCATGAGCATGGCTCGGTCGCGATTGCCCGGCTCCTGCTCAAGACCGGAGATGAAGGTCGAAATCACGTTCCCGCGCCCCACCAGATAGGACGGGCGATTTCCGAATGAAGGGGAGAAGATGTTTTCAGTCATGAGTCTCCTTTCCTTTTTTTCCTATTTTTTCCTTTTTTTCCTATTCAGTCAAATACCTCGCCGGATGAGGACGGCTGCGGGGGTCTCATCGGCAAACATCTCGACATCACCTGCGACTAGAATCTTCCGTCTCGATCTGTAACATCTTGCGGGCCAAATCGTCTCTACCTGTTACAGATTTAGACAAACTGCAGGGGACAGACCGAAAATCTCGATCTGTAACACCAGGCCCGGTTTTGACTGCCTAGCTGTTACAGATCGAGACAAACCGCCCCAAGCCACCACAAAGGTGCCTGTCCCCTGTGGTGGTTTGGGGCGGCGGTATCAAAAAGTGTCAGACGTGGGCGGCTGCTGAGTGCCTGCGTGCGAAAAGAAGTGTCGACCTGCGCCGTTGCCGTTGAGCGGCGCGCTGTTTGCGCTGATACTGAAACCACGACAACCAGCGTATGAAAGGATCGATGCATGGCTTTCCGTAAAGACTTCCTGTGGGGCGGCGCAACGGCTGCTAACCAGTGCGAGGGCGCGTATGACGTGGACGGGCGCGGCTTGGCCAACGTCGACGTGGTTCCGCATGGCGCCGATCGCTTCCCGGTCTGCCTGGCCTGGTCTGCCTGGACGATCGCAAGATGCTCGCGTGCGACGACGAGCACTACTATCCTGCGCATGTGGGCATCGATTTCTATCGCCACTACAAGGAGGACATTGCCCATTTTGCCGAGATGGGCTTTAAGACCTTCCGCATGAGCCTGGCTTGGACCCGCATCGTCCCCAACGGCGATGAGACCGAGCCCAACGAGGCCGGCCTGGTCTTTGAGGAAGGCGAGAACAAGGAGGCTGTCGAGTATTTGGCCGCCAACACCATCGACTTCATCAGCTTTAGCCACTACATCACCCGCTGCTCCGCCGGTGCCGACAATCCCGATGTCGAGCTCACGAAGGGCAACGCCTTCAAGGGCGTCAAGAACCCCTACCTGCAGGAGAGCCAGTGGGGCTGGGCCATCGATCCGCTGGGCTTCCGCATCACCCTCAACGACCTGTACGACCGCTACCAGAAGCCGCTTTTTGAGCCCGCCTGTCGGTACACTAAAAGCACTATGGGTACCTGCGAGCGACATGTCGGCCGCGCGACCGCCCGATCCGCGCCGGTGGCGGATCCCAGGGGCGGCACACTCCTCGCCATGCCGCGATTCCTTGTTGGCATAACACATCGTGTATACCGCCACCGTTTAAGCTCGACGGCGCGCATGGCTGGACGGCGACGGTTCTCGACATGGCGGACAAGCGCATCGCCAAACTGCCCGTGCGCGACAACGGCGACGGCACCGTGCGCGTGGCTCACCACCCCTTTGAGCACGACGCCCTGGTGGTCCTGGCTCCCAAGCACTAACTTTTGAGCTTCAACCCTGAGGTTCTCCTCCGGCCCGGGCACCTCCATCCCTTTCTCCGACACCAACAACCCAGCCCCCTTAACAAGATGCGGTGGAATAGCTCCCACATGACAGCCCGGACCGGTCAGACAGGAGCTATTCCACCGCACTTTTTGTGCTTGAGGGCGGCCGCCCGGGGCGTTGATGGGCGCCGCCGCGCGTGTCGCATTGTCTGGGGCAGGTGGCTCGAAATTGGGGTGCGATGCGGGCTGTTGGGGCTAAATTTGCAACAGTTCGAGTCTGATTTCGATATTGGGACCGGCTCTTTATTAAAATAGGGGTGCCAGGCAATTGAGCGAGTGGGGGTTAACCATGAGGGGCATGGGAGACACAACCGCATACTTGCGCCGGGGCGTTCGGGAGATTATATGCCTCGCGCTGTTCTACTTTACGTTTTTGGCCGCGGAGTTCCTCTTTGACGTGCGCGTGGCCGAGTTTGTGCTGCCGAGCGAGGTCGTTATCTACGAGAGCCTCATCGTCGGCGCGAGTGTGGTCGGCTTTTTTATACGCCCTATCCTGTACTATCGCCGCCCCCAGGCGATCGATACGACAAGTGATATTATGGGCGTGCTGTTGGTATCGGCATTGCTGCTGTTGATTATGGCGGTTCAATTTGAGGTGGTGATCGCCGGCGGTTTAATGGCGTGCTGCACGCTGGGTTACTGCGGATCTGTCGCCCATGCCAACTTTGCACGGCGCTTTGCGCGGACGCCGTATCTATCGCGCGCGACGGCGCTTTCGTATGGCCTGGGCGTTCTGGTGCAGGTGTTCAACCATATGGTGATGCCCGCGGGGATTCCGCAACAGTTTGTTCTTGTTGTCTGTGCGGTTGTGCAGGTGGTGCTGCTTCACGGCGTCCGTCGTGCCAAGCTGCGCGCTGAATCTGAGCTTGGACGTGAGTCCGATGTTGCCGAGCTTTCGGTGGATGCGTCGGAGTTTGGCGCCAAGTGGCAAAACGACCCCGAGTCAACGGCGGCTTTTCGGCGCGCCGTGGTGCGTTTGACGGTGGCGACCGCCTGCCTAACCGGCGTGTTTGCCGCCCTCTATGCGGGGCTCACGACCTCGCATGCCGCCGGGTCCATCGACTTGGGCGATTGGACGCGCTTGCTGATGCTCGTGAGCGCCCTAATCGCCGGCGTCTTGTTTGACCTGCGCGGGCGCTCGTATATGAACATCGCCATGACTTGCGCCGCTATGCTTTCCACGCTCTCATTCTTTGTGCTTATCACCGATGGCACCGGCGGCAACGAGCTCGCCGCCACGATCATCTTCTATCTGGGAACGGGCTTCTTCGTGGTGTTTTTCACGGCGGAATTTGCGGCCATTTCGGTCTATGCGCACTGGTCGTATTTTTGGCCGTGTATGGGCCGTGTCATCAACAACGTTTGCGCGATGCTCGTGACGGCGCCGGCGGTGGCGATTGTCTCGAGCCAGAACGTGCTGGCGGCGGTGGGCGCGGTGCTCGTGCTGTTTGTGGGCATCGCGATCTCGTTGCTGGGGAAGTTTGGGCATAAGACCGATGACGTTGCGGTTCAGGGCGAGCTGGCGTTTGCTACCGACGATCTTGGTACGGGCCTTGAGTCCGCTCAGGGCGAGTCCGCTCCCGTGGAGGTGCTGGAGCTCACGCTCGGCGAGCGCCTCGATGCCTTCGTCGCTGCCTTTGATCTTACAGAGCGCGAGCGCAATATTCTGAAGGCCTTGGTTGTCTCGGACGAGAGCGTTCAGGACATCGCCGCAACGCTCTTCCTTTCGCGCTCCACGCTCTACCGTCATATCTCTTCGATCAGCAAAAAGGCCGGAACGAGTTCGCGCGTGGCGCTCATCAATCTCTTCTGGTCTTGGACGCCCAAGGACTAGCCAACCACCACAAAGGGGACAGGCACCTTTGTGGTGGTTTCCGGTTCGCGCAACGCAATCCAGGCGCTACAGCAGCTCGCCGTGGCGGGCGATGTAGTGGCGCTTGGCCAGCTGGGTGAGCGCGATGTAGGCGGCGACGATGCCGATGAGCAGCGCGAAGAAGCTCGGCGGTAGCGGCATGAGGCCCAGCGCATCGGCGATGGGACTTGCCGGCAGCCAGGTGACGAGCGCCAGGCCCAGCACGGTTAAGACGCACAGCGCGGGCGCTGCGTGGTCGCGCGGGCTCGGCAGGCGCGGGGAGCGCAGCATGTGGATTACGAGCGTCTGTGACCACATGGACTCGACAAACCAGCCGCTCTGGAAGAGCGCCGCAAAAGTCGCCATGCCCGCGACGTTGCCCGCAGCGGCAAGCTCGGCCCAGCTCGTACCCACAGCGGCGGGGCACACCACAAAGAAGAGCGCGGCGAAGGTCGCAATATCGAACAGCGAGCTCACGGGGCCCAGCTCGAGCATAAAACCCTTGATGGACGCGGCGTCCCAGGCGCGCGGACAGGCGGTCCAGGCGTCATCGACGGTGTCCCACGGTAGCGCGATGCACACGATCTCGTAGACCAGCGACAACAGCACCAGCTGCAGGGCGCTCATGGGCAAAAACGGCAAGAACAGGCTCGCGACGGTCACAGACAGCACGTTGCCAAAGTTGGAGCTCACCGTGGTCTTGAGGTACTTGAGCAGGTTGCCGTAGGTGCGGCGGCCTTCGATGATGCCGCGCTCGAGCATGCCCAGGTCCTTCTGGAGCAGGATGATATCGGCGGATTCCTTGGCAATGTCGACGGCCGAATCGACCGAGATGCCGCAATCGCTCGCACGCATGGCGGCGGCGTCGTTGATGCCGTCGCCCATAAAGCCCACGGTGTGGCCGAGCAGCTCGCGCATGACGCGCACCAGGCGCGCCTTCTGCAGCGGCGAGAGCTTGGCGAAGAGATGGGTTTTCTCGGCGCGCTCGGCAAGTTCAGCGTCATCGAGTGCATCGATCTCGGAGCCGAGCAAGACGTTGCTCGCATCGATACCGATCTGCTCACAGACGGTGGCGGCGACGCGGTCGTTATCGCCGGTCAAGACCTTTACCGCCACGCCCTTGGCCTCGAGGGTGGCGACGGCGCCCGCAGCACTTGCTTTGGGCGGATCGAGGAAGGCCAAAAAGCCCATCAGCACCATGTCACACTCGTCGGCGATGCCAAACTCGCCCACGCAGCGCGGATTGGTCTTCTGCGCCACGGCAATCACGCGCAGGCCCTCGGCGTTAAGATCGGCGACCTGCTTGCGAATCTGGGCGAGCTTATCTTCGGCGAGTGGCTGGGCGATACCGTTGACCTCAACAAAGGAGCAGATCTCGAGCATCTCTTCGGCAGCTCCCTTGGTAACCATCTGGGTTTTGCCTTGGGCGTCGGCTACAACTACGCTCAGGCGACGGCGCGAGAAATCGAAGGGCACCTCGTCGACCTTGGTATAGCGGTCGCGCAGGCTCTGGCCCAGCATGGAATCGGGCGCGATGGTCGAGGGCGTCACGTCGGCACGGTCGATCACGGCCAGGTCGATAAGGTTTTTGAGGCCGGTCTGGAAGAAGCTGTTCAAAAACGCATGGCGCAGCACGCGTGCGTCCTCGTTGCCGTTGGTGTTGAGGTAGCGCTCGAGAACGATGCGGTCCTCGGTGAGGGTACCGGTCTTGTCGCAGCACAGGACGTCCATGGCACCCAGGTTTTGGATCGCCGGCAGGTCCTTGACGATGACCTGGCGGCGGGCGAGGTCCTTGGCGCCCTGCGAGAGGCTCGTGGTCACGATGACGGGAAGCATCTGCGGCGTGATGCCCACGGCCACGCTCGTGGCAAACAGCAGCGCGTCGATGACGTTGCCCTTGGTGGCGGCGTTGATGGCAAAGACGGCCGGCGCCATGACGAGCATTAGGCGCACCAGGAGCATTGAGACGCTCGAGACGCCGCGGTCAAACGCGCTTTTCTCACCGCGTCCGTTGAGCATCTTGGCGATGCCGCCCAGGTAGGTGTCCGAGCCGGTGGCAACGATAAGTGCCATGGCGGTGCCGTTTTGAACGGAGGTGCCGGTAAAGACGATGTTCTTGCAGGCGGAGAGTGGCAGCGCGGAGCCGTCGGCACCCTCGACGACGGTGATGGCAGCGCTCTTCTCGACGGCCTCGCTCTCGCCGGTGAGTGCGGACTCGATCACAAACAGGTCGCGCGCGGTGATGATGCGGGCATCGGCCGGCACCATGTCGCCGGCAGAGAGGCGGATCACATCGCCGGGGACGAGCTCATCGAAGGGGATTTCGATGCGCTCGCCGTCGCGCAGGGCGCAGCAGGTGTTGGAGACCAGGTCCTTGAGGGCCTCGGCAGCATTGCCGCTGCGGGCTTCCTGGATAAACTTCATGCCGCCCGATACCAGCAGCATGATGCCGATGACGATGACCGTGGAGGGGTCGCGCTGTGGCTCGGGCACGGCGAGCACGTCGATGTAGAGCGAGACCAGTGCGAGCGCGGCGAGGATACCGGCGAAGGGATCGATGAATGCGTCGGCGATGCGGCGGGCGAGCGTCTTGGTCGGCGCCTCGATGGTGTTGGGGCCGACCGCGCTCAGGCGCTCGGCGGCGTGCTCGGCGGTGAGGCCGTCGGCCGTGGCGTCGAGCAGCACGAGGGTGTCCTCGGCGCTATGGGTGGCGGCGAAGACGGTGTTCTTGGACAGGCCGGCGTGAGCGGCGGGGCGCGCCGTGCGGCGGCGCTTGGAGATGGCTTCGAGTACCGTGGCGGTTTTGAGCATCAGCATAGGGTCCTCCTTGTTGAAGGGAGTTAGCGTACGTGTCGTATTGAGTTGCAAAAAACCTAGATGTCGCTCACGTCAAGCTCACGAACCACCACAAAGGGACAGGCACCTTTGTGGGGGGGGTGACGATCTGCCGGTGGCGTTTATGCGTGTGCGGAGTCCTCGCGGCGTGCCGAGGGCGACATGCAGGTTTTTCGACTAGGACTGCCTTCCATGGCACACCTCCTAAAGGCTGAGCGCAGCGCGCTTTGGGTATCTCGTACCCGTTTCAATCCGCCGGTATTTTTGACGAGGGGGTTTGCCGTGTCAACCCCATTGTTCGGAAAATCATCGCCCCTGACAAAGCCCTTACAGAGCGCCATGGCTTCAAAGCGCGCCCGCATCGACGTCCTACCTGCGCTAAACTGTGAAGCACGTACGCGATTACGAGAGGAGCCCGCATGGAGGCTTACAAGCAAGAGTTCATCAAGTTTATGGTCGAGTCCGACGTTCTTAAGTTCGGCAGCTTTACGCTCAAGAGCGGCCGTCAGTCCCCGTTCTTTATGAACGCCGGCGCTTACGTGACGGGCTATCAGCTCAAGAAGCTGGGCGAGTACTACGCCCAGGCCATCCACGATAACTTTGGCGACGACTTTGACGTGCTGTTCGGGCCTGCCTACAAGGGTATTCCCCTGGCCGTCGTGACCGCGATTGCCTACCACGAGCTGTACGGCAAGGAGGTCAAGTACTGCTGCGACCGCAAGGAGGCCAAGGACCACGGTGCCGACAAGGGCAACCTGCTGGGCTACGAGCCCCAGGACGGCGACCGTGTGGTCATGGTCGAGGACGTCACCACCAGCGGTAAGTCCATCGATGAGACCTATCCCAAGGTCAAGGCTGCTGCCGATGTCGAGATCAAGGGTCTGATCGTGTCCCTCAACCGCATGGAGGTCGGCAAGGGCGGCGTGACCACCGCACAGAAGGAGATCGAGGCCAAGTACGGTTTCCCCGTCGCGAGCATCGTCTCTATGGCCGAGGTCGTCGAGACCCTCTACAACCACGAGATCGACGGCAAGGTCGTCATCGACGATGAGCTCAAGACCGCCATCGACGCCTACTACGAGCAGTACGGAGTCCGGGAGTAGTTACGCGGTTTTCCAAACCGCGTAACGGCTCGACGCTGCGCGCCGCCCAGAGCGACAATTTGTCATTCAAAAAGGCAAGGCATGACCAGAAGGTCTATGCCTTGCCTTTTTCATGCCAACTTGTTCGCTCTGGACGTCGCTCGCTGTCCGTCCTCTACCTGCGGCGTTGTCTTGCCCCGGATGCGGCAGTAGTCATTGGGGACGTTCTTGTTTGACTAGTCGTTTAAGAACGTCCCCAATGACTAGTCAGAGATGAGCGTGGGTAATCTCCCGGTTTTGGCCTGTGTGGGGGCTCAAAGTGGGAGATTATCCACGCTCGTGATTTGAGTGTCCGAAAATCCACGCTCGTTGTTACTTGAGCCCGGGGAGGCGGGTGTAGGGGAACGAGCGCTCTAGGAACTCGGCGCAGCGGGCGTAGTCTTTGGCGAAGTAGCTGCTGTAGAGCGAATCGAGCACGTATTGCACGGCGATGTGGCTGGCGAACTGCGTGATGCGGTGCGTCATGCTCTCGTGGTCGCTCACCGTGAGGTAGGCGGCAAAGCCGGGGTGCAGGCGCGCACAATAAGGTGTGCCGATGACAATGACGGGAACATGTCGGCTGCTGAGGATCGGCAAGATTTCCTTGAGGTTGGGTGCAAGGCCGCTGTAGGAGATGACGATCGCCACATTGCCGGAATCCGAGGCGAGCGCCGTGCGCACCTGGGCCTCGGTGCTGCTGTAGCATGTGGCGCTCTTGCCGGACGAAAGTAGGCGGTCGCGGAACATCCCCGCTGGATAGAGGTTGTGCGAGCCGGTGTAGATATCGACCTGCCGTGCCTTCGCGATCAGTTTGGCGGCGTGGTCGAGCTGCGCGGGGTCGAGCAGCTCCTGCGTCTCGGCCAGCGTGGTCTGGTAGAGCCCTTCCATGCGCTCCATAACCTGCGCGGGCGTGGACGTGGCATCGAAGGGAAAGTTGATGTCCACGTCGCGGCGGTTGCCTGCTTCGGTCGCCAGGCGGATAAGCTCGACCTTGAGGTCCTTAAAGCCCTCGAGGCCGAGCTTTTTGCAAAAACGGTGCACGCTTGCGACCGAAACATTGGCGCGGGCGGCAAACTCCTTAATGGAGAGTCCGCGGATGTCCTCGCCCATGGCAAGGGCCGAGATGCCGAGCTGCTGCTCGGTAGGGGTTAGGCCCTGCGCCTCGGTAATCTTGCGTTTGATATCCATTCGAACTCCCGCACTCGCCAAACCTGCCAAAAAGAGACGGGTTTATTTTGGCAGGTTTTGCCCGAGAAGGGTAACGGGGCCGAGGACACCGCTGGGCGCGACGGGCTCGGTGAGGGCGAAGATGTCGGAGGTCGCATGGTCGAGCGTGTTGATGACATCGATGGCGAGCTCGTGTGCGCCGGCGGTAAGCGCGCCTGTCGCAAAGCGGTAGGGCGGGCAGATGCGCGTGCCGAGCGTTTGTCCGTCGAGCGTGAGTGTTGCGACTTCGTAGACATCCCCTAGGTCAATGGCGGTGTGGGCGAGGTCGTCGGCCGGCTCGAACGACGTGCGATAGCGGAACGTACCACATACGCCGGGGAACTGCTCGGCCGTGAGGTCGCACAGGCGCTCGAGCTTTTGCGGCTCGCCAAAGGTTCCATCGCTGCCGGCAGGGGAGAGGGCGACGGTCCAGGGGTGGCTAATGTCGAGGGCGAGCGTTGCACGTGTGCTCGTGTCGGTGCAGTCTGCGGGCTCGATTGCGCCGCTTGCCCCCAGAACAACAACGCAGCTCTCGTAAGGCGCCAGCTCCAGCACGCCGTCAAACGCAACGGGCTTGGTGCTGTTCAGCAGGTCGAGGCGCGTTCCGCAAAGACACTTGTCTTGCGGAAGCGAAACCGTGCAGCAAATGCTTTCACGTGGGTGCTCGTTGACCAACATGACGTAGGTCTCGCCGGCACGCTCGTAGCGAAGCGCGCGTAGCCAGGGCTGCGGCGTATCGGTCACAACAGTCTGCAGCCCCGCGCGTGCAAGCGCAGCCGCCACATCGGCAAGCGGGGTCGCGGCAAGACCGCTCAGCTCGGCCGCGCCATCCGCGTCGTAAAGCGCGCCGGGCACCTCGTCGACGGCAAGCGCCATAACCCCCGCGGCCATCATGCGCCCGACGGCACGTGCTGTGACAGCGCCAATAAACGAAGCCCCGGGCATAACAAACGCCTGGTAGCGACAGCCATTAACGGCAAACGTCCCATCGGCAAACGAAACCTCGTAACGCTCCTCATTCTCAAAAGCCTCTGCCGGCACAAAATCAAAGTCGATCTGCGCGCGCGTGAGTTCGGCCGCCACGCGCTCGACGGGCATGGCGTTGCCGGCCCATTCGGCGTCGGCATGGTACAGAATGGCGACGGGGCGAGCGGCAGCGCCTTCCGAAAGGAGCGTTGCCGTGCGGTTCATGTAGCTCATGAGCTGGCCAAAGTGCGGCCACTGCGGGTTGTTGCCGTGCGCGTAAAAGTGCGGCGGGCAGTCCCAATCGGGGAAAGGCGCCATGCTAAACGCGTGCGGCGTAAACCAGTTAATACCGCAGACGAGCATGTGATCGGCGATCCACTTCATCTCGCGCAGGCCCTCGTGCCAGCCAAAGGCGCCAAAGACCTCGGCCATGCAGCGCCCCCGCTTTTTGGGGTCGAGGCGCGCGGCCGAAGAGCCCAGCTTGGCAAGCGCGTACGTAAAGAACTCCATGTTCCACGCGCCGTGGAAGTAGCTGTAGCGCCCGCGGTCAATTCCGGGGGCAAGCTGATTGATGACCACGTCGACACCGGCCATGTCCTGTCCTGCGACCGCGCGGAAGTAGTGCCCAGCGCCCTGACCCAGGCGCGTGTGGCAACTCTTGTCCTCGATCACGTGGCCAATGTGCATGACGCCGTGCGCGCGGCACCAATCGCCAATCTGCTCGTCAAAGCAGCTGCGGTAGAGCTGCGTGGCAAGGTCCATATAGGCGTGGCGAACCTGGGCGCCGTTTGCCTCGCGCGTCCAAAGGCCGTGCAACTTGGCAAGCCAATTCTCGCCAAGCGCATCGTGCAGACGACGGGCAAGCTCGTCCGACCACGGCAGCGCCAGGTCGCCTCGCCCAATAAAGCTGCTGGTAGAGGCGTTGTCGAGCGTGGTGCCCTTCTCGTTCATAAAGCCGGGCTCGTCGGTGAAAAAGCCCAGGATGGTCTTGCCGAATTCGTCGCCCAGATGCTCAAACGTTGGCTCGTAGACGGCGTCGATGAGCGCGTGGCACGAGGCGGCGTCGACCATGTTGATGTACTCATCGCGAAAGCCGGTCTTTTGGCTGGTGACGTAGAGCTCAATCGTGGTAACGCCGGCGGGGGCGTCAAAACGCAGGCGGGCAGGTGCGCCATCGTCACCATGCTCAACAGCGAACTCAAGGCCGAGCGGCGCACCAGCGGCATCAAAAGCTGCCACGCCCACAAAGCGCTCGGTGGGGTCCATGAGATTACCGAGCTTGATAGTCGTGGACGGTTGGGGACCAACAACCGTAATCGTGCGATGCTTGAGCACGGTTTTCTTGAGCGCGGGGTCGACGCCATCGCCCGCAAGCGCGCCGTTGGCATAGCCTGTGGGGAAGTGGGCGTCGTCGAGCAGCCAGATCTTTAACCCCAGGCGCTTGCACTCGCCGATGATAAAGCGCAGGTCAGACCACCAGCCGTCGCGACAGAAATCGGGATGCGTGCGCGATTCCAGGCAAACCTCGTGGATGTCCGCCCCGGCGATCTGCTCCAGATACTCGGTAATCGTCTCGCGCGCCTCGCCCTTGAGCCACAAGAACGGAAGCACGTGGTTGTCGTAGGTGCCGCCAAGCACCTGCTCAAAATACGCCGCCATATACGCTCCTCCAAAACCGGCCTTTCAAATCCATTGAAGTCAGAGTACGCCGAGCGCGCCGCCCTGCTAATATCAAAACCACGGCAGAATATGACCGAATCAACGATGGGAGCACTATGGAGCTCGCGCGCTTGGATAACCTGCTACTCGAGCTGACCGACAGTGAACGCGCCTATCGCGCGGGCGCCCATTACGACTGGAGCGATGCACTCGGTCAAGGTAATCAGGCAGATATTGATGGCCGATTCATTCGTAAAATTGGCAACCCAACGCTCGCTCTGCACCAAGAAGGCATGCCCGAGGGGCTATCGATTGTTCGCAACTCGCGCTTCAATCCTGTGCCGGAACACGTGCACGATTATGTCGAAATCAGCTATGTCTATCGAGGACGAGCGCCGCAGATCGTCAACGGCGCGCCGCTCATGCTCGCTCAAAACGAGGTCCTCCTGCTCGATGCCGCCTGCCCGCATGCTGTTGGCGAGCTCGGTGAGCACGACATAATGCTGAGCGTCATCATCTCGCGGCCAATGCTGCGCCGTAGCCTGGAGCAAAGCCTTTCGCCCACAAGCGCGGTCTCGCGGTTCCTGCTCAACGCCCTCACGGACGAAACCGACCACCGCGGACACGTGCATTTCCATACGGGCGGCAGCCGTCGCGTGCGCCGCTACATGCAGGAGATGCTGTGCGAGCGTCTGGACCCCACGCCAGCGAGCCCCCAGATTGTCTCGAGGCTGTTTGAGCTGCTGTTGGTCGAGCTCATGCAAAGCTACGAGGCCGGTCTTCTGCGATCGGACGCGCCCGCGCTGCCATCGGCGCAGGTCGCGGCTGCTATGGGCTATATCGAGCGTCACGCCTGCGATTGCGCGCTCGACGACCTCGCCCGCCATCTGCACCTGAGCCCCAACTACGCAAGCGCCCTACTCAAGCGTCAGACAGGCCGCACATTCATGCAGCTCGTGCAGGAGGGCCGCCTGGCGCGCGCAGCGGCACTGCTCGACGCCGGTGCCACGGCAGAGGCGGCTGCGCGCGAGGCGGGCTATGCCAACATGAGCTTCTTCTACAAAAAGTTTGCCGAGCGCTATGGCTGCACGCCGGCTGCCTATCGTCAGCGTCTTCCCAGATAAAACCGACCAAAATAAACCTGTCCCTTTTTGGCAGGTGTCAGGAAGTGTCAGGGGCGGGCAGGCGGCGGGGTGCCGCTGCGAAAAGAAGTATCGGGTTTGGCGCCCCCGCCTCCGCATGTCTCCCGCGTGGGCGATACTCGGCTTATCGACCCACGATGCAAAGGAGATGCTCATGGCAAACATCAAGTTCCCCGAGGGTTTCTATTGGGGTGGCGCCACCGCCGCCAATCAGTTTGAGGGCGCTTGGAACGTGGACGGCCGCGGCGCTTCCGTCGACGACCACTTCCTGGGCGGCAGCTACAAGGAGCCGCGTCAGATCACGATCGACATCGACCCCAACCGCTTCTACCCCAACCATGACGGCATCGATTTCTACCATCACTACGAGGAGGATATCGCGCTGTTCGCCGAGATGGGCTTCAACATGTTCCGCATGTCCATCTCCTGGAGCCGCATCTTCCCCAACGGCGACGATGCCGAGCCCAACGAGGCCGGCCTCGCCTTCTACGATCGCGTTTTCGACTGCCTGCGCGCCCACAACATCGAGCCGCTCGTGACCCTCTCGCACTACGAGATGCCCTATCACCTGGTCGAGAAGTACAACGGCTGGGCAAGCCGCGAGCTCATCGGTTTCTTTGAGAAGTACTGCCAGACCGTCTTCGACCGCTACCAGGACAAGGTCAAGTTCTGGTTGACCTTCAACGAGATCAACTGCGGCACCATGGACATGGGCGCCATGATGGAGACCGGTCTGATCCAGGGCTTCGAGGGCCCGGCGAGCGCCATCAAGACCACCGCTCAGCAGCGCTACCAGGCCCTGCACCATCAGTTTGTGGCCAGCGGCCGCGTCGTGCGCTACGCTCACGAGCACTACCCGCAGTTCAAGATGGGCAACATGGACTGCTTCATCCTCTCCTACGCCGCTACGTGCGATCCGGTCGACGTGTTCGCCACGCAGCAGCAGATGAACTCCATGAACTGGTACTGCTCCGACGTGCAGGTGCGCGGCAAGTACCCGTTCTATGCCAAGCGCTTCTGGGCCGAGAACGGCGTCGAGCTCGCAATGGAGGACGGCGACCTGCAGGATATCGCCGACGGCAAGGTCGACTTCTACACCTTTAGCTACTACATGTCCGGTACCGTGGGCACCCACAAGGACCACGAGATGACCGAGGGCAACATGACTTTTGGCGGCAAAAACCCCTACCTGGAGTCCACCGACTGGGGTTGGCAGATTGACCCGCTGGGCCTGCGCATCGCCCTCAACGAGATTTACGCCCGTTACGAGATTCCGCTGATGGTGGTCGAGAACGGCATGGGCGCCTACGACGAGGTCGAGGACGATGGCTCCATTCACGATCCGTACCGCATCGCCTATCTGCGCAGCCACATCAAGGCCATGGGCGAGGCCGTCGCCGATGGTGTTGACCTGATCGCCTACACCTGGTGGGGCCCCATCGACCTGGTGTCCGCCGGTACCGGCGAGATGCGCAAGCGCTACGGCTTCATCCATGTCGATAAGTACGACGACGGCACCGGCACCTACGAGCGCCGCCGCAAGGACAGCTTCTACGCCTACCAGAAGATCATCCAGAGCAACGGTGCCGAGGGTCTGGCTTAATCGACAATATGAGTGCCACCGGGGAAAAGCGTTGGGATGGGCTCGCGATTCGAGTCCCCACCTTAGCATTTGAACCATTTGGCACTATAATTACCGTAGGCATGCGCACAACGTTGCGCTTAATCAAGAGGAGAAAACGTATGGGTCTGTTTGACATGTTCAAGAAGAAGGCTGAGCCCGCGGCTGCCGCTGCTCCTGCCTCCATTTCTGCTTCTGCCGGCGCCGACGTGCTGTGCTCGCCCGTCAAGGGCAAGGTCATCAAGATGGCCGATGTGCCCGATCCCGTCTTTGGTGGCGAGGTCCTGGGCAAGGGCTGCGCCGTGTGGCCCGAGGACGATCTGGTCTATGCCCCCTGCGACGGCAAGGTGACCGTCACCATGGGTCACGCCGTGGGCCTGCAGTCCGATAGCGGCATCGAGGTCCTGGTGCACGTTGGCGTCGATACCGTCAACATGAACGGCGACGGCTTCGAGGGCTTCGTCAAGGCCGACGACGTCGTGAAGGCCGGCCAGCCCATGCTCAAGATCGACCGCGCCAAGATTGCCGCTGCCGGTTACAAGGACTGCGTCGTCGTGGCCGTGTCCAACACCGCCGAGTTCGCCGATGTCGAGCTCGCCGTCGAGGCTGATTCCGCTGTCGCCGCCGGCGATGCCATCGTCAAGGTTGTCCGCAAGTAAATCGCGGCATCGCATGATGTCTAAGGGTGGTCGGATTATCCGGCCACCCTTTTTTATTGCACGGTACGGATGCGTTTTATTGCACGCTGAGCGGACTCGCAGACCGTTCGGACGTTAAAACGAACCGACCGCGCCTTCGTGCTGCCGAGGGTGTTCATAAGTTGATAGTATGTGCTTACTATCACAACGTGCGCCGTGTCTGGGAAGCGCGGTGCCGCTCATTGGGAGGAACATCATGAAAAAGAAGCTGCTGCTTGCGCCCCTCATGGCCGTTTTGGTTGCATGTGTGGTCGTGCTTTCCGGCTGCGGAGGCCCCTCGATCGAAGAGCTCATCACCGAGGACCTTACGACTCAGTTCGATGAGGTCAAAAACGGTGGCGACGATTTCCTCTCTGGTCTGGAAGAGGCTTCGGGCGACGAGTTCGAGCAGCTGGGCATCGATCCCAAGGAGTATGCCAAGACCTATCTCGAGGGCTTTGATTACGAGATCGGCGACGTGACGGTCGACGAGGACAAGGGCGTTGCAACCGCCGAGGTCTCCATCACCTGCAAGTCTATGAACAAGATCGTCGAGGACTTCTCCACCCAGTATCAGGAGAAGGTCGCTGCACTTGACACGGTTCCTTCCGATGACGAGCTGTACAAGATGGCCGGCCAGGTGATGGTCGATGTGACCAAGGCCACCGAGCCCAGGAAGACCACGGTTATCTTCAAGTACACCTGCAACGATGACGGCGAGTGGTCTGCCGACGACTCCGTCAACTCCGAGATGATGGATGCAATGCTGAGCTAGTTCGTTACGGCGTTTTACCAAACGCCGTAACTGCTCGACGCTGCGCGGGCACCAGAGCGACAACTTGTCATTCAAAGAGGACGGCATGACCAGAAGGTCTATGCCGTCCTCTTTTCATGCCAATTTGTTCGCTCTGGTGCCCGCTCGCTGTCATTGCCGAAACATCGGCGTTGCCATGGCAGTCATTGGGTGTTCCTATAGTTTTGTCAACCGTCGGGGCTACTCCCGGTAGGGCACCCGGTCGCGCATCACGGCGTATATCGCCCTGAGCCGCTTCCTCGCGACGGCCTTGAGCGCCCGCCCGTGCCCCATGCCCCGCGCCCTGCAGGCCCGGTAGTACTCGCCGTAGCGCCCCGAGGACCTCACCAGGCTGTTGCACGAGAAGATCAGCAGGGACTTGAGCCTCGCGTCGCCGCGCCTGGACGCCCTGACCGACCTCACCGACGTGCCGGAGCTCCTCACCCTCGGGGCTATGCCGCAGTACGAGGCCAGGTGGTCGTGGTCCGGGAACCTCCCGATGTCGACCGACACCGCGAGCTGCGCCGCGGTCCTCGGGCCGATGCCGGGCACGGTGAGCAGGCACGCGTAGGTCTCGTCGCCCTCGAGCAGCGCCGCCGTCTCGGCCTCGAGGGCCCCGGCCTCGTCGAGGGCCTCCGATATTCGGGCGGCCAGGAACCTGACCTGCCTGTTCTCGGCCTCGACGAGCGCCGGCGGGGGCGCGGTGGAGGAGGCCGCGGCCTCCCCGGCGGCCTCGGCCCGCGGGCCCTCGGCCCCGGAGCGGGCGATCCCCCCCGCCCCGCCGAACCCGGCGAGCAGCTCCAGCCACCGCC
>JAXJJM010000016.1:0-115069 GCA_036298225.1 Collinsella sp.
AGGGTATGGGGACTCGTTCGGCCAGACGCGCCGCCGCGGACGAAGCGGACAAGCGGCGATGCGCTTTGGCCTACCTACTCCCCCGCCACGCTTGCGCGCAGCTTGGCGGCGATGGGCTCCGAGGCCAGCAGGAATACGAGCATTACCACAGAACACACCAGGCACACGATCCAGGTGCTCGCAAAGGAGCCCGTGGCATCGAACAGCACGCCCGAGACGATAGCGCCTACGGTGCCGCCGACCATCTCGAGCGAGGTAATGGTGCCCGTGACCTTGCCGAGGTCGGCCATGCCAAACTGCTTGGACGCGGCGATGGTAGGCGTGATGGTGCCCATACACGTTCCGATACCAAAGCTCACCGCGGCCACGATGGGACCGAGGTCCGTCGTCGGGAAGCACAGCGCCACGCAGGCGATAATGCACGCAACGGAGCCAAGGATATTGCCAAAGCGCAGGCCAAAACGGTCATAGATCGCGCCGAGCGAGATCTTGGCGATAACGACGGTAACCATATAGGCCGAAAGCACAGTACCTGCCCACATGGGATCGTGGCCGCCCGTGACAATCTTGGCGCCGTTGACGGTAACGCTCGTCATGTTAGTGACCTGGTTGGGCAGGATGGCGCCGTTGACCAGACCCATAAAGAGGAAGGCAACGACGAGCAGCCAAAATGCCGGGCTCTTCTTGATACGAGACCAGCCGACGCTAACCTCGGGCGCCGTGTGCTCGTCCTTGTCGCCAGCCGTCGAGACGGACGGATCGCCCGGATTCTCGCCGAGCGGCTTAAGGCCGATCTCGGAAGGCTTGGTGCGGAAGGAATAGGCCGTGATGGGCAGCGCCGCCACAATGCAGACGGCAGCGAGTACCAGGAACGCAGAGCGCCAGCCCACACTCACGATAAGCGAGCTCACGATCGGCGAGAGAATAGCTCCGCCAAAGCCCGAGCCCGAAAGTGCGATGGAGATGGCAAGGCCTCGCTTGGCGGTAAACCAGTTGGCGGTCACCAGGCTAATGAGCAGGCGGGTCGAGGCGACGGCAAAGCAGCCCGAGACGGCAAAGAGCACGTAGACCTGCCACAGCTCACCCACAAAGCTCATGCCCGCGAGCACCGCCGAGGTAGCGATAACGGTGAGCGAGCCCAATACGCGGCCACTCACCTTATCGGCAACATGGCCGATAACGAGCGAACCCACGACGCTCACCACGGTGGAGATGGCGTTGGAGATGTTGTACTGCGCAAGCGTGATGCCCAGGTCGCTGACGACGAGCGGCTGAAACAGGCTCATGCAGTTAACGAAAATCGTGTAGCACGTGGCCATGATGACAAAGCCGGAAGCCACCACGAGCCAGCCGGGGAAGAACTTACGCTGCTGGGACATACTGCTCCTTTTTAAACAAACGAGTAGCAAGATTGGGTGCTACCGGTGGTCGGCGATGTAGCCCAAAGCGACTGCCGCATAAGCCGCGGCGCCAAGGGGAAGCTCGGCATCGCTAAAACGTGCCTTGGGATGATGCTGAGCAAAATGCTCGTCCGTATCAGTCACGGCAGCGCCCACGGTAAAGTACGCACTCGGGATCTCACTCGAGATCAACGCGAAGTCCTCACTCGCCATGGCGTGGAACAGCGGCAGGAAGGTGGCCTTGGGCAGTGTCGCACCCACATAGCCAAGTGAAGCCTGGGTCATATTGTCATCGAGTACCAGCGGCGGAACATCCGAGAGCGTCTCGATAGTCGCCGGCGTACGATAGGTCGTGGCAACGCCTTTGACGACCTCCGCGATGCGGGTCTTGAGGTGCTCCATGAGCTTGACGTCGAAGCCACGCAGCGTTCCCTCGAGCACACAAGTGTCGGGGATGACATTTGCGGCCTGACCGCCGGCGAACTTGCCAACGGTAAGCGCGACCTCCTTGGCCGCCGGCACCTCGCGGGAGATGAGCTCCTGAAGCGCCAGATGCACATGGACGCCGGCCGTGATGGGGTCGATGCAGATCTCGGGGCTCGAGCCATGGCCGCCCTTGCCCTGAAGCGTGACGCGAAAACCGTACACGCCCGAGAGCGCCGGGCTGCCGTAGAGCACCAGGCCAAGCGGCGACTGGCTATTGACATGCATGGCAAAGGCGGCCTGGGGGCGTGGGCTCTGCAGCAAACCGTCGACGATGGCAGCACGGGCACCCTCAAAGGTTTCCTCGCCCGGCTGGAACAGCAACTTAACCGTGGCGTTGGCGTCGAGAAGCTCGGACTCGCGGGCCTTGAGCATACGAGCCGCACCAAGCAGCGCCGTCGCGTGCATATCGTGACCGCAAGCATGCATGCAGCCATTGGTGGATGCAAAGGGCTCGCCGGATTCCTCGGCAACGGGAAGGGCATCCATGTCGCCGCGGAGCATGATGACCGTACCGGCCTGCTTGTCCGTGCACGTACCGTTACCCCGAGCAGCAGCTGCCGCGCCGGCACCGATAAGGCCAACGACACAGGAGCCGTCGACAAGCACGGCATAGGGAATATCCATCTCGTCCAGACGCGCCTGGATAAAGGCGGACGTCTGCGGAAGGTTGTTACCCAGCTCGGGCATCTGGTGTAGATCGTGTCGCCACACAGCAAGCTCGTCTGCAAAAGTCTGAGCTTCTGCAACAAGACCGTCACCGATAGCGGCCTGCGCCGCTGCGGTAGCCTTGGGCGCTGGTTGCGGTTGAAAATCGGACAAAGCTGGTGCCATAGATGCCCTCCAGTAACGTTTTTGCAGCAAGCACTTTGATAGCATAAAGTGCAAGGTACAACTTTAAGGGCGACGCATAAAAAATGCCGCCCCGGGAGGGCGGCGCAACAAGTTGTTTACAATTGCGGGCGCGGCTTTTTGCGCAAAAAATCGAAGTGAGTCTCACTCAAGATAATCGACAGGAAGATAAGCACGAAGCCGGCGAGCAGGCGCGAGGTAAGCGCCTCCCCCATCAGCAGCACCGAAAACAACACGCCCGAAGGGGACTCCATCGATAGGAGCAATGAACCCGTCGAGGCCGGAACGTGCGCCAAGCCGACGTTTTGGATGAGCAGCGCCACGCATGTGCAGCCCACCGAGAGAAACGCCATCACACTGATAAAGCTCGGCGTCCAAACGGACAGAGGCGCTTGGGTCTCGAATAACAGCGACGAAACCAGGCTCAGCACGCCGTTGCCCACAAACATCCAAAACGTGATAATGTTGATGTCCATTTTGCGACCGTACTTGGCGGTCACCGCCATCTGGATGGCGAAGAAGACCGCGCCTGCCAGCGTAATGACGTCACCGATGTTGAACTCGACGCTATCGAGCGCCACCAAGCCAATGCCCGCCAAGCACAGCAGTGCCGCGCCCAGGTTATAGCGGGTGAGTTTTTCTCCGCTCAGAAAATAGCTCGCGAACGGCACGAGGATGCAATACGTGCCCGTCAAAAAAGCATTCTTGCCCGCCGTAGTATATGCCAGACCGACCGTCTGCAACGCATAGGCCGCCCACATGAGCACGCCCATACTCAGGCCAACGATCAGATTGCGAGCGTTGAAATGTGCAGTGATGCGCTTGTGGAAGACGGCAAACATGACCAACGCTGCAGGCAGAAAGCGTACATAGAGCAGCTCGAACACCGGAATGGTGCCGAGTGCGTCCTTCATAGTGGTAAAGGAGTAGCCCCAGATGACCGCCACCGAAAGTAGCAAAACTTTCCAGAACAGCGGGGAGCGTGCGCCGGCGCCCCTGGGAATACCGCCCGCGCCCAAATCCTCACGGGCCACAGGGCTATCGGGCATGTTTTCGATTTCGTTGGCAGCGTATTGGGCCATGGAACATCCTCACACTCAATCTGGGCGTGGTGTCCGCACGCGTATGGCTGCGTGCCGCCTCATGGTCAAATAAAAACGGGGCGCACCGGACCCCCGGCACGCCCCGCTACTGTAGCAACAACCAAGCAGCCCACGCAATCCAGCCCACTAAAGCGTCGGCAGAGTAAACCTCGATGTTTCGTCGATGTCACGCTGTTGCACTAAATAAGTTTCGTGCTTTCAAGCTTTTCGATGATCCAGTCGTTGGCTTTGATGACCGGGCGGCGGAAGATGACGCCCAGGGCCAGCGACGGAATCAGATAGCTCGCCAGAATACCCAGCTCAACCCAGTACTCCATATGGTAGGCGCCAGCCATGGCGGCATGCATGGCGTTGATGCCGTGAGTGAACGGCAAGAACGGATAGATCGCCTGGAACACAGGGCCGGTCATCTCGATGGGGAACGTGCCGCCCGAACCGCCGACCTGCATGACCAACAGCACGACTGCAAGCGCCTTGCCGATATCGCCAAACGAAACCGTAAGCGTGTAGACGATATTGGAGAACACGAGACTCGCGACCCAGCCCGCTAGCACAAACTGCAGCGGGTTGTCGCACTGAATGCCAAAGAACAGAATGTCGCCCGCGCACACGAGCGTTGCCTGCAGCAGAGCCAAACCGCCAAAGAACAGGTAACGACCCAGATAGATCTCGTGCAGGCGCACGGGGATGAGCTCGTTGATAAGCTCATCGTCAACCGAGACCTTCATCATGGCCGCCAGTACGATCGAGCCGACCCAGAGCGACAGAATCGTGTAGAACGGCGCCATGGCCGAACCGTAGTTGCGGATCGGATAGACCGGCTTACGGTCGAGTGCGACAGGGCCGGAAAGCGACACGGCCAGACCCTCGGGATCATTGCCGATCATCGTCTTGATCGTGGCTAGATCATCAGACATAAGGGCACCGTCGAGCTCGTCCTTAAACGCGCTGATCTTGCCCGACGCCTCGCCCAGCTGATCGGAAGCCTTGTTGACCAGCTTTGCAGCCTTAGAGAGGCCCTTTGCCAGCGAACCGGATGCGTCGGTCAGGTCGTCTACGGCACTATCCAGATCGCCCGAAATACCATTCAGTGAATCCAGAACCCCCGAGACGGTCTTCTTGAGCTCTTTGGCCTTGACCGAAAACGTAGAGTCGTAATCGGATTTGGCACCCGCGATGCCGGCCTTGGCATCGGCGATGGCCTGATCGACCTCGGCACGCGAGTTGTTGACCTCGGCCATGCTATCGGAGAGAGACTTCGCGGTGGCCGCCAGATCCTTGGCATTGTTGCGGTACTCAACGGCGATTCTGTCCAGCGATGTCGCGGCGGACTTGAGACCGCCCTTCAAATTCTCATCGCTCACCTGGTCGGCAAGGCTGCGGAGCTGATCGGCCATCTCATCGATATCCTTGGCGCGCGCATTGAGGGCCGCAGCGGCATCATTGAGTTGGGACACCGTAAGGTCGACATGCTGGTTCGCGGCATCGAACGCCTTCGCGAGCTCGGCAGACACATTGTCGAACGAACCCGCACTTCCATCGATCGCGGCATCGATGGCATCGCTTGCCGCCTTAAGCGCTTCTTTGGAATCATCGATGCCGCTTTTGGCATGTTCCATGAGCTGCTTTGTCGACTCATCGACGGCACCGGTCTGCTTGAGCATGCCGCCCGCCGACGTCAGCGAATCGGCCGTGGAGCTCAAAATGCCCGCAAGCGACGTTGCGCTGGCCTGAACGTCCTGCAGGTCCTGGACCGAATCGCCGAGCGTCGAGGACAGGTTGGCGATAAAGTTGCTGACCTGGTCGGTGCTCATGTAATCGAGCAGGCTGGACACCGTCTTAAGACCGACGCTCGTAATGGTCTCGGTAAAAGATTCGTTAACCTGGTTCTGAACGGCGCTCGAACCCTTCTCGGTCACGATCTGCGCGATGGCGTTGGCCTTCTGGTTCTCGTAAAACTCGATATCGGCGTGCTTCACGTCGGTCGAGAAAAGCGTCATCATGTCAGCGCTAAACGTTTTGGGGATAACGACGGCCGCATAGTACGCACCCGACTTTACGCCCTCGATAGCTTTATCGCGATCGTTAAGCACAACCCAATCGAAGCTCTCGTTGCCGCGTAGGGTGGCGGTCACGTTTTCGCCCACGTTAACCTCGACGGGGATCAGATCGCTCTCGTAACCCTCATCGGTGTTGACCACGGCGATCTTGAGGTTGCCGGTGTTGCCGTACGGATCCCAGCTGCCGGCGATGTTAAACCACGCGTACAGACACGGCACGATAATGAGGCCCATCACGACAACCAAGCCGATTACGGAGCGAGACACGTTTTGGACATCGCGCTTAAACAGATGCAGGATGTTCTTCATTTATGCCTCACCTCCTTTGGAGTGCTTGCCAAGCGGGGTGGTATCTCCATCATTTGTGGCTGTGCTGTCGCTGCCCTGAGATTTATGGTGCGAGCCTATATGCGGCAAGCGGCCCGTGGACTGATCGCCACCCTTGGCATCACGCTCGCTGGCGTTGAGGCCAAACATGCGACGGGCGGCAGGAATGGCGGCCGTGTGCTCGCGCATCTCGCGACGCAGGTCCTCATCGGAAAGCGCCGAGATGCGCATCTGGGTATTGAGGCTCGCGCGGATATATTCGATATTGATAAGCCAGCCGCAGATGGCAATAACCGAGATGATCCAAATGACAAGCAGGATGATCTTGCCGTTATTGTCGATATCGAGAACCGTCGACAGGACAAAGAGCAGGACCTGAACGCCCACCACGGCGGCAAAACCGCCCTTGATGTAGTACGGGTAGCGATGTTCAAAGGCGACCGCATGATCGAGCAGTTCGCGACGGTACGAATCGGAATCGAGCACGACGCGCATGGCCGTTCGCAAGGAGTAGCGCTCGCGCGGCAGGTCGTTAGACTCGCAAATCATCATACCGGTCGTGGAAAGCTGTTTATCAAAGAGCAGGTTGAGGTTGAGCAGCAGCGGACGCAGCTGCAGGCCGATAAAGAGCGCCACGATCAAGAACACGCCCAGAATGCACAGGTTAAACAGGTAGTTGAACGAATACATGCCGCCGACCGTCTCACGCAGCAGATTGATGCCATAGGTAAAGGGCAGCAGCGGGTGCAGCCACTGGAAGAAGCCGGGCATCATCTCGATGGGGTACATGCCCGACGAACCCGGGATCTGCACGATGAGAAGAATGACGCCGATTGCCTTGCCGATATGCTTAAACGTAGTGGACAACGCGTAAATGATGTTGACGTACGTAAATGAGATGGCGATGCCGCCCAGCACAAATAGGAGCGGACTGACGCACTGTACACCAATGACAAGATCTCCCACCGTAACGATAATGGCCTGCAACGCGCCCAGGATCACCAGGAGCAACCAGCGGCCAAAGTAGCCCTGACGCGCGGTAAAGCTGCCAACGCCTTCGCGATCGACCTCGAGCTTGTAAATGGCGATGAGCACGTAGCCGCCCACCCAAAGCGCCAGATTGGTGTAGAAAGGAGCAATGCCCGAGCCGAAGCTCTTAACCGGATAGATCGACTTGGAGGTCAGCTCGACCGGAGATGCCATGAAGTCAGCAACGTCATCGACGTCGACGCCCATCAGGTCGGCCAGCTCGCCCATGGACTCGGAGGTCTGCAGCGCCGCGATGTCGTTGGCGGCGGTGGCGAGCTTGTCCTGGACCTTGGCAAGCGAGGCGTCGGTCTGGGACAGCGTGGTCTTGGCCTGACCGAGCGTAGCGTTGAGTTGCGAAAGTGTACCGCGCGCACTTGCAATAGTAGGCGTGAGGCCAGACACGATTCCCGTCAGATCACCCGAGACGGCGGCAAATGAATCAAGCGCGCTCGAGGCCTTCGGCAGCGCGTTTTGACCCAGGTCCGTCTGGGCCTGGCCAAGGTTGGTCGCACCGGTCTGGATTGCGTTATTGATAGCGTCGCTGGCACCCGAGACAGCCGCGGCGTCATTCGCCATGGCGCTCGACTGTGCAGACAGACCGTCCTTGATGCTCTGAAGCTTTTCATTCTGCTTGCGGAGCAAATCGATGGTCGATACAATGCGCGCGTCAATTTCCTTGGAACCTGTCGACGTGTCATTGACGAGAATTTCCAAGTGCCCGATAACGGCCTTATTGTGGTCGATCGTCGCCTGGAGAGACTCGAGCGAGTTGTCGATGCGGGTGGTCGTAGATGTGATCGTGCCCGTCAGCTTGCCAATCGCAGCGTTCGCGGAGGCTGACGTCTTGGTGAGCGCAAGGCTGCCTTCCGAGAGCGCCTTGGAGAGCGAGGCGACAGAGTTACCCGCCGTGGTGCGAGCCTCGCCCAGCAGGTCGTTGCCCTGAGCGATTGCCTGCGTTAGAGAGGGCGTCTGACCCTGCAGGCCCGCCAACGCAGCATCGGCCGAAGCAATCGAGCTGCTTGTCTTGTCGATGGCGGTGTTCATATCGCCGATGGAATCACGTACTTCGCCCAGGGTATCAGACGCTTCGGACACCGAACCAGCCAGCGAATCCTGGGTCTGGGTCGCTTTGTCCTTTAAATCGACTCCGGCATCTTTGGCGATTCCGGCAACAGTCTCGCCCACCGTAGAGACAAATTCCGAGTTGATCTGTTCCTCGATGGTATTGGCGCCAGTGTCGGTGACCTTGGGCGCAATAGCGCTCTTCTTCTCGTTGACGTAGTACGTGAGCTTGGGCTGATGGTAATTGCCGTCGAGCATTGAGACAAGATTGTCAGAGAAGTTCTTGGGGATCACGATGGCAGCGTAATATTCACCGCTCTCGACGCCCTCTTTAGCATCGGCGGCCGAATCGACGAAGGTCCAGCCCAGCTGATCGTTCTCTTTGAGCTGGTCGACAACCTTGTCGCCCGCATTGAGCTCGCCCACCAGGTCGTTTTGAGTTCCTTGGTCATTGTTGGCGATGGCAATCTTGATACCCTGGGTGTTTCCGTACGGATCCCAGTTAGCCACGATGTTGTACCAGGCATACAGCGAGGGAATAACGCACACGCCAAGGGTAACCACCAAGGCGACGGGGTTCACGAGCAGTCGCTTAATGTCGCGCTTAAATATCGCAAAGGAGACCTTTGCATTGGATAGTTTGCTGCCGAGACTCACGCTTGGACCATCCATCCTGTCGTTGAATCGAATCGTACTATTGATAACCATTGTACGTAGGCGCTTTAGCGTCTCAGAGCACAATGGTATTGAGTTTTGCGGGTAGCAATATACTACGAAGACGAATTAACGTACAGTTGTACAGTATCTTTAATTTCAGCAGGTCACAAAACCACAACCCCGACAAATAATTGATCCCTTGGGGACGGAGGAATCATTCAAAAGGAAACGAGAGTGGAAAATCTCCCACTTCAAGCCCGCATTCGAGCCAAAAGTGGGAGATTATCCACTCTCGTTCTAATCTAGTTACGGTGCCGTATCCCCGAACTACATCAAGTTGCAAACAGCCGCCGCGAAGGCAACGGGGTCCTCGGGCAAAATGCCCTCGACCAGCAGGGCCTGATCGTAGAGCAGACCGGAGTACTGCTTGATCTTGTCGGCGTCGCCTGCCTTCTGGGCAGCGACAAGCTTGGCAAAGACCGGGTGCTTGGCGTTGAGCTCGAGCACGCGCTGGCTCTTGGGCATACCATCGGGCGCTCCCTCGGGACCCTTCTGGAGCACCTTCTCCATCTCGAGCGAAAGCGGGCCCTCGGTGGTGATGCACGCGGGAGCATCGGTCAGGCGCGCAGAGACGGCGACCTTCTCGACCTTGTCGCCGAGCGCCTCCTTCATGGCGCTAAAGAGGTCCTCGTTCTCCTTGGTGGCGTCCTCGGCCTCCTTCTTTTCGTCCTCGGTCGCCAGGTCAAGATCACCGGTCGCGACGTTCTTGAGCTCCAGATGACGATCCTCGACCTCGGGCTCGGCACCGTCGGCCACAGCCTTCTCGGCAGCCTCGCGGGCAGCGTCGTCCTCGTAAATCTTGGGCATATCGGCGGCAATGTACTCACGCATGGCCTGGAAGGTGAACTCATCCACATCCTGCGTCAGTAGCAGCACGTCATAGCCGCGGTCGAGCACGCCCTTTACCACGGGCATCTTGGCCAAGCGCTCACGCGAGTCGCCGGCGGCGTAGTAGATGGCCTTCTGATCCTCGGGCATGCCCTTGGCATACTCGGCTAGGGTAATCATCTTCTGCTCCTTGGCAGACCAGAACAGCAGCAGGTCGGCGAGCTCATCGGCCTTCATGCCATAGCTCGAGTAGATGCCGTACTTAAGGCCGCGGCCAAAGTTCTCAAAGAACTTCTCGTAGGCCTCGCGGTCGTTGTCACGCATATCCTCAAGGTCAGCGGTGATCTTCTTTTCCACACGCTTGGCGATGGCCTTGAGCTGACGGTTCTGCTGCAGCGTCTCACGCGAGATGTTGAGCGACACGTCGGCGGAATCCACGACACCGCGCACAAAGTTGTAGTAGTCGGGCAGCAGGTCGTCGCATTTCTCCATAATCAGCACGTTGGAGCTGTAGAGCGCCAGACCCTTCTCGTAGTCCTTGCTGTACAGATCGAACGGGGCGCGACCCGGCACAAACAGCAGGGCGTCGTACTCGAGCGTGCCCTCGGCGTGGAAGCTGATGGTGCGCGCAGGATTATCAAAGTCGTGGAACGTGGACTTGTAGAACTCGTCGTAGTCCTTCTGCTCGACATCGGAGCTGTGCTTCTTCCAGATCGGTGTCATGGAATTGACGGTCTCGAGCTCCTGGTAGTCCTCGTACTCGGGCTTGTAATCGTCGCCGGCGTCCTCGGGCTTGGGTTTCTGGCGGCTCTTGGACACCATCATCTGGATCGGGTAACGCACATAGTTACTGTACTGCTGAATCAGGCTCTTGAGACCCCACTCGGTCAGGAAGCGATCGTAGGTCTCGGCCTCGCCGTCGGCATCGAGCTTCTCGTTCTCGCGCAGCGTCAGGATGACATCGGTACCGTGCTCGGCGCGCTCGCCGTCCTCGATGGTGTAGCCCTCAAGACCGTCGGATTCCCACACATGGGCGACATCCTCGCCGTAGGCGCGGCTGACGACCTTCACATGGCTGGCGACCATAAAAGCCGAGTAGAAGCCCACGCCAAACTGACCGATGATGTCGACTTCCGAACCCTGCTGCTCGGCGTTCTCGGTCTTAAACTCCTCGGAGCCGGAATGGGCGATGGTGCCCAGATTGCGCTCCAGCTCCTCGGCGGTCATGCCAATGCCGTTATCCGAGATGGTAATGGTGCGGGCGTCTTTATCAAAGGAGACGCGAATGGCCAGGTCGCCCTGGTCGATCTTGACGCTCGGGTCCTGCAGGCTCTTAAAGTTGAGCTTGTCGACGGCGTCGCTCGCGTTAGAGATAAGCTCGCGCAGGAAGATTTCTTTATTGGTGTAGATGGAGTTGATCATGAGGTCGAGCAGTTTTTTGCTCTCGGTCTTAAATTGACGCATGTGCAGTCCTTTCGCGCTACCCCTGTCCGCAAAAACGGCTCGGTCGCCCGAGCCGCATCGCAGACCTGCTATGTTCAGACTTAGATTTTATAACCCATTAACGCGCATATATACATACGGAATCGAAAAACTGTATGTCCGAGCGCTCTGATGCGCCAATTGCCAAGGAGTGTCCCAACTGCCGGCAGGAAAGGAACGTTCCTATCTGCCATCTACGCGCTTGGCCATCCAGGCATGAGGCTGGCCCTCGTCTTCGTAGTCCACCGGGGCAATCTGCGTGTAGCCCGCCTTGGCATAGAGCGGCAGCACGTATTCCTGAGCATGCAGCTTAATGAGCTTGGCACCGGCATCACGCGCGCACGTATCACTGGCCTCGACAATCTTGCTCGCCAAACCGCGACGGCGCATGCTCGGCAGCACGGCCACGCGCCCCATAATGTAGGTCTCCCCCGCCGCGACACCTTCGTCCAAGTCGCACGCCGGCGACACCGGAGCCTCTGCGTCAGCCACGCGCTCAAGCTCTTCGGGAAACACGCGCGAGCAACCGGCAAGCTCGCCGTCTACATAGAGCGTCACATGAATGCAGTTTGGATCCTCGTCGATAGCGTCGAACTCATTCTCGTAGCCCTGCTCGTCCATAAAAACGACGCGGCGCACCAACGCCGCGTCATCAAAACATCCCGTCTTAAGTTGAATATCCATGGCTGCCCTTTCATTCAATGCGAACGTTAGGGACAGATATTAGCGAAAATGAGCTCCGCGCACGCTAAACTTCGCGCGAGCCTTCGCCAGGCAGTCGTAATGACCCACGTTATGGGCATCGCTCGCGATGAAGCTGTACAGGTTCTGATCGAACAGGCGCTGTGCCGGCTTTTTCTCGCGACCAAAGCGACCGCCGGCAATAAAGTCCGCCGAAGCCTGCAGCTTGCAGCCCATATCGACCAGGCGCTCCGCCACGCTTACATCCTTTTGAACCGCACGATAGCGCTCAGGATGAGCGATAATCACCTGGTAGCCACGGCACTGCAAATCGTAAATCGTGTTCTCGTACTCTCTAAACGCATACGCATCGGCATGCGTCGAAAGCTCGAGCAGAAACTCGTTGGTCCCATCGAAATGCAAGTGCTCCGCGGCATCGATACCAAGCTCAACGAGCTTTCGATGGTTGACCTCGAAGCCCATCTGGAGCGGAAAACCGTCAGCGTTATCACGCAGCAGCTCAAAGGCATCCCACATCTTGTCGTAATCAAAATAGGGATCACGGCAGTGAGGAGTGCAAACGATTCTGGTTACACCGGCCCGCTTGGCAGCCTCGAGCATCGCCAAGCTCTCATCGAGATCGGCGGCGCCGTCGTCTACACCCGGCAAGATATGGCAATGAATGTCACGCATAGGTCAGCCTTAATCAACTAAACGTTTGCTCGGTTGGTGAAGATGCCCTTTTTGGAAGTCCCCTGATCGTCGGAGCCCTTCTTCACCTTCTTACCGTCCTTGGTGTAGTAGGAGTAGTAGTACTCGCTGGTCTCGGTCTCGCAGTAGTTCATAACGGTACCGATGAGCTTGACCTTCTCGGACTTCTTAAGCTGACCGATGGCGTTGAGCGCCTCCTCGCGCTTGGTGAAATCCTCACGCACGACAAAAAGCGTGCCGTCGGTCAGGCTGGCAATCTCGGCAGCATCGATGAAGGTGCCAACCGGGGGAGCATCAAAGATGACGTACTGGAACTTGGCGGACAGTGCCTTTACCAGCTTGGCAAAGCGGTGAGAGACGATGATGTCGGCAGGATTGGGAATGTGCGGCTCGGCATCGAGGAAGTAAAAGTTCTTCTGACCCGTCTCGACAATTGCCTGGTCAATGGAGATCTGCTCGGAAAGGACCGCATAGAGTCCGCCGCGCGAACGAACGCCGAGCATATCGGAAAGGGACCTGCGGCGCATATCGGCCTCGACCAGGAGCACGGACTTGCCGCTCGTGGCGATTGCCTGAGCAAGGTTAATGGAAACCGTAGACTTGCCCTCGTTGGGAATCGAGGAGGTAACGGTGATGGTGCGAATGGGGTCGTCCACGCTCGCAAAGCGGATGTTGGCCAGAAGGGTCTTGGCGGCATTCTGTACAACGAGCTTGTCGGTGTTCTTTGCCTTAGCCATGCCTATTTACCACCTTTCATAGCCGGAATTCGGCCAACAACGGGAATACCCAGGAGCTCTTCTGCCTCTTCGGCACCGCGGATGCGGGTATTGAGCATGTCTGCCAAAACGACATAGGCAACTGCGATAAAGATACCGGCGAGGAACGCGACGGCAATATACAGCGTGCGCTTGGGGCCGCTGGGGGCTTCGGGGGTCTTAGCCTCGTCGATAACGTTGATGCTCTGGGCAGCGCCGACGTTCTGAGCGACCGTACTCACCGAGCTGGCCATGGCCTTTGCGACCTCAGCCGTCTCCTTGGCATCGGTGCCGGTAACCGAAAGCGTAATGACACGCGTGGTGGTCTCGGAGGAAACAGACACCTTGTAGTCATCCAGATCGGTGAGGCCCAGTTCTTTGGCGGCGCCGCTCTTAACGCTATCGCTATCCAGCAGCGTGGCGATATCGTTGGAAAGCATCTGGCTCGCCGAGAGATCGTTGTAGCTCATCTGACCGCTATCGTCGGTCTTGGCGAGAATGTACATGCTCGTCGTCGCGGTATAGGCGTTGTCCATCGCAGCGAAGGACACGATGCCCATGGCGATCGCGCAGACCACCGGAAGGGTGATGACCAGCTTGAGGTGCTTTTTGAGCAGCTGGAACAGTTCGAGAAGGGTCATGCAGCTTGCCTTTCATTTCCCCAGTTCGGATTGACAAAACTGTCCGTATGTTATCGCATCTTTTTACCGAGACCAAACTCTATACATAAGAAACAGGCTCTCCTGTAAAAATGTCGGAAGCAATCGTAAAATTGCACAACAACGCCGCACCCGAAAGTCAAATGCGGCGTCTACATCAATACCTATGTTGTATCGCTATGCGAATGGCTCGTCCTGCTGTATGGGAAACGTCACCGTAATGGTGGTTCCCACACCCAACTCGCTCGACAGATCGAGCGTGGCGTGATGATACAGGGCCGCATGCTTGACAATGGCAAGCCCCAGACCGGTTCCGCCGCGTGCCTTGGACCTACTCTTGTCCACGCGATAGAACCGCTCAAATACCTTGCCCTGTTCTTCAGGCGCGATACCGATTCCCGTGTCGGCGACCGCGAGGAACGGATGGCCTTCGTCGTTGGTGCCGCACTGCAGCGTAACCGTACCGCCGGGTCGATTGTAGCGGATGGCGTTACTTGCCAGATTATAGATGAGCTCGTCAATCAAGCGCGACACGCCCTCGATGACCACAGGCTTGGTCTCATGACTTATCGTCACATTCGCCTGACGGGCGACCTGTTCAAGACGCTGCTCAACCGCGTAGATGGCACGCGAGAGCTCAATAGGCTCCGTGGAACCAATGGGCACCGCCTCGCCCTCAGTTGCACGCTCGGCCTCGTCCAAGTTAGACAGCGTAAGGATATCGTTGACAAGCGCTGCCAAGCGGCCCGCCTCGCGATAGATGCGACCGCCAAAGTTGCGCAGGTCGCCCTCGCCCTCGACCATGCCGCTTGCGATGAGCTCGGCATAGCCCGAAATCGCCGTAAGCGGCGTCTTGAGCTCATGGGTGATATTCGCCGTGAACTCGCGGCGCATACGGTCGTTGTCCGCTAGCACCGCCATTTGGCGCTTGAGTTCCTGGCGCTGCGACTCGATACGCTCAAGCATGGGGACCATCTCGGCATAGGCGTGCTCATAGCTACGGCGTGGGTGGTCCAAATCCACCTCTTGCAACGGCGCGATGATGGCACGGGACTCGCGGCGCGCCATAAAAAACGAGAGTACCGCACCCGCTGCTGCGATAAGCAGCATCGGCGCCACCATCGACAGCAAAATCGCCGCAACGCCAGGCTGGGCCTGCGCCAAGCGGACAACCTGGCCGTTATCAAGGGCGACGGCGCGATACAGCATAATCTCGTCGAGCGTAGAGCTTGCGCGCTCCGCGGAACCCAAACCACTCTCAAAGGCCTCGATGACCTCGGGGCGATCGCCATGGTTGGGCAGTGTGGAAGGCGACGCCTCGTTGTCGTAGGCAACCGATCCATCCTTGTTAATCAGCGTGATGCGCAAGTCCTCGCGATCGAGGCTACGCAAGAACGGGATGGGCTCCTGCTGCTCGTCGAGGGCGGCAGCAATGAGCTCGGTTTCCTGCGCCAGATTGGCACTCGTGGCATCCGCCAAGGTGTTTTGCACAAAGAACGCACCCAGCACCGTAAACGCCACGATAACCGCCATGGCGCAGACAAAGATCGTCACAAAAACGCGGTGCGACAGCGTATGTTTTCCCTGGGGGGCGAAGACCACGGGTTACTCCTCCGATGCGGTGGCCGCGGTGTCGTCACCTTCGGCACCATCACCGGCAGAAGGCTCGGCCAAGCGGTAGCCCACGCCACGCACGGTCTCGATGGCGCCGGCATGCTCGCCCAGTTTTTGGCGAAGCGTCTGCACGTGCACGTCAACGGTGCGCGAACCGCCGTCGAAGTCCCAGCCCCACACGCTCTGCAGCAACGACTCGCGGGTAAAGACCACGCCGGGCTTGCGCATGAGGTACTCGAGCAGGTCGAACTCGCGCAGGGTGAGCTTAAGCGGCTCGCCGGCAACGGTCACCTCGCGATGGCTGGGCGAGAGCACGATGTCGCCCACGCTGAGCACATCGCTCGCCTGCTTGACCATGCCGCCGCGACGCAGCAGTGCGCGGCAGCGGCTCGCAAGCTCCATGAGCGAGAAGGGTTTAGTCAGGTAATCGTCGGCACCGCCATCGAGCGCCATGACCTTATCGAGCTCGGTGTCCTTGGCGGTAAGCATCATGATGGGCACCGTCGCCGTCAGGCGGTCGGCGCGCAGGCGACGCATAATCGCCAAACCATCGGTATCGGGCAGCATGATATCGAGCAGGACGGCATCGGGTACCCGTCGCGCCACGGCGGCCTTAAACTCGCCGTCGCACGAAAAGCCTTCGGCCTCGATCCCCTGCTTGCGCAATGCATAGACCGTCAAATCCCTGATGTTGTCATCGTCCTCGACGTAATAGATCATGTTGAACCCCTTTGCGGCCGGCATGACCGCATCTTAACCCTAAAGGTACCTTTACTAGATGGTATCAGCCAAAACGTCCCGTCAAATAATCCGCCGTACGCGGGTCGGTAGGATTTTTGAAGAGTTGCGCGGTGGGCGCGTGCTCCACCAACTCACCCAGCAAAAAGAATGCGACCGAGTCGGAGATACGCGCCGCCTGCTGCATATTGTGCGTCACGACCACGAGCGTACAGGCCTCCTTGAGCTCGCAGGCCAGCTGCTCCACCACGAGCGTCGACACGGGGTCGAGCGCCGAGGTCGGCTCGTCCATCAGCAGAATGTCGGGCTGCACGGCAAGTGCGCGGGCGATGCACAGGCGCTGCTGCTGTCCACCCGAAAGACCCAGGCCCGACTCTTTGAGCTTGTCCTTGGCCTCGTCCCACAGGGCGGCGCGTCGCAGGGAGTCTTCGACCAGCTCGTCGAGCACGACGCGATCGCGCACACCCATACCGCGCGGCCCATAGGCGACGTTGTCGTAGATGCTCATGGGAAACGGGTTGGGGCGCTGGAACACCATGCCCACGCGCTGGCGAAGGCGGCAGATGTCGTAGTCGCCCAGGATATCTTGACCATCGAGCGCAATCTTGCCCTCGATTCGGCAGTCCTTGATGCCGTCGTTCATGCGGTTAAAGCAGCGCAGCAACGTGGACTTTCCGCAGCCCGAAGGCCCGATGAACGAGGTAATCTGCTTGTCGCGGATCTTGATATTCACGTCCTTGAGCGCATGGTGGTCGCCATAGAACAGGTCGAGGCCCTCAACATCGATTCGCGTCGGCGAGGCGGCAAGATCCTCTGCCGTGGGGCGAGTCGCATCCCCAACCTCGCGCTCGTGCGCGGCCTCGGCCTGCGCTTTCATGAGTTCTTCAAGCTCCGTGGGCTCCACAGCCGCAGCAGCCGTCATACCGCATACCTCCACATCGATATCAATTCAGCAGTATCGATAGTAGGAATCGCGGCTCATATGCACGTGAGCGCATTGTCAAGTGTTTGTAAGGGCACACTGGCTATGCGGCGGGCAGCTCGATGGTGAATATCGTGTGTTCGGGCGTCGATTCACATGCAACGGTACCGCCGTGCGCGCATACGATCTCCTTGGCGATGGCAAGCCCCAGTCCAGCGCCGCCGCGATTGGTCGCACGCGCCGCATCCAGGCGATAGAACTTCTCAAAGATCACCTTGAGCTTTGCCTCAGGGATGGGATCGCCCTGATTGATAAAGCGCACGCGCACGCCACCGCCGTCCCGGCGTCTGGCCTCGATCGTGATGGTCGAGCCCTCATAGCTATAGGCAATAGCGTTTTTCATGATGTTGTTGAACACGCGAGCCATTTTGTCGCCATCCACGAGCACCGTCAGGTCCTCGCGAATATCAACTTGGACTTCCTTATGCTGCTCGTTGAGGATGGGATAGAACTCGTCAGTCACCTGAGCCAGCAGCAACCCCAGATCAACATAGCCGCGCGTGAGCACGATATCGTGGAAGTCAAAGCGCGTGATATCGAAGAACTCTTCGATGAGCGTATCGAGCCGGTGCGCCTTGTCGAGCGCCACGCCCGTAAAGTGCGCACGTTGCTCAACCGGCAGCTCGGGAGCCTCTTGCAGCAGCGAAAGATAGCCCACCACACTGGCAAGCGGGGTGCGTAGGTCATGTGCCAAGTACGTGACCAAATCATCCTTGCGATGCGACTCGTCACGCAGAGCTTGCTGCACCTTGCGCTCACGGTCACGCACGCGGTTAAGGGCGCCCTCGACCTCCAAGAAGTCGCCGTCGATGTTATCCCAGGTGTCGGGGTGATCGATCAGGCGATCTTGAATACGAGCGGCCAGCACACAATCGGCATGCTGCTCGCCCTGCTCGTAGCCCTGGTAGTACAGGGCGCGGCCACACAAGAACAGCACGCACGCGGCAAGCGCCAGCACAAAGCCAAGCATGTTGAATACAAAGCCGGCATCGAACAGCACCGGCCCTTCGATGCCGCCGAGCGCCATGGCGCCAATCGCCAACGTCATGGCCCACGCGGCGCCGCCAATCACCACGCAGCGGCACACGATCTCAAATCGATCGATCAGCAAAAAGCCGACAAGCAGCACCGCCAAGATTCCGACGATGTTGTCGATGCCAATCAGCAGCAGGCTCAGCAAAAAGAGCAGCACCGTTGCAAGCGCGCGGTTGTCGACGACCGACCTCACGTATTCAAAGAGCCGATCGGGCACCTCGAACGCTTGCCTATCGTCTTTTGTCATATCAAGATCCTCACAAGCGAAAAGCGTTATTCGATGATGTAGCCGACGCCCCAGACGTTTTTGATAAAGCGTGGCTTTTGTGCGTCGTCGCCGATCTTTTCACGCAAGTGGCGAATATGCACCATCACCGTATTGTTGGAGCCGGGCATAAAGTCCTCGTTCCACACCGCGCGGAACAGGTCCTCCACGGCCACCACGCTGCCGCGATGCTCGACCAGATACAGCAAGATTGAATACTCGGTGGGCGTGAGGCGAACCGGTGAACCGTCCACTGTCACGGAACGAGCATCGCGGTTGATCTCCAAGCCGTCGAGCTGAATGGTCGGCGACTCAGCCGCCTGTGCACGGCTACCGTAGCTGGTGTAGCGGCGAAGCTGAGCGTGCACGCGCGCGATGAGCTCCAGCGGACGGAACGGCTTAACCACGTAATCGTCCGCGCCAAGCGAAAGGCCCCCGATCTTGTCTTGCTGGGCATCGCGCGCCGTCAGCATGATCACGGGATAGGTATGGCTGGAACGGATCGTACGCAGCAGCTCAAACCCATCGATATCGGGCAGCATGACATCAAGCAGCGCCAGATCGAACTCCTGCTCCAAAATCGCCTTGGCAGCATCGGCCCCGCTATAGGCAATCTGGACATCAAAGCCCTCTTTTGTAAGGTAGATGCCAACCAAGTCGGCGATGGCCTTCTCGTCATCAACTACCAAAATGCGCTCGTTCATGCGTGCTCCTCTCGCGCTCCATTATGCCTGAGGCGACGCACGCCACACACAACAAGCGTGGGTGATTAAGTCGGCCTTAAGCACCCTTGTGCCCGTTCGGGTGCGGATGTGGGCCAAGCGCGCACGCGATGATCGCCGACGCCGGCAAACGATATACTCTAGTTTCAGAAGAGACCATCCCGTCGAAAGCGAAATCTGTGAAGTCCCTCACCTCTTTTGCAAAGCGCTCAGCCCAGCTTGCCGCCGGCTTTGTCTGCGCTATCGCCCTTGCCGCTGGCGCGCCCACCGTCGCCGGCGCCCAAGTGCTCACGACCGACAATGTTTGCGGCAAAACCGCCGATGCGCGCGGCATCACGGCCGAAAACCTGCCCGATATCGATGCGACCAATGCCCTCGTCATGGGCAAAGACGGCACCGTCTACTATGGGCGCGGCGCCGATGAGCAGGTCAAGATTGCCTCGATCACCAAGGTCATGACCGCAATCCTAACCGTCGAGAATTGCAAGATGGACGAGAAGGTCACGGTGAGCAACGCCGCAGCCACCGTGGGTAATTCGACCGCCGGCTTGCTCGAAGGCGACGAGCTTACCGTGGAGCAGGCACTGCGCGGCCTGATGATTCCCTCGGGCAACGACGCCGCCATCGTGCTTGCCGAATATGTGGGCAAGAAGATCGACCCTAAGACCAAAGACGCCGAGGCCACATTTGTGAAGGCCATGAACGAGCGCGCTAAGAAGCTCGGCTGCACCGGTACGCTTTTTGAAAACCCGCATGGTCTGGACTTTGATGAGTGGGCTGGCGATATGCACTCAACCGCACACGACGTGGCGCTGATGATGCAGGAGGCCATGAAAAACGACACGATCCGCGAGGTCGTAGCGAGCGAGGATTCCTGGATCGAGGTCACGGGCGCCGACGGCACCGACCATTCGCATTCCATGGACACGCATAACTATTTGCTGGGCCAAGATGGCAACATCGGTGGCAAGACTGGCACCACCGACGATGCAGGCTATTGCTTTACGAGCGCCTACAACCGCGACGGCGACGAGATCTACACCGTTATTTTGAACTCCACCACCACCGATCAGCGCTTTACCGATACCGCCGCCCTTGCCAATTGGTACTACGGTCACAAGGTGACGGTCGCAATCGCCAACACGCAGGAAAAGACCGCCAACGGCAACCCGCTTATGGCACGCATTAGCCAGACAGATTGGACGGACAAGACGATCGACGCCACGCTCGCCGACCCCGCCGCACAGGCAACGGTGTTCTCACTCGCCGGCGAAGTGACCGAAAAAGTTAGCTACGATGACCTTTCGGGCACGGTGCATGTTGGCGACAAGGTAGGCAGCGTTACGCTCAAGCAGGACGGCACCAAGGTCGCCGTCATGGACCTGGTTGCCGACGAGGAAGGCACAGGGCCGAATCCCATTGAATGGCTCCTCGTGAAGCTCGACCGCTTGGGCCGCCGCATCGACAACCGCCCACTTGCGGCAGAGAGCGAGACCGTAGCCAAGGCTCCTGAGATGTAGGGCTGGGGGAACATTACATTTGAGATTGGAGAGGCGTCCAACGGGCGCCTCTTTTTGAATACCTCTTAAACGGGATGCGTCAGAATCACCAAAGCGACATTGCTAGCCGTTTACCTTCGCTGTGTCTTTTCGGACCTTGAAAACGGGTCCACCGGGCATGCTAGTAGATCCTTTCGACCTCCTTGGTCAAGGCCCTGAAAAGATCCCCAGCTGAGGGGTCTGCCCCAGGACACAGCGATTGCCAGGCACCCGTTTCTCCGATGGTGCCCGCACTCGTCATAACAAGATCGTCGCTCCGCCTGCGAATGGAGACACTAACGGAGCGGCCATTATGGAACCCATGGATATCGACTTTATTTATGCGCCCATCAGCTAGATAACTAATCATGACATTGATGCTGTCACCATACTCCGGCAATTCGAAGCCGTGGGAATCCATCAATAGCTTCACGTCCTGATGGTAAATGCGGGCCTCGACGACATTCTTGGGCATCTTCCCCGTCTTTGTTGGAGAGCAAAAGCTGATGCTTGGCTCCTCTTCGCTCATGCCTCGGTCAAACCTAAGCATGCACGGGCATACCGACTCAATGGTTCGCAAGGCGTCCGCCGCGACCTTTTCCTCGGTAAACATCTCCACGTCGATGCCGTTTTCTTCCATATAGGCACGGTTTTTACGTTGAAGCTCTAGCCGAGCCGCAGCCTCCCCATCTCCACGCTGTTCCCAATTTCCGGAGTCGGCGACATTTCGATCGAATGTAGAATCAACGGAACATGGCGCTTGCTGTTGAGTCTGATCACTGTCGCCGAGACACCTTAGCTCGGAGCGTCTCATCAGTAGTGTCACAATATCAAACAGCCAACCAAATCCAAAAAGGCCAAAGGTAAAGAGATATAGAAAGAAGCTACCCCACATCCGTGCATACGCCCTATGAGCGCCCGACCACCCAAGAAGGAAGCATAGCAAAAGCGCCTTGTTTGCCCTGTCAACCGACGTAATCTCTCGAGTGAGAGATTTCTGTTCAGGCTTCGCCAAAGGTGTAATTTCATGCGATGAAACAGTAATTGAGGACGTCCTTGACGCCGAGCTCCGAGCGCCTGATTTAGCAACGGCGCGAGCGACATCCCCAACTCCGACGGTCGTTCTGCTGTATACGGCATTGTAAGCAGCCTTCTTCGGATTTTTGATCCACCCCATGCCCTTCTTACCATAGCCGGGGATTATCGCCCGCTTTACCGCGCGCTTCGCTCTGCCGGTCGTTCTTGCCTTGAGTGATGTCTTTAGATTCGGCTTACGCAGCCCGACCTTTACCATATTTCTACTCCATCCCCTCGGAACCCCACACCGGGGTGCACGAGCACGCCTGGGTCTCCCCGTTTTCAAGCGCCCCGTGTTTGCCTAATGTTCACGCCCTTTCGGACTCTAATCCCCAGCTGCCATTCTTGATAATAAAAAAGGGCCCCAAATGGGACCCTTCTTCAAAGTCATACTGGCGGAGAGCTGGGGATTCGAACCCCAGATGCCCTTTTGGGGCATACTCGCTTAGCAGGCGAGCACCTTCGGCCTCTCGGTCAGCTCTCCGTAACAGTCGTTCTATAGTAACCAAACAGCCGAAGTTGGGCAAGGGGAATTTTGAGGCGTTTCCTCTTTTACCTCTCTTTTACCAGTAAACGTCTCAGTCAATCATCTCAACCTGTAACATCTGCAGGCCGTAATCCCCTCCAGATGTTACAGGTTGAGACAAAGATACAAGGACGGCCCCAGCGACAGCGCGGACAGCCCATTCTTTATTAGTCCTCTCGAACGGTCTCCAACAGATAATCGCGCGTGTACGGAATTGCAAACGAAACACAGCCATAGCCCGCGGGCTCAATCAACCCCGCATCGATCAGACGCTTGCGATATGACCCAACTTTGTTCGCCGACAAACCCATCTTCTTGGCGATATCGCCGTTGGCGATATCGACGCCCTCGCATTGAGCCATCGCCGCGAGATACTGAAACTGCCGTTCCGACACCCTGCGCAGCGCTGGGGCAATCACCATAGCATTAAAGCTATCAAGAGCCGCCTGGATACCCTTACGAGCCGCCTCTTCGCTCACGCTCTCCGCCCCACTGCGCGCAGCAACCTGCCAAGCGTAATATCCGACCAGCTGGACCATAAAGGGATAGCCTGCCGAAGCTTTTGTTAATAGCTCAGCGGCACCTTTGTCGAGCTCCTTGCCCGCTCGTCTCATCGTATCCTCAAACGATCCGCCAACTTCAAAATCGGAAAGCCGAGTAAGTTCAACATGTTTGGCTCGCTGAAGGAACGTCAACGTATCATCCACCACCACGCCATCTACCGATGTCGGCAGCCCGGCGAAAGCGAAAGCGACATTCGCTCCTTGGCGGATCAAGAGCTGCATCTCATTGCCTAGCTCGCGCATTTCCTCAGTTGAGGCATCCTGGATCTCGTCGAGCGTAATGAGCAGACCACCGCGCTTCGCAGCATCGTACATCGCCTCGCCCAGATGAGAGGCCGACTTCGACATCTCCATGGAGCCAAGGCTGACCCCTAAAATCGATGGGGAAATCGAGATTGATTCAAGACGAACGTTTCGCTGCAGAGCCTCGAGGATTCTATTGCAAAAACCAGCATTGGAGGCAACGTCAACGACCTCGAATCCTTTTTTGCGTGCAAGGTCACCCAATGCATTAAGGAGCACCGTTTTACCTGTGCCTCGGACGCCCGAGATGCGCATGAGTCGATCGGGGGCACCAGGACCATTCTCAAGAGCCTCGGCAAAGTCATCCAAAACAGTGTCCCGTCCGATAAGCTCAGGCGGATTCATGCCCGCCGTTGGCTTAAAGGGGTTAACAGCTTTCGTCATTCTGCCCTCCTCTGCTGGTTTTAACAACTTTAACAAAGTTTAGCAACTTTAGCAGAGTTTAACAGTTTTAGCAGGCTCGGCGGCTTTATGCCTTACCAATCCTGCCGGGTCCTCCCGCCCGCGCCGATACAAATAGCGCGGTGCGGCCCCTCTATACCGCCCCTACCCCAGCGAGCGGTTGAGGGAGCCGAGCTCGTCGTTGCCCATGGTGCGCCACATTTGAAAGATGCAACCGCGCGCCAGGAAAAAGAAGCCGTTGTCGACCAGTTGCACAGCGGCATCTGCCAGCTGATTCGTCACGGCGGACACTGGCGGCAGCTCAAGTCCAGCCTTGCGGATGGTCTCGACCGCCTCCTCGAACGTCGGAGGCTCGCTGACGCCCATCTCGTTCATAAGGCCCTGCATTTCTTCCAGCGCGCTGCTGCCCGACTCCTCGCCGCGCGGCACCAGACGGTAACAAGCCAGCGCCAGGTCGAGCTGATCGCAATTCCAATAGGCAAACGCCAAGCGATAGAACAGGTAGCCAATTGCAGAACGATCGCTGGCAATACGTAGGCCGTGGCGCGCCACCTCGATAATCTCGTCAAAGCGCTCCAGACGCGCAAGCACGTTGATGAGCGCAAAGTGCGATTGCATGGACGAGCGCGCCAGATCGTAAAGATGGCGCACCTCGGGCAGCGCTCGTTCAAAGTCCTCTTGCTCGGCATAAAAGCTGCAGATCTCGTGCTGGGCAAAGTACAGCGCATCGGGCGCACGAAGGATTCGCACAGAGCGGTCTTCTTCCAACACCGGTAGCACCATGCGCACCAGCTGGTTATCGCAAAACTGCGTTTGAACCGGACCTGTCGCCAAAAGCTCGGCGACAGTGCACTTAGCCTCCAACTCCTCGACAAGACGGGAAAAGCCTTCAAAAGCACCTGTACGGTCGACTTTTACCTGCTCGCGCAATTCAACAACACGGGCCACGTATGGGTCGTCGTCCTCTTCCATGACCTCCAACTCGTCAGCCGTATCGGCAAGTAGCAGATCGCGCAGCGCCGGCGGCAGCGTGCGATGGTCATCACGCGGACGAGCATGAACCTCCGCAGGCTCAATCGTCTCCGGAGCGGTTGACTCATACGCCTCAAGCACACGCTTGCACGGCATATCGTCCATGTCCATGCTCTCAAGATCCTTGGCGACAGACACGCAATCGGCCAGATAGGCCGCGCGCCCAAAGAAATACGTTGTGACAACGCGCTCGCCCTGCTCACTGTCGGGAGCAGCAATCTGCACACAGCAGCGCGTGATGCAGGTGCCCGCGGCAAAACACGCTGCCGCAAGCGTGAGTGCCACGCGCGCATCGTGCTCCGCGGCCCAGATCGCGCGCGTGTCCTCGTCCAGCTCGCGCCAGGCGTCATCCTGAGCGTCGTATTCACGTTGCGGCATGGCATCAACGACAGACTGCCCAAACCGAACGAGCATAATCCCCTCGGCAACGTTTGCCCGATAGGTATAGTCGAGCCGCGTGACCACGTTGAGCGCCTCAACGATTCGCGCAAAACGGGTGCGCACGTCCCACTCGCCGCCCGGCTGGCAAGCCACCGTACCCGGCTTGGCCCACGGGTTATCGCTCGAAGCCGTATCGAGCAGTCGGGGAACATCGTTGGTCGTCTTGGCGATATGCCACGCATCAAAGAGCGCGCAGCCCTCAAGGCTCGGCGAGGATGCCGCAGGGGCCAATCCGGCCCCGATGCGCTCAAGGATGCCGGAGAGGCGGTTGAGACGGCACTCGATGGCAAGCAGCATGTCAATCTCGTCCTGGTCCAACAGGCTACGATCAAAATTGAGATAGAACAACTTTGACCGGTCGATGCGCGCTAGGCTCATTTCTGACTTGGCGGCAATGGTGCGCAGACGGGGCAAGTCGACCTCGCTCATAAGGGCGGCGGCATAGCGCTCGATACCGCTCGGATTCTCGGCATGGTCAACGCGGTAAAGCAGCGTCTCGATAGCATCGGGGAGCGGTGCCGTGTTAAAGCCCAAAAACACCTCGACCGGCTCGGGCAACTTTACGAGCTTGATCTTGTCGACAACGTTTTGCATACCCTCGTCGAGTCCGCCGGCGTCCGCCGTGTTCACAATAGCGCTTTCGGAGTTGGCAAATATCACGTAGCGCAAGAACATCGAGGCCATGAACTCACCGTAAGGAAGGGCGCGGGTCGAATTCCATGTCTCGTGGTCGGACTGCTCGCGCATGGGGCCTTCGGGAGAGCCGGCAGTTTGCGCACACGCGCGCATTGCACCGTTGGCTTTCCTTACCATAATCTCACCAATACTGGAATCCGACTCGTCAAGGACCAGTTCCATGTCGGGATCGTTGGGCAGCGGAGCCTCGCTGACGGGGCGGTCCACCTTGTACACCTCACCCGAAACGCTTACGTAGCCCAAAAGCGACACATGACTTTTGCCAACGAACTCGACGACATAACAAGATTCATGCTGATCCTCGCCAAAGAGTTTCCAGACCACGCCATATGAGCGTCCCGCAGGCTGCTCGGGCATCGCCGGAAAGCGCTTCTTGGGATCGAGAAACCTGAGCTTGTATGTCGGACGCTCTGCCACGAAATATCACCCTGATCGGTCGCTTGAAGAAGGAGTGGTCGCGAATAAGTCGCGACATCTACTCGGAATCTTACACGAGTCGACAGGAAATCGTCCCTTTGGACGAAAGCACTCAAGCTGGCGCAAAAGAAAAGCCCCCGTTGCCGGGAGCTTTAATCTCAAATGGTGCGGCGTATAGGATTCCGCGCATCCGCTGCGCGGATCCGCACCGGCTTCGCCCGCCTGCCGGCGTGCTCGCCCGCGGGCTAAAAACGCTTCGCGTTTTCTTTACGCCCGCGCCTCGACCGAGGTTCGAATCAATGCGGTGTTTACGTAAAAGAAAAGCCCCCGTTGCCGGGAGCTTTAATCTCAAATGGTGCGGCGTATAGGATTCGAACCTATGACGTTCTGATTCGTAGTCAGACCCTCTATCCAGCTGAGGTAACGCCGCGACTTGTTAATTATTATGCACATGGACTGAATAATCGTCAAGCAATTTTTCGAAAAAAGTTATTGAATTTGATTTTTAATCATTTGGAGGGCTTGGCGCGATCTTCGACGCATCGCGATATAAGAAAAGCCCCCGTCGCCGGGAGCTTTAATCTCAAATGGTGCGGCGTATAGGATTCCGCGCATCCGCTGCGCGGATCCGCACCGGCTTCGCCCGCCTGCCGGCGGACTCGCCCGCTCGCTAAAAACGCTCCGCGTTTTCTTGACGCCCGCGCCTCGACCGAGGTTCGAATCTCCGCAATGCCCCCGTAAAGGAAAAGCCCCCGTTTCCGGAGGCTTAAAACTCAATTGGTGCGGCGTATAGGAGTCGAACCTATGACGTTCTGATTCGTAGTCAGACCCTCTATCCAGCTGAGGTAACGCCGCACCGCACGGATTATTATGCACGTGACCCCTCGATGGGTCAAGCGACAATTTGGAAAAATTTTACGAAGTGATGATTAAGTCGCCCGCGCCTCGACCGAGGTTCGAATCCATGCGGTGCTTACGCAAAAGAAAAGCCCCCGTTGCCGGAGGCTTCAAGTTCGATTGGTGCGGCGTATAGGATTCCGCGCATCCGCTGCGCGGATCCGCACCGGCTTCGCCCGCCTGCCGGCGTGCTCGCCCGCGGGCTAAAAACGCTCCGCGTTTTCTTTACGCCCGCGCCTCGACCGAGGTTCGAATCCATGCGGTGTTGCCATAAAAGAAAAGCCCCCGTTGCCGGAGGCTTTAAGTTCGATTGGTGCGGCGTATAGGATTCGAACCTATGACGTTCTGATTCGTAGTCAGACCCTCTATCCAGCTGAGGTAACGCCGCAGCGCAAGACATATAAAACCACTTTAGCTTATTGGAGTCAAGCACAATCTCAAACTTTTTTCTCCAGGCAGATATTTGTCACGCTGCGCCGCGGGCACCAACGCTTCCCGTACGATCGATTGGCTTTTCGATCACATCGAACCCGGCGTCAAGCTCCCCCAGAAGCGACCGCACCCGTTGGGCACAGTCGTAGTCGGCAAACGAGATGCTCAGCATTCGGGCCACCTGATTAGAAGTTCCAACGCCATAGAAGTGCTCAAGGACAACAAGCGCCTCATGCGCCACAACCGTCTCGACCACATGCGACGACTCCTCATAACACCATTGCGTCAATGGTCCCTCACTCGTCTGCCGAACCACCAAGCCACCCATACCCGACGGCTCGCACGTTACCAGCAGGTGCTCCCCACCCTCATCGCTCTGGAACAAAACAACCCGCTCATCGAACAGCTCCATCACATCCCCTTTCTCTTGCTCTTAGTTGGCAAAAGCATAGCAGGTAGATGCATGTATACAGAACATCCGTTCGTGTGTTTTCTATCGAGCTGTCCGCACGGCATGGTATAGCCGTACACAAAAAGGGCGCCCCTAAAAGGAGCGCCCTCGCAAATCGCCTATGCAGCTAGCTTACGCGACCGGCTCGATCTTCTCGAGGCCGCCCATGTAGGGACGCAGAACCTCGGGGATCGTGATGGTGCCGTCGGCGTTCTGGTAGTTCTCCAGAATGGCAGCCATGGTACGGCCAGCCGGCAGACCGGAACCGTTAAGGGTGTGCAGGTAGCGCGAGCCCTTGAAGTTCTCGGGGTCGCGATACTTGATGTTGGCGCGACGGGCCTGGAAGTCGCCGCAATTGGAGCAGGAGCTGATCTCCTTGTAGGCGTTGTAGCTCGGCAGCCAGACCTCGACGTCGTAGGTCTGACGGGCAGAGAAGCCCAGGTCGCCGGTGCACAGACTAATCACGCGATACGGCAGGCCCAGCTGCTGCAGCAGGTACTCGGCCTCGGCGGTCATGCTCTCGAGCTCCTCGTCGGACTCCTCCGGCTTGGCGAACTTGACCATCTCGACCTTGTCGAACTCGTGCTGGCGAATGATGCCGCGGGTGTCGCGACCGGCGGAACCGGCCTCCTCGCGGAAGCAGGGGGTGAAGGCAGTGTAGCGGCGAGGCAGAGTGTCGGCGTCCAGAACCTCACCGGCATGCAGGTTAGTCAGTACGACCTCGGCGGTAGGGATCAGGAAGTTGTCGCCCGAGACGTGATAGGCGTCGTCCTCAAACTTGGGCAGCTGGCCCGTACCGAACATGGTCTGACGCTTGACGACGATGGGCGGCCACCACTCCTTGAAGCCACGGCTCGTGTGCGTGTCCAGGAAGAAGTTGATAAGGGCGCGCTCCAGGCGGGCGCCGGCGCCGCCGAGAACGGTGAAGCGGCTGCCGGAAAGCTTGTTGCCACGCTCGAAGTCGAGGATGTCCAGATCGGTGCCCAGATCCCAGTGCGGCTTAAAGTCGAAGTCGAACTCGCGTGGGGTGCCCCAGCGGCGACGTTCGATGTTCTCGTCCTCGTCCTTACCGTACGGGGTGGCCTCGCACGGAATGTTGGGCAGGTGAGACATGAAGTCGTACTGCTCCTGCTCAAGAGCGGTACGGCGCTCGGCCAGACCGTCGATCTTCTCGTTGACGGCGCGTACGGCCTCCTTGGCGGCCTCGGCCTCGTCCTTCTTGCCCTCCTTCATCAGGGCGCCAATCTTCTTGGACTCGGCGTTGCGCGTGGCCTGGAGCTCCTCGACCTCGGTGATGACGGCACGACGCTCGTCGTCGAGCTCAAAGAACTTCTCGCGATCCCAAGACGTCTGGCGGTTAGCCATGGCGACATCGATGGCATCGGGGTTCTCGCGAACAAACTTGATATCAAGCATTAGATCCTCCGGCGATATACATTCCATTTAGGTTGCAACCTTGTACATGTATGGGCAAGTATATACTTATGAGCGTTTACGACCCAACTCAACTACGCAAGAAGGCACCCAATGGACGCAGTTTTTTCCTTTTTGTTTGGCACCCGCACCGGTTTTGCCATCCTTTTCGCCGGCGGCATCCTGCTGTTTGCGATTCTTGCCTTTGTAATGGAGAAGCGCACCCATAAGATGTACGTCGACCGCGGACCCAAGTCCGAGGATGAGGAAAACAGCTTCTGGGACTAACCTGCCAAAAAGGGACAGGTTTATTTTGGTCTGTTTTATCTGGGCAAACGCAAGCGCCCCGCAACTGGAATTGAGCCAGTTGCGGGGCGCTTTTCGCTAAAAGGACAAAACCGCAGAAAATACCTGCCAAAAATAAACCTGTCTTTTTTGGTCGGTTTTACTGGAGAGTTGCGTCGATTGCCTTGACCAGGGCGCTGCGCATGCCGGCGTCCTCGAGCGCAACGACGCCCTTGATGGTGGCACCACCAGGCGAGCATACGGCATCCTTCATCGCCGCAGGATGCTGGCCAGTTGCAAGCTGCAACTTTGCCGTACCCAGCACCATCTGGCTCACAATGCGATAGGCATCGGCACGCGGGATACCGTGCTTGACCGCCGCATCGCCCAGGGCCTCGATTGCCATGGCGACAAATGCCGGAGCGCAACCACCAACCGTGCCGCCCACAAACAGCAGGCTCGTATCGAGCTCGACCACCGCACCGAGCTTGCCAAGCAAATCAAGCACCACTGCGCTCTGCTCATCACTAAGCGTGGAAGCCTTCTCGCAAGCGATGACGCCCTCGCCCACCGAAACCGGTGTGTTGGGCACCGTCGAGATATGCGCGACGCCCGGCAGGACCTGCTCCCACTTGGCGCTGTCCCAGGTCCAGGCAACCGACAGAACGACCTTTTTGGCAAGAGCATCCTTGAGCGGGGCGAATATCTTCTCGATCATGTACGGTTTGACCGCAGCGACCACGATATCGGATGCGGCGACAACCTCGGCGGCATCGTGGCAGGCGACCATGCCGCGCGCCTCGCAGCGCTCAACCAGTGCGTCGTAGCGACCCGCGCAGGCGCACATGTCGCTCGCAGCTACACCGGCAGCGATCCAGCCATCGGCCATAGCGCTCGCCATATTGCCAAAACCGACAAATCCAATCTTCATTTCTCATAGTCCTTTCAGACACATTCCTCAAAACGAAAGGTATTGTCCCACGCCATTGTTTCGCATTGCCGACCTATTTGTGATACGGCTCGCCACGACTGATCTTGCAGGCACGGTAAATCTGCTCTAACAGCACCACACGCGCCAGGTTATGCGGCAAGGTAATGCGTCCAAAGCTGAGCATCTCGTCGGCTCGTGCGCGCACGTCATCGCTCACGCCGTCCGAACCGCCGATTACAAAGGCAATGTCGCTGCTGCCTCGCAGCATAAGATCGTCGAGCCTCGCCGAGAGCTCCTCACTCGAACGCTCCTTGCCCTCGATAGCCAGCAGAATCACATGGGCTCTCGGCGGCAAGGCAGCAAGAATCGCCGCCCCCTCCTTGTCACGCGCGGCATCCACACCGCCCGCCTTAGCCGGGTCGATATCGGCCACCTCGCGGATATCAACCTTGGCATAGGCACCTAGGCGCTTGGTGTACTCAGCGCACGCGTCCTTCCAAAAGCGCTCCTTGAGCTTACCGACGCAAACGACAGTGTATTTCACGCGCGTCTACTCCTTCGAATCGTTTTGAACTTTGCCGGCGGTCAGCATCTGCTCGAACATCGAGGCCAACTGCGAAAAGTCGCTTGGCAACACGACCGTCGAGGTTTTACCCGTGCGAGCGAACTCCGTCATCATCTCGGACCACTGCGTAAACATGAACAGTTGGTTGGCCTCGTCATTGCCGACACCCGTCTCCTGGATGATCTCGAGCGAATCTTTGATACCCAGCGCGATGGCCTTGCGCTGGTTGGCGATGCCCTCGCCCGCCTTTTCCATTGCCTCAGCCTCGGCGGTCGCCTCGGTGACGCGCTTGATGCGGTCTGCCTCAGCGAGCTCCTGTGCCGCAGCGCGCTTGCGCTGGGCGGCGTTGATGTCGTTCATGGAGTTCTCGACCTCGGTCGGCAGTGCAATCTTGGTGATGAGCGTCGACACGAGGGTGAAGCCGTAGGCGGCCATCTGCTCGGAAACGGTAGCGTTGACATCCTTGGCGATGTCATCCTTCTTGGCAAAGACCTCATCGAGTGTGTAGACGGGAATCGAAGAGCGCAGGGCGTCGGTGATGAAGTCACGCATCTGGTCGACGGGCTCCTGCAGCATGTAGTAGCTCTTGTAGATGCCCGAATCCGCCGGGCCGGCGCCCATGTCATAGCTCACGTGGTACTGAGCAGAGACCTCAAGGCCGATGGTCACGTTGTCCTGGGTCTTAACGTCGATGCCAAAACCGTTTTTCATGGTGCGCAGGCTCACCGTGGCGGCCTTGCGGTCGATCACGGGCACCTTCATGTGGAAGCCCGCGTTGACGATGCGGTTAAACTTGCCCAGGCGCTCGATGATCACGGCATGCTGTTGTTCAACGACATAGCAGGCGTTGGGAAGCAGCAGCAGCAGGATGATGATGGGAATCAAAAGGCTGGTAAGGGCGGCGATGATACCGGACAACAGCATGGTCTCTCCTCTGATAGGCACACGTTGGCATTAGGATACCCGCACGAAGCAGCAACGTGACATCAACAAGAGGCCCATAACAAAAAGCTCCCATTGCTGGGAGCTCTTTCAATCAATGGTGCGGGCGAAAGGACGTCCGCGTATCCGCTTCGCGGATCCGCACCGGCTTCGGCCGCCTGCCGGCGTCCTCGCCAGCTCGCTAAAAACGCTCCGCGTTTTCTTTACGCTCGCTCCTTCGCAGGTTCAAGTCCCTGTGATGGGCCCATAACAAAAAAGCCCCCATTGCTGGGAGCTCTTTCATTCAATGGTGCGGGCGAAAGGACTTGAACCTTCATGGGGTTGCCCCCATACGGACCTGAACCGTACGCGTCTGCCAATTCCGCCACGCCCGCGTGCAGGAATTAGAATAACGGAGCGCCACCGCGAACGCAAGAACTATTTTTGAAAAAGTTTGCAGGCATTTTCCCAAGCGGCTTGCGCGATTGTTTCGGCGTCCTCACCTGTGCGATCGACACGGTCGTTAACCAGCGCGTTTGCCGTAATGGAGATCATTGCGGGCTCGCATTCAAGACCGCGGATGGGCTCCGGAGCCATATACGGGCAATCCGTCTCGAACAAAATTCGATCGAGTGGGGTTGCCGCAAATGCCTCGCGCACGTCGTCGTTGCGCTTAAAGGTGGCCGCGCCACCATAGGCGATATAGCAGCCCAGCTCCACAAAGCGCTCCATCGTGGCGCGGTCCTCGCCAAAGCAGTGCAGCACACAACCGGCCTGGGGCACGCCCACCTCGCGCAGTACGTTGTACGCATCAACGTGCGAGGTGCGCTCCCCATCCGAGTCCTCGTGACGCAGGTGCAGCTCCGCCGGCACATTGCGGCGCACGGCAAGCTCGAGCTGGCGCGCCATGCAATCAATCTGCACGTTATGGGGTGCCGGCGCGATATCGTCGTCATAGTCCATGTGATAGTCCAGGCCGATTTCGCCAATACCGGCGCATAAGGGGTCATCAAGTGCGGCAACGACCTGTGCATGAACGTCGTCGGTATAGTCCGGCGCGCCATACGGATGCACGCCGGCAAGATACTTGATCTGCGGGATATCCTGCATCGGAAGAATCTCGCGCACGAGCCAGTCGCTATAGTCCGTCACGCTGCGCTTGTCGGCGATGGGGTCGAGCATCGTCACCAGCAGGTCGACGCCCGCAGCCTTGGCGCGCAGGAGCGTCTCGGGCACATCCTTGCCCCAGAACGAAAGCAGATGCGCATGTGTGTCGGCAAGCGGTGCCAAGGGCACGGGACAAGCAACCGTCTTCTTTTTCTTGGTAAACGTCACGCGTTCGGCATTAGGCGTCATGGATTAGCTCCCGGGCCAGACGGACAAAGTCGGCAACATCGAGCGTCTCGGCGCGCGTGGTGGGTGCGATACCGCAAGTCTCAAAGGCGGCATCGAGCACGTCCTTGGCAAAGCCGTTGGCGCTCATGGAATTGCGGATGGTCTTGCGACGCTGAGCAAATGCGGCGTCAATCACGCGGGCCACAAACTCGCGATCGAGTCCTTCGGGCACCACGCCGTCAACACGGTCGATACGCACGACGGCCGAGTCCACGTGCGGTGCCGGCATAAAGCAACGCGGCGGCACCTCAAAGCGACCCGTCACCTGCGCATACAGGCCGAGCTTTGCCGTATAGCCGCCATAGGTCTTATTGCCCGGCACTGCGGCAATGCGATCGGCAACCTCCTTTTGAACCATGACGACGGCGCGCTTGAGCGCGGGCATCGTCTGGAAGAACTGCAGGATGATCGTCGCCGCCACGTTATAGGGCAGGTTCGCGACAAATACCGTCGGCTCACCGCCCGCAACCTGCTCAATCTGCTCCGGCGTCACCCTGAGCGCGTCGCCCATGATAAAGCGGAAGTTGGCGTAGTCAGCGGCATGGGCATCGAGCACCGGCTCGAGCTCGGGGTCGGCCTCGATCGACGTGACGCACGCCGCCTCCTGCAGCAGCGCAAGCGTGAGTGTACCGACGCCCGGACCGACCTCGAGCACGCGCTCATCGCCCGCAAGCTCGGAAAGCTCGCAAATGCGCTCAATTACATGGTTGTCGATCAGGAAGTTCTGGCCCAGGCGATGCTTGGTCGCAAGGCCAAACTCCTCCAGCAGCTCCCTTGTTGCCGTGGGGTTTGCCAAAGGCGAAGTTGTCATAGTTGCCTCCTTAGCATGGTGGCGGCGTCTTGAAACAAAAGGGCATGGACCGTTGCGGCCATGCCCTTACATCTAAACAGCAAATTGCCGATATGGCGCGCGGCGGCTTAGCCCAGACGTGGGAACAGCGGCTCGCCCTTCTCGACGGGCTGACCACCGGCAAGCAAGCCCCAAGCGCAAATGCCCTTGAGGTCGTCGCTCGCGGCCTCGTCCTCGCAGGACAGGCGGCGCAGGACCTCGGCAGAGGTCTGAGGCATGAGCGGCATCAGCAGGTGAGCGGCGATGCGGATGGCCTCGAGCAGGTTGTAGATCACAAATGCCAGATCGTCAGCCTTGGCCTCGTCCTTGGCAAGCGCCCAAGGCTCGGAGTCCTCGATGTAGTGGTTGGCGGCGTGGATGAGCTCCATGACCTCGTCCTTGGCTCCACCGTAATCGAGCACGTCCATCTTGGCCATGTAGCGCTCGACCAGGCCATCGGCGATCTTTGCCAGCGGGTTGTCGAACGCATCGAACGACGCGGGCTTGGCAGGCGCGCAACCGTCAAAGTACTTGCCGCTCATGTTGAGCGAACGCGAGATAAGGTTGCCCCAGCTGTTGGCCAGGTCGGCGTTGTAGACCTGCTCCATGCGGTCGAAGCTGATGGCACCGTCGGTGCCGGGGACGACGTCGGTCATAAAGTAGTAGCGATAGCCCTCAACGCCCAACATGTCGATAACGTCCTGCGGAGCGATGGCGTTGCCGCGGCTCTTGGACATCTTCTCGGCCTTGCCAGTCTCGGCATTGCGCACGGTCAGGAAGCCGTGGGCAAAGACGTGCTCGGGCAGGGCCTCGCCGATGGCCATGAGCATGGCGGGCCAAATGACGCAGTGGAAGCGGATGATGTCCTTGCCCACGATGTGGAACTGCGCGGGCCAGCGATAGGCCAGCTCGGCACGCGCCTCGTCGGTGTCGACACCGTAGCCGACGGCCGTCATATAGTTGAGCAGCGCATCGAACCACACGTAGGTCACATGACCCTCGTCAAACGGGACCTGAATGCCCCAGTCAAAGCTCGTGCGGCTCACGGAAAGGTCGTTAAGGCCGCCCTCGACAAAGCTACGTACCTCGTTCATGCGGAACGCGGGCTCGACAAAGTCGGGGTGCTCATCATAAAGCTTGAGCAGCTTGTCCTGGAAGGCGGAAAGCTTAAAGAAGTAGGACTCCTCCTGCACGCGCTCAAGCGGACGGTGGCAGTCGGGGCACAGGTGCTGGCCGACGCTGCCGTACTCCTCGTCGCCCTTCTGGACCTGCGTATCGGTGAAGTAGGTCTCGTCAGGCACGCAATACCAGCCGTCGTAGCTGCCCTTATACAGGTAACCGGACTCCTTCATGCGCTCCCACAGGTACTGCACGGCATGATGCTGGCGCGGCTCGGTGGTGCGGATGAAGTCGTCGTTGGAAATCTCGAGCTTGTTCCAAAGCTCCTTGAAGTGGGGAGCCTGGCTGTCAGTCCACTCCTGCGGCGTCATGCCATGCTTGGCTGCGGCCTCGGCGACCTTCTCGCCGTGCTCGTCCATGCCGGTCAGGAACTTAACGTTATAGCCGGCGGAGCGGCGATAACGAGCCTGAACGTCGGCGATGATGGTGGAATAAGCCGTGCCCAGGTGCGGATCGGCGTTGACGTAGTAGATGGGCGTCGTGATAAAGAACGAAGGCTTGCTTTGATCCATGGGGTTTGTCCTCCAGAAAAACGTTGCATACAGGGGATGATTCTAGCGCAAGGGCTGGATATCCTCCATCTATTGCATATCGAGCACCATGGCATAGACATCGCGCTTGCGGCGCGAATACTTCTGAGACAGGCGCTTGGCCACCGCAGAGGCGGGCTCCCCCTCCTCGAGTGCGGCGCGGATATCCTCGCGCAGGGCCTCGTCGGGATCCGCTGCCTCGGCGCCAACCGGCACGATGCCGGCCTCCTCATCCTCGCTCGGCGGCGCGATGACCAGCGCAATCTCGCCCTTTACCTCGCCGCGAGCACGCAGCTCCTCGGCGAGCTGGGCAGCGGGCCCGCGCAAGACCTCCTCGTGCAGCTTGGTGAGTTCGCGGCAGACAGCAACCTCACGCTGAGGAAAGACCTCTGTCACGGCCTCGAGCGTCGCCACGATGCGATGTGGAGACTCGTAGAAGATGAGCGCGCCGGGAACCACGGCAAGGCGCTGCAAACGGCGCACGCGGTCGCCGTGCTTTCGGCCCAAAAAGCCCTCAAAGAAAAAATGCTCGCAGGGAATGCCGGACGAAACGAGCGCCGTGACGCAAGCGGAGGGCCCGGGGATAACTTCGACGGGCACATCGGCCTCACGCGCTGCCTCGACCAGCGCCTGGCCGGGATCGGACACGCTCGGCATGCCGGCGTCCGAGGCAAAAGCGAGGGTCTCCCCCGCCAGCAGACGGTCGACCAGGCCGGCGGCGCGGCTGGCGATTACATTCTCGTCGCAACGGACAAGCGGCTTGGAAATACCCAAATGCATCAGCAGCTTTGACGTTACACGCGTGTCTTCGCAGCAGATGGCATCGGCGGCGGCAAACGCCTCGCCAACGCGCGGGGACAGGTCGCCCAGGTTGCCGATGGGCGTGCCGACCACATAGAGTTTGCCCGTATGGGCGCTGTTTTGCGTCATATCAACCTATTCAATCATGCCGCGCTCGAGCGTGCCGAGCGCCGCGCGGGCGTCCCATGCTGCGATGCGCTTCTCGGTCTTCCACGTTTGGAAGAACCAACCGGCAGCCGGCGCAAACGAAGCTAGCTGGTTGGCGATAAACACGCGCTCGTAGGCATTGCGGCCCTCGGGCGTAACCGACGAGTTGGCAAAGATCGCCGCGCCCGACCATTCGCCCACCAGCACGGGGAACCCAGTCGAAATCGCTTCTTTAAGCTCGCGCTTGTTACGCGAAATCGCCGTCGTCAGCCCGCGGGGACTCGTGATGTCGAGCGCATACTCGTCGCGGTAATGGTACAGGTGAAGGTCCATGTAGACATTCTTGTACTTGGCGCCGCGCATAAAATGCTTCCACTCGCTGGGATGCCCCGACGACGAGAAGACAACGATCTTATCCTCGGGCATATACGAACGGACGAGCTCGTAGGCATCGCGATAGAAATTACGCAGGTAGTGGGCCGGAATGCCATCCGTCATGGTAAAAAGACTCTTGCGGACACTCATCTGCGGCGTATCCAGCAGCTCAATGCCCAGCAGGCTTTCGGCCTCGCCGTAGCGATCGGCCAAGCGCTCGAGCACGTCGAGTGCGACATGACGACCGTTGGTGGACGAATGCCACTCGGCAACAGCCTCCGGCGTGGTGGGCGAATCGTTGGAATCGCCTTGGCCACCGGGCACAGTTGCCAGATCGAGCAGCACGCGGATGTCGTACTTAGCAGCCCACTCAATCGCACGGTCAATGTAGTCGACAACCGAGATGTAGGACGCATCGGACTCCTGCGAACCAAAGGCATACCAGGGCACCGGCAGACGCACAGCATTGAGACCGATCTGCGCCATGCGGCGAAAATCGTCCTCACTCACAAACGTCTCGTAATGACGGCGCATGCGCTCGTTATAGGCGGCGGTGCCCATGGCCTCCTGCAGCTCGGCCGCGTTGGATGCACCGGTCGCCGCGTATAGCGACGGGGTCACCCAAGGCTCGGGAATAAACCAGCCAGAGAGATTAACGCCGAGTATCCTCTCCATCACTGCCCCCTTCGGATCGTGCAGGCCGAACCTGCATCGTATTGCATAGGAAAAGTATCGTTTTGAGTATACCCGCGCGTGAGGACAGACGACCGAACGGTCTATAAAGTGGCGCAAAAGCGGGAGGAATGTCTGGGAGCAGACGGGCTCGGAATGGTGCGACAAGGTGCGTACGCGCGCCGGAGGCAGACACCGGAAAGTGTGTCCCGTTCTATCGCTCAATAATGGGGCGCATTTTCCGCAGAACCCTACATAAAAGAAAAGGACCCCTTTGCAGAGGTCCTAGTCAATTCAAGGTGGCGGGGAAGGGAATCGCGTCCGCGCGCTGCGCGGACGGACCGCTGCGGCGCTTACGCGCCTTGCGAGCTGCGCTGGCAAACGCTTACGCGTTTACTCAGCTCCGCGCCCTCACGGGGTTCGATTCCATGTGGGGGCTGCATAAAAGAAAAGGACCCCTTTGCAGAGGTCCTAAACAATTCAAGGTGGCGGGGAAGGGAATCGAACCCCTGACACGAGGATTTTCAGTCCTCTGCTCTACCAACTGAGCTACCCAGCCATTTGAGGTGTGCCTTGTTTCAAGGCTTGATTAGTATAACCAAGGACGCGTTCCGGTCAACCGAGAATTTCAAAAAAGTTTTTGAGCACAGCCTCGGTTCTTTAAATCGGCACGTCAGAGGCATCAGCCGGCAGCAAGAAGTTTTTCGCTCAGAGCCGCACGGGCAAACTCACTTGGCGTCATCCCCTCGGCAGCCGCCCGTCGACGAATGGCCTCCTTCATTCCCAGAGGAATCTTGACCGACAGCGTTGCCGTCCCCTCACCTGAGAGTGGGGGCCGTCCATGCACGATCCCACCAACGGTGTGTTCGCCATCCGGAAACTCTCCGCGCTCGTACGACTCGCACCACGCGTCAATCATTTCATCCGTTACAACCTGACCATTAGCGGCCGTATACGTCTTACCCATCATCGACCCCTTTGCCGAGCCCGTTCAATCTCCTGCCAAAATTTCTTCTGGACTGGAGACAAGGCATGAATGATAAGCCACCCACGGACAAGCTCGACCGCGACAAGCTCCACGCTTCGTCCGTCTGGGAGCCATCCAATCGCAAGCCATCTCGGCGGCTCGTCCTTCGACTCGCGACGAATGCACTCAGTAACCGCAAGCCAAGCGCTAAGCACCTGCTTTTCCGTCAGGTGCTTTTTAGCGTTGGGATGGATCTCAACATCCATGCATCTTCTCCTCCATCTTACCCAATTTCGTATGACGAAAGTCCGCTGTCGCCAATTCTTAAGCCGGCACGCGTTGGAGAGCAGGGGTCGAAACAATGATTGAAGAGCGCTCTAGTGCGGCCCAGGCGCCGGGGCAGGAGCACATACGCCAGGGACATACGTTTTCGTAGCGCGCGAGGATATTGCCGTCGCGATCGATGAAGGCGATGTCGATGGGATAGGCCATAAAACACGTATGGACCGAAGAGCAGCGTGGAAACGCCATGACGAGCGGCAAGCCGTTGGCGGCAACCGGACGCCGTCCCAGCATGCCGCGCAGGCGCACGACAAACGACTCCGCCACCGCAAACTCGGCCGGCGTCCAACCCAGCCTGTTGAGTGCCCGCGCGTAGGCGATGTAGGACGAGACCGCGGTCACATGACCACCCCCGGACGCCATGGATCGACCGTCACCGCGCGCTCGTGCGACAACGTTGTCGGCGCCCCCAGCGGAACGCCAGCGATGCTGAGCGAGCTCGGCCACGGCTCATAGCGCATGGTGCAGGTATAGGTCCTAAACGTGCCGGAAAGCGAAAGCAAACCGCCATCCGATGTCGTCGCACCCTGTTCGCTCGAGACCTCGATCAGCAAGTCATAGCCTTCCATGGCATGTTGGATCTGAGCCTGAACGGTCGCGGAAGCATCGATGGAGCTGCCATCGCCCTCCCCGCTCGGCGCCACGGCATGTGCTAGCACGATATCGGGCACCACGCGATCGAAGCGTGCGACCGCACTGGCAAAGACCATGACGTTGTACACGATAAGCGCCAGAACCAGTAGGACGGGCGTGACCACGGCCATCTCGACCGTCGCCTGGGCGCGCTCCTCGCACAGGCGCGTGCGGATGCCCATTACGACCCACCGCCCAGAGCGCCAACCAGCGTGGCGACATCGACGGTAAGCGGGATGGAGCCGCCGCCGGGCAGAGGAATCTCCGCAAGTGTGAGCACCGTACCGCTGATGGTGCGTTCGACTTGATATTCCAACGCCTCGCAAAGCGCTTTGGGATCGGTCACGCCCAACGGAATACTTCGCAGCTTGTCTTGCGCTTGAGAGAGACCAGCAATGTCAGACCCCGGACTCTTAATGACGTTGGCGGAATCAGTCAGCACTGGCTTTCGCAGGCGCAAGTCGCACGGCTCCAGACCCAACGCCGCCACGGACGCCGAAACGGTATCGCCGAGCCACGATGCAATGGAGCCCAACGCGCCGCTGCCCCCTCCTAGGCCTTTAATCATCTCGTCCATAAGTTCGTCGGCCGAACCTTGGATGTCTCCGTATCCCACAAGCAGCCGTCCCCAGACATCCATGACGCCATCGAGTACGCCGGCAACGCCACCCGAGCGTTCCTTCAATGTCGAGAAAAATCGCGAAAGCACGTTGTTTTGCGCCGTCGCCTCATCGGGCGCCAGCACCGCGGCAGAGATGGCACCGCGATCGCCAAGCCTGACTGCCGTGTTAAACGAAGAGTTGAGCTCATCGGGGCTCGAGATGGCACCCGAAACCGCAAAGGCAACCACGCCGTTGCGACCGGGCGGAGCAATACGCGGACGCTCGCCCGAAAGCGCTTTAATGGCCTGGTCAAACGCATTGCCCGCACGGTCGGCCTCATCCTCGGTCTGACGCATGAGCTCAAGCTCTTTGTTCCGACATTTGACGTATTCCTCCAAGGCCTTTTTGAACTCGTCGAAGTGATATTCGAAGCCGTTTTCGATAGAGGTTGAAGGCGCCGCAACAGCACCAAGCGACAAAACGCCAAAATGGCATTTGCTGCATTTATCCTGTCCATCGTAATCGGCAACCGAAGCAAATCCGCTCGGCGTCCCTTTCTTATAGTTAGGGCAGGTCGTCCCGTAATGCAGATACGCCTTGTCATCGTTCACGCTCGTCGGCCACACCGCATCGGTATAGAGCTCCGTCGCCCGAACCTCATCAGAGTTGCGCGGCAGCAGCGGAATATAGGAGGAAACCCTGTCTCCGTTCTCGGTTATATGTGCCCGATCGACCTCCGCGCTCGCATAGGTATAAAACGCCTTACGCGCCGCAGACTCTGCCTTCATCTCGACACTCGAGCCGTGGGGCTTCTCATTTGTCAGACGCCAGTGGTAGTAGTCCTTCGCGCGATCAAGGGCAACTTGGGGCTCCCACGTAACGCTCGATGAGTAATGCGGATTTTGAACACCGGGGAGATCCGTTAGGCTTTTCGCACGCTCCCACATGCAAGAACAGCTGCCGACCGAGCCCTTGTCAGACCCACCACAATCCGCCAGCCAAGCACGCTCTTTAGCCTTCGCCGTGTCCTCAGAAGCCTTCCGCAGCTCCTCGGCCGCACACTCTAAATCATCTGATGTGTCTTTAATGGTATCGGTCGAGATCTCTGATCCTTTGAGCGCAGCGAAGTCAGACTCGGATGTCCTGGGCACGGCAAGCGCCGTACCGGTATAGGTCACACTATCGGTATCCTGCGCCGACACCGCCTGCGTGGCACGCGCGGCGATCAGATACGGCAGAGCCGTCTCGATTTTCTGTAAGCCTTCCGATGCGCTTTTGGCAAACTTGTTGCGCGTTTTAATGATCTCAATCCCAGTGTCGACCATATTGCCGGCAACCGGCTCGGCACCCGGGATGAGGATGGCGACCAGGCCCGTCCCGATCGTGGCAAACCCCGCCAGCCCCAGACTCAAGATGCTCGCATCAACCACCGTGGCAGCCGTGTGATAGGACGACACTACGTTGGCACCCGCCAGCGCGCCGCTATCAGCCGCCACCTGGGTATCCCCGGCACGCGACATGCTCCATATCGCCGCGGTCGACGAAAACAACAATGTGAGCACCACTAGGATGACCACGGCAGAAGAAAGCGTGGTATAGGCGCCGTCTTCGATAAACAGATCGACACCGGCTCGACCCATAAAGCCGCCTCGCTTGCGATGGCAGCTCGGACGGTGCGTCAAAACGCGTCTAGACCAGAAACACTTAATCCCATGCAGCAATCCACGAATCATAATCTCCCTCCAGCCATTCGGGACGCGATTGATACGAGACATCGACCTTGAGCTCAACGTAGCCGCCCTCGGCGGTACCACCCATAGCCTGCGCAAACGCACCGATCACAGGCAACGGCTTGACCTCGCCGGAAACGGACACGGACGAGACGCCACCCGCACCGGCCCGGCCAAGCTCGATATCCCACGACAACGGCCCGCCGGCATGAAAGATCGAAACGTTGGGCACTGCGGCAAGTCGGCGGCGGGTGAACTCCTTAAGATCGTCGTCCTCCGCCGTCGTCGTGGTCATGAGCCGCGCGGTCTCGGCGGCGGCAGACTCCATGACCGCGCGCGTATAGAGCAGGCACACCGGTTGCAGCGCGAGAAGGATGAGTGTCAGAAACGTCGGCAGCAAAAAAGCGGCCTCGACCGTAGACTGCGCCCGGTCCTCGCGCGCGGCATCAATACAACGCGATGTCCTTAGCGGCCGCAGCGGCGTCGATAACCGACGTCGAGGCAACGCTATGGGATGCCGCCCGCTCAACCAGCGCCGCCAAGCGCCCATCGGTGCCGGCACGCCAAAGTCCCGCGATCGCCAGCACGATCGATAACAGCGCCACCGTGACAATGGCGTATTCGACCGTCGCCTGGGCAGATTCCTCACGCAGGACATCATGCATTTCACGATCCCTCCTTTGAGTCCGTTGCCTGCGGGCTCAGGCGCACGGCGCGCAGACGACACGAAGCATCGCCAGCATCCGCGGCAATTGTCACCATATCGACCCAGCCGCGTCCGTCGCGCACGATGGCGCCCCACACGTTTCCCTTGATGTCGAGATAGCCGCTCAGAGCAAGTTGCGCCGTGGGTACCTCGCGATAGGCACGCAGCATATCCGCCGCCGCTTCGGTCATCGGTCGGTCCTCGGACCATGCAAGCCGGACCGCAATCGCGTTGCCCTCAGGCGAATCCGTCGCAGTGCCAGACCGCTTGTCGAGCGTCCGCAGAAAGGTTTGCGCCGTGACAGCGACATCCGAATCGTCCGCATCTCGCATCTCATCTTTTTGAGACGCCACCGCCGAATCTGAGCCCAAATCGGAGGCGGTCCCAGGACGCTGCTGCCGCGCGGCGTTAAGCCCCCAAAGCACCGCCGCTATCGCCACGGTCAGGCAAGCAAACACCAGCAGCACCCCGATGGGGCGCTCGCCCTCTACAGGCTGTTGATGCCCTCGCTGATAGCGTTCCATAGATCTTGGACCTTGCCCTTAAATGCGACGATGGCGATAATCGCGATCACCACGAGCACGCCGACCAAGATGGCATACTCGGTGGTACCCTGTGCACTCTCCTCCTGCAATAGTTCCTTGGCGCGCTGACGAACATGTGCCGCCCGGCAAAACGCCCAGCCCTGGACCTTGCCAGCAGCGTCAGTCATCGTGTTCATGTATTCCTCCCTACATCATCCCGCCTGCTCCCAGCAGCGGGCCCAATATGGACAGAAGCAACGCCGGCAAGATGAGCGTGCCGGTGGGAATCAGCAGCTTGACGGGCGCACGCTCGATCTCGCGCTCGACCGCGGCGCGATGAGCCGCACGGATCTCGCGACTTTGAGCGGCCAGCGTCTCGGCAAGTGGGGCACCCAGGGCGAGCGCCTGCCCCACCGTGATGGCAAAGGTCTCGAGCGCTCGCACGTCCAGATCGCGCGCGGCGGCCAACAACTCGTCCTCGCGTGTGCCCACGCCCACCTGCCACGCCATGCAGGCCCGCTCAAGTCGAAGAGCCAGCACTGACCGGCGGTTGGCGCAGAAAATCTCAAGCGCCGCATCAAACGAAAGACCGGCCGAAAGACCCAAGCGCACAACATCGATCATCTCGGACACTTCGCCGAGCGACACTCGCGCCGGGCCGCCCGCTCCAACCGCGCCCTTCACTCGCGCGGCCAGAGCATCGACCACCGAGCGACCCGCGGCAGCGACCAGCACCGCCTCGCGCTTGCAGACCTCTGCGATCTTGCGTGCATCCGCCCGATCCAAACCCGTCGCGACAAATACACTCAGAGCGCACAGGCAAGCCGCAACTGCAACCGGGGCGCTCATAGCTCCACCCGCATAATGCGCCGGATAACCACCAGGGCAACGGCGTTGAGGGCAAGACCCAGCACCACAGCGCCCGCGCCGGCAGGCGTCGCAAGACCGCGACGAAAATCTGCCGAAAGCAGCGCCAACACCGCGCACATGCCCGCCGGCATCGCCGCGACCATATGCGCAGACATGCGAGCCTGCGACGTCTTAACATCCAGGCGGCGCTTAAGCTCAATGCGCTCCCCCACCATGCTCGACGCCTCGGACAGTAAGTCGGCAAGCGGAGCGCCGGTGCGCTGAGACACCTTAAGCGCCAAGGTCACAAGCGAAAGGCCGGGGGCGTCGATGCGCACGAGCAAGTCATCGAGCGCGTCGGTCGCCGAGATGCCGCAATCGATTGCCGCCGCCACCCGCAAAAACTCGGTATGCACCGGTTCTTGCGCATGAGCGCCCACAAAGCGCATGCCCTGGGCCAGCGAATGTCCCGAGGCAAGCGACATGGAAAGTGCGGTAAACGCCTCGGGCATGGCCTCTTCTGCATCGTGTTGCTCGCGCCGGCTCTCAAAGCCATCCCGAGCGGCGCCAACGGCAAACGGAGCAACAAGTCCCAAGGCAAATCCGAGGGGCGATAACGACACCATCGTTAGCAAAACGCAGCAGACACCGCTCGATAGCAGCAGAAACGCCAAACGCCCCGAAGCATCCTCGATCGCGAGGCCAAGGCGACGCGCCGGAGCCAGCGATGCCCACGAACGGGCGATCTTTTTCAGCAGATCGTTTTCCACCAGCTCACGCGGCAGCTTCTCTGCCACCGTCTCGAGCGCCTGACGCGCCAGCTCCGCCGGCGGCACCTGCGGCACACGAGGTTCCGCCCCGCACGCCGTCGCGACAGAAAACCCTGCCAAACCCCCTACGACGAGGGGCACAGCGACCTCCATTCGTCCACCTCCTCTTGTGTGAGCGTCCCCGACCGCAGGCCTTCTGCGATAAACGGCGGCTCGCGGTCAAGCGTCCAGGTGCGCTCGGCGGCATCGAAAGTCACATAGCGCTCGAGCTCTACGCCGCCCGACGCGGCGCGACGCACCCCCGAATACGAGGAGACGAAGCGCCTGCCATCGGCGTGGCGCTCAGACATCACGATGCCGTCGAGCGCCATGGCAATCTGCTCCTCGATGAGCTCGCTCGGCAGATCGATGCCATAACGTGCAAGCAACGTCAGACGCACCACGGTCTCCTGTTCTGAGCCCGCATGAAGCGTGGTGAGCGACCCGTCGTGGCCCGTGTTCATGGCCTGCAACATGTCGCAGCACTCGGCACCGCGCACCTCGCCCACCACGATGCGGTCGGGGCGCATGCGCAGGGCATTGGTCACCAGGTCGCGGATCGTCACCGCGCCCTCGCCCTCAATTGAAGCCTCGCGCGCCTCTAGACGCACCACGTGCGGATGATGCGCAAACTTGAGTTCGGCAGAGTCCTCGATCGTCACGATGCGCTCGCCGGTGGAAATCTCGCATGACAACGCGTTGAGCAGGGTGGTCTTACCAGATCCCGTGCCTCCCGCAACCGCCAGGTCCTGTCGCAGCGACACCGCACACGACAGCAGCTGCGCATACCAAAGCGGCAGCGACCCCAGCCCCACAAGCTCGTCCAGCGAGCAGATGCGGTCCGAGAACTTTCGGATGGTGAGAATCGGTCCGTCAATCGCCACAGGCGGAATCACCGCGTTGACGCGATAGCCCGTTTTGAGGCGGGCGTTGACGATGGGGCTGCGCTCGTCGATACGGCGGCCAAGTGGCGAGATGATGCGGTCGATAAGCACCCGGATCTGCTCATCATCCTCAAACGCATGCTCGATGGGGTACAAGACGCCGCCGCGTTCAAAGAAAGCCGAGCGGCAGCCGTTGATCATGATTTCGGTAACGGTGTCGTCCTCGATGAGCGGCTGCAACGGCCCCAAGCCCACCACGTCATCCAAAATCTCGTCGATGATAGTCTCGCGCTCGGGCGTCGCGAGATCGGTCGGCTCCTCAACATTGAGCGCCGCCTCCACCGCGGGACGCAATTCCGAGCGGGCAAGTACCGGGTCGATATAGGCGCTGATACGCGCCACTTCGTCGTAACCCATGCGGTCCATCACGGCGCGCTTAGTGCGTCGTTTCACCGCGCGGCGACGCCCCGCATCTACAGGAGCTGCCGCCGCTGCAGCGCCGGCAGCCTTAATCCTCGTTTGCAGGCTCATCGCTGATCACCCTCGCGCGACCAGGGAAGGCGGATACGCGGGCGTTCGGTGCGCGTTGCACGGTCGGCGACCATATCGCTCCAAGGGCCGACGGCGCACCCCAGTTCCACGAGCATCTCGCGCGTGGCCTCGCGCACGCTGGTCGCAAAAGCGCTGGTCTGCCCCACTGCCTCGTCAGCGCGCCCAAACGCCATGAGCGCGGCGAGATCCTGCCCGCCATCGGCGATACGAATCTTGGAGCTCAACGCACAGGCAATCTCAAAGCGCATGGCGACGTCCTCGTCTGCCCCGCGCGCACCGAACCGGTTGAACACGGCGCTCATGCGCGTGCGCGGCACACCTACTCGACTTGCCAGTTCAATGACGCGCGATGCCGATGTCGCGGACGACACCGCCGCATCGCCAACGACCAGGCAACGGTCGCTCGCCGCCACCGCAGCCGCCACGGCATCGCCCCAAAAGACCGAGGTATCGATAAAGACCACGTCGGATTCGCGACGCAGGACATCGAGCAGTAGCTCCACCGGACGTGCCATGAGCTCGGCTTGCTCGGGCGCCGCGACGGGACCCCAGAGCGTAACGCCCGGGGCGACGCGCATCGATGCGGCCACGATATCCGGCTCGGTGAGCGTGCCCGCCGCCGACGGCTCGATAAGTGCCGCCATATCGTGCGGAGCATCGACGCCTAACAAGTCGTAAAGGTTTCCAAACATCAGGTCCAGGTCGAGCACGGCGGCACGCAAGCCCAACAGCGACGATGTGTGTGCCATGGTGGCAACGATCGTCGACTTGCCGCAACCGCCCGAACCCGAAATGGCGCAGATGACCGGAGCTCGATGCGGCGGAGCGGCAGAGTCTGCCGGCGGCATCGGAGGCGGCGGGGCGGGCGTCGGTGACAGCGTCCCCGTCTCCCCCGCCGCAACTACACGCTGCGTCCAGGCCGGCATGGCAGCTTGTTCGGTCTGCGAGGCAGGCTCGTTCTGTGCAATCTGCTCATGCTGCATCAGCGACAACTCGCCGCACCCGGCAAAGCCCTCAACTTCGTCGAGTTCATCCGCCAGATTCACGCCGTGCACGTATCCCATATCTACAGCCGGGGAATCGCCAGCATGCTGCGCCGGCCCTCCAGCGTCATCGTATACAAGGGGGTTCCGGGGGCGCCGACCATGCTCGGCTTCCGCTTTTCCATAATCATCAACACGCGGGCCTCTTGTAGCGCGAGGCGCCCCGGGTTCCCTGTCAACAAAAGCATCGGGCTCAATCGTCATGCGCCGATCGGAATCAACCGCTCCCTCGCCCGCGCGCCCGTTGCCGCATATACTGTGCGCAGCGATGACCTCGGTCGCCCCTGCGCGAAACAGCCCCTCGATATCCGACGGATCGAGTGCTTCTATCAACACGACCACGCGACTCACGCGGCCTTCGGCCGTCAGGCGCGCAACAGTCTTGCGCACATCTTCGGTATCAAACAGAGACGCCGCGATGATGGCAGCCCCGCGGCGCGACGGAAACGCCCGAGCCATGGAAACCAGCCCGTCCAGGTCACCTACGCGAAGCACCTGTGCACCCGCATCACGGCCCTCGACTTCCCGCTGCAACAGCCCGTAATCGCCGCACGCGCAGCACGCAAGCCAGATCGCCTTCATCACTTGTCGCCTCCGCTCTTTTTGCCGCGCGCCGTGGCGGGAATCGTCAAGCTGACCGTTCCCTTGCCCGAGGCTCCCAGCAGTTCCTTGACGTCTTCGGGGTCAGCCGCCAGCGTCACCCATTCGATCTTGCCCTCGCGCGTGGCACCGGAATCCTCACTGGTATCGATCACGTACGCGCCGCACAGTCGATCGGTTACGCCGTCTTTTTGCACATACACATCCACGTAGCTGCCCACGCCCGTGGCGCCGCCGACCGAGTGCTCGGCATCGACCGCCACCGAAACGGCGACTTTGCCCTTAGGCACCTCGAGCTTGTGGCTCTCGGCCTTGGTGTAGACATTGCAGATCACGGCGTTTTTGGGAATACGCGAAGTCGTCACGTCGCCGCGCACCTGGCGCAGCTCGGTCGCCGCGTCACGCGGCAGCAGACTCGTCAGCCATTCTTGGGTTATGACATTGGTCTCATCGAGGGTCTCGCCCACATCGATATCACGCGCCGCGACGCATACCTCGACGCGATCGCCACCGTACTTGGCCAAGGTCTCAGCCTGGACCTGTTCGGCTTGCGAGCGGATCGACGAGCCGTAAACCATGCAGAGCAGAGCAGCGAGCACGCCCGCGACCAGACTGATGGCGATGCGCTTGCTCTTGTTCACGGCCGCTCCTCTCATGGCAGTGCCGGGCGGATGCCCGTACCACCATTGTCTGGGCGGTCAGAGCGCAAAGCGGCGCAATCGCGATCTTGGTTTTCGATGTCAAACCAATCGCTGACCAAAAGCTGACCAGCCCGTCAAGCTCGTGGCAAGGTTTTGGCCAGCACGTCAGCAAACTGCATGTTTCGAGGCTTTTCCGCAGCAAAAAAGCCGTCTCCCGAACAGTTGGAAGACGGCTGTCATAGGAAAAATCAATTACAGATGGACATCGGGATCGAGCATTTGAGCACTCACGCGCATGGATGACGCCAGGTTTTGGAACGTTTCCAAACGCAGGCTGTCGATCTGCCCGGCGTCCTCGGCCTCGCGAACAGCGCAACCCGGCTCATGGGTATGCGTGCAATCGCCAAACCGGCACGCGCGCGATGCCTCGACAATCTCGGGGAAGGCGCGCGCCAGACCCCGCTCGTGACCCACGAGCGGTAGACTGCGCAGGCCCGGGGCATCGGCGATCACGCCGGCGTCGCCCGGCAGCGCCACCATCACGCGCGCGACGGTAGTGTGACGGCCCTGGTCGTCGCGTTCGCGCACACCGCCGGTCGCCAACGTATCGTGGCCCAGCAGCGCATTGAGCAGCGTCGACTTGCCGGCGCCCGACTCGCCCAGAATCATGGCGCAGCTCCCGGTAGGCACGCAGGCACGGACCTCGTCCAGGCCGCGGCCCTCGGCAGAGGACGTCACGATCACGCGCACGTCCGGACCCACCAGGCGGCGCACGCGGTCCAGATCGCGCTCGAGCTCCTCGGCATCGCAGCGATCAGCTTTGGTGAGTACCACCACCGGCTCGGCATCGCAGTCGAGCGCCAACACCAGCGAGCGCGCCACGCGGTCGAGCAGCACCTCACCGGCACCGAGCGCCTGCACGATTAGCACGCTATCCACGTTGGAGCAGAGCACCTGACGCTCTCCGCGGGCACGGCCGCGCCAACGCTCAAAGCTCGTACGACGCGGCAGCACGCACTCAATCACACCCATATCGTGCCCGGGAGCGCGGCGCACCGCCACACGGTCGCCCACAGCGGGCAGCAGGACCTCGTCCTCGCCGCGCGACTTGGCAAACCCCACGGCATGCTCGGCACGAAACGTGTCATCGGCAGTCGCCACCAGTGGAAACCCGCGATCCAAGCGCACCACGGCGCCAAGCTGCATCTGCTCGGGTTCCTCGGCATGTGCGCAAAAATCGTCAAAGGCAGTCTGCTGGGCTTCATCGACCGGCAGGTCATCAAACGCCGGAACGTCCTGCAGCGCGTCGAGTCCCGGCACGCTTGCCAGCAGCTCCTCGGCAGACGCGGGGGCCTCGGTCGCAAGCTTCCGACGACGATCGCGCTTAGCCCGCGCCCCCGTCGTCTTTTTCTTCGCTTTAACCTTAGCCTTGCCCACAAGCGCCTCCCAGCACCATAAATCACAACTGAGCAGGTATTTTAAATCAAATAGAGCTGGCCGGGCAAAGCCCGACCAGCTCACAAACTTTCCCTCAGCCCTTTATCATCCGCGCGGGAGAAAAGCCAGCAAGGATACCGCAGGGCCCGCCCCGGAAGCCCTTTCTCCCGAACGATTCCACAGCGCGAAGCGCGAGGACCAGTGAGGGAGAAAGGGCGTGGGGCGGGCCCGGACGAGTGCGCTACTCTTTCTCCACCGCGCGCATGATCGCCTTGTAGATCTCCATCAGCGGGATGATCAGGAAGGCCAGACCCAGCGCGGCAAGAACGCCCTTGAGCTCAAGCGTCACAGGGCCAAAGAACATCTCGGCAAGCGTCGGCTGCACGGTCACGATCACCGTCAGCACCAGTGCCAGCGCGGCGGAAGCCCACAGCCACTTGTTCTGCTTCTTCATGGTGAACAGCGACGCACGACGGCTGCGCATATTGAAGCAGTGGAAAATCTCGACCATGTTGAGCGTGATGAACGCCATCATCACGCCTTCCTCGTCGGCATTGCCGGCGATCATATCGGCGATGTGGATGTAGCCCATGTCAAAGTACACGCCCACAAAGAAGCTCGCCAGCACCAGCACGGTGATGATTAGGCCCTGGACCACGCAGTCCAGACCCATATGTCCGGCAAAGACACCGTCCTTGGCGTTGCGCGGCTTGCGCTTCATGATGTCGCCCTCGGCGTCCTCCATGCCCAGCGCGAGCGCGGGGAAGCAATCGGTGACCAGGTTCACCCACAGCAGCTGCACCGGCTGGAAGATGGTAAAGCCGATGAGCGTGGCGATGAATACCGAGAAGACCTCGGCAAGGTTGGCCGAAAGCAGGAACTGAATGACCTTGCGGATGTTGTCGTAGATGCGACGGCCCTCTTCGCAGGCACCGATGATGGTGGCGAAATTGTCGTCGGCAAGCACCATGTCGGCGACGTTCTTGGTGACATCGGTACCGGTGATGCCCATGCCAACGCCGATGTCGGCGCGCTTGATGGACGGGGCGTCGTTGACGCCGTCGCCCGTCATGGCCACGATCTGGTCGCGCGACTTCCAAGCCTCGACGATGCGTGTCTTATGCTCGGGCTGGACGCGGGCATACACGCCGTAGTCCTCGATGTGCGCGTCGAGTTCCTCGTCGCTCATGCGATCGAGGTCGGCACCGGTGATGGCCTGGCTGCGATCGGTGACGATGCCCAGCTGCTTGGCGATGGCCACGGCGGTGTCGATGTGGTCGCCCGTGATCATGACGGTGCGGATACCGGCGTCGTGCGCCTCGCGGATGGCGTCGGCGACCTCGGGTCGGACCGGGTCAATCATGCCGGACAGGCCGCAGAAGACCAGGTCGTGCTCGAGCACAGTGGGGCTGCAGTCGGCCGGGACCTCGGTGTAGGTGCGGCTTGCCAGCGCCAGTACGCGCAGGGCCTCGTCGGCCATAGCCTTGTTGGCGGCCACGAGCTCGGCGCGACGCTCTTCGGTCAGGGGGACAACCTTATCGCCCTCGTAGATATGGGTGCACAGGCCGATCACCACGTCGGGCGCGCCCTTGGTGTACTGCTCATACTCGCCGTCCAGGGTCTCGACAACCACGGACATCATCTTGCGGCCCGAGTCGAACGGGGCCTCGCCCACGCGCGGGTGCTCGGCAGTCAGGCCGGTGAGCCCCGCCTTGCCGGCGTCGTTGACGAGCGCGCACTCAGTCGGCTCGCCCACGGCCTCGCCCAGGTCCTCGTCCCACTGGGCATCGGAACACAGTGCCATGCCGGCCAGGAACTTCTCCTTAGGCGCGGCGAGCTCGTGCTTGACGACGGTCATCTTGTTTTGGGTAAGGGTACCGGTCTTGTCGGAGCAGATGGTCTGCGTGCAGCCGAGAGTCTCGACGGCAGAGAGCTTACGGATAATCGCTTGGCGCTTGGCCATTTTGGTCACGCCGAGCGAAAGCACGATGGTCACAACGGCGACCAGGCCCTCGGGGATGGCGGCGACAGCAAGCGAGACAGCGACCATAAAGGTATCGAGCAAGGCTGTCGGGTCGGTGAGGACGTTGCCCACGCCGTGACGGATGATGTCGACGCCAAAGATGACGACGCAGATGACGATAACCATGATGGTGAGGATGCGGCTGAGCTCGGCAAGCTTCACCTGCAGCGGCGTGAGCTCTTCCTTGGCCTCGGCCAGGGCGCCGGCGATCTTGCCCATCTCGGTGTTCATACCGGTGCCGACCACGACGGCGCGACCGCGGCCGTATACCACGGTGGAACCCATGTAGCACATGTTCTTGCGGTCGCCGAGCGGCACGTCGTCGGTGCCGGCGGCGAGCTCGATCACGTTGGCATGCTTCTCGACGGGCACGGACTCGCCGGTAAGGGCGGCCTCCTCGATCTTCATCGTGGCGCTCTCGAGCACGCGGCAGTCGGCCGGGACGGAGTCGCCCGCCTCGAGCATGATCACGTCACCGGGCACGAGCTCGGCGCTCGGCAGGTGCACGAGCTTGCCGTCGCGCAGTACCTTGGACTGCGCCGCGCTCATCTCCTGCAGGGCCTCGAGGGCTTCTTCGCTCTTGGCTTCCTGGACCACGCCCAGCACCGAGTTGACGATAACGACGAACATGATAATGACGACATCGGCAAAGTCGGGCTCGCCCTTGACCATGCCCGTGAGCGCACTGATGACGGCGGCAACGATCAGCATGATGACCATGGGATCGGCCATCTGCTCAAAGAAACGCTTCCACAGCGGCGTCTTCTCGGCTTCCTCGAGCTTGTTAGGGCCTGTCTTAGCGAGGCGCGACGACGCCTCGTCGTCGCTCAGGCCGAGGTTCTCATCGACACCCTGGTCGCTGAGCACCTCCGCCGCGGCGGACAGGTATTCCTTTTGCATATAGAGTCCCCTCCTGGGATTCGGGCCACTCAGCAGATTGATGCCCGATCATAATTCCCAGGAGAAGGGCAAGGGCTCATCAAGGCTGCCGTGCTGAGCGGCAGTTGATAGTGGAGCTATGGTACCCCAAAGCAACGCGTCTAGCCAAAACAATCCATTTGGAAATATGGTCCATAAGCAACGGTGCAGGCCGTGTGATGCTCAACATTGATAAAACGTTTTTTCTTCGGCGCATCATCAAACTGAAATATCGCCCAGATAGCAGCGGTTAGAACGGTTGGTAAAGTTTTTGCATATACCGTTTTTCCGCAAAAAATGAACTTCTAATTCGGCATACGGTCGATTTTTTGGGGTATTCGGTCGCCATTTCGTTATAATCAACTCAGTTTTATTTCTTATGGTTTATCTATCAGCGCAAGACGATGTCAGATGGAGGTCTGAATGTACAAGCGCACTAAGATTGTATGCACCATGGGTCCCGCCTGCGATAGCGACGAGACCATCCGCGAGATGATCAAGGCGGGCATGAACGTCGCCCGTTTTAACTTCTCGCACGGCTCCTACGACGAGCACCACGGTCGCATCGAGCGCGTCCGTCGTATTTCCAAGGAGCTCGGTATGCCCGTCGGCATCCTGCTCGACACCAAGGGCCCCGAGGTCCGCACCGGCCTTCTGGTCGATGGCAAGAAGGTTGCCGTCAAGACCGGCGACAAGATCGTCGTCACCGCTCAGCCCACGACCGAGGATTTCCACGGCACCGCTGAGCACATCTCCCTCGACTACCTGGCTCTGCCCTCCGAGGTCGAGAAGGGCTCCCTCATCCTGATCGATGACGGCCTGGTTGCCCTCGAGGTCGAGTCCGTTGACGGCCAGGACATGACCTGCGTCGTCAAGAACGACGGCCTGATCGGCGAGCGCAAGGGCGTCAACATGCCCAACGTCAACATCTCGCTGCCCGCTATCACCGAGCGCGATCGTCAGGACATCCTCTTTGGCCTGACCGAGAACATCGACTACATCGCCGCTTCCTTCATCCGTGACGGCGAGTCCGTCCGCGGCATCCGCAAGCTTTGCCGCGAGAACGGTGGCGAGCACGTGACGATCTTCCCGAAGATCGAGTGCGCCCTGGGCGTCGAGAACTTCGACGAGATCCTCGAGGCTTCCGACGGCATTATGGTCGCCCGTGGCGACCTGGGCATCGAGATCAAGCCCGAGCTCGTTCCCCACATCCAGAAGGAGATTATCGCCAAGTGCAACGCGGCCTACAAGCCCGTTATCACCGCTACGCAGATGCTCGACTCCATGCAGCAGAACCCGCGCCCGACGCGCGCCGAGGTTGCCGACGTTGCTAACGCCATCTACGACGGCACCGACGCCGTTATGCTCTCTGGCGAGTCCGCTGCCGGTAAGTACCCGGTCGAGGCCGTTAAGATGCAGGCCAGCATTGCTCTCGAGACCGAAAAGTACCTCCCGGCTCACGCTCCGCTCGAGGTTCCGGCTGACGCTCACGGCACCCGCGTTGTCAACAACGTTGTGGGTATGTCCGCTGTGAACATGGCCACCACCGTTGGCGCCAAGTGCATCACCGTGCCGACGACCACCGGTCGTACCGCTCGTCTGATCTCGCACTTCCGTCCCAACATGCCGATCTGCGCGTTCTCCCGCCACGAGTGGGCCGTCCAGCAGATGATCATGTACTGGGGCGTTATCCCGCACCAGGCCGAGATTACCCAGGGCACCGTCAACGGCACGATCGTCAAGGCGATCGAGACCGCTAAGGAGCTCGGCTACGTCGAGGCCGGCGACCTGACCGTCGCCACCGCTGGCGATCCCCGCATGAGCGTCCAGCTCGAGGACAAGGTCTCCTCGACCAACGTCGCTTACGTCGCTCAGGTGCGTTAAATCACACTTGCAAACACACTTGCATTGCAAAGGGCCCGGAAGGCTTCGCCTTCCGGGCCCTTTTTCTGTGCCAATGCCGGCGCACAGCAAAACACGCACTCATTTCTTTACCAAAAGTGCGAAATCCACCCTTCGAGGCCCATAAAATAAAGTCCCAAGCGCTAAAAGTGTTCGCCCGGTGGCAAACCCACACCTTAACCGACACTGCTAAATCGTTTTAGCAAGAGTCAGATCGACCTGGTTTTCGGAAGTGCGGGGAAAAATTGCTTACCTCCGAGTACAAGCCCTTTTATTTCAACAAAACCCCTGATAAAGTTGGCTCAAATACCGCTTGTGCTTTGCCTGTTTGTCTTTTTCCCCGCACTTCCGAAACCGATAGCTTTTCTAGCCCAAACTACGCTCAAACGATCGGATCGCTATGTCATTTCTTGCCTGCGGACCCACGGCTTTTCAGTACTATCGCATCCCGCCCCAGATACTGGGACTCTATCCGGCAATCCTGCCGCCCGACCATGACCATCGCTTGGTACACTACTCAAAACAACCAGTATTTAAAGACTTGCTCGGCACACCAGTTTGGAGATTCGTGGGCGAAAGAAAACAGCGCGCGAACGGAAAGCTATTTCATAGCCGTCTGCTAACCCAAGAGCCGCCTCCTGGGTCGTTTAGGCAGACTGAGCATGGGTTTGATGTCACTTCACCGGAGTTCACGCTGCTCAGCCTTGCCACGCAGGTCTCACGCAGCCAGTTACTCATGGCTTGCTACGAGATGTGCGGCTCCTTTGCAGTGTTTAAGCCCTGCGAGCGAACGCAACAACAACTCGATGAAGCTATTTCGCTTAAGCTCATTCCGCCCAGCTGCGGCTGGGAGCGAGTTGACGACACCAAGGGCAATGACACCAACTTGTGGAAGCGCACGCCGCTTCTTACCGCAGCGGATATCGCCGCGTTCGCCAAGCAGGCCGCAGGCCTGCGCGGCGTTAAGCAGCTCCGCTGGGCCGCCGAACGCATGACAGGACAGACCGCCTCGCCCTTTGAAGTCCAGACGTCAATTCTCATCTCGCTCCCCCGCGATGAGGGCGGTCTGGGCATCGACATCACCAATAACGCGCGCATCCCGCTCAGCGAAGCCGCGCGTTCGCTGTATGACAAAACCTGCTGCTACGCCGATATCCTCATCGAAAGCGCCACCGACAGCATGGGCGTCATCCTTGAATGCCAAGGCCGCTCCGCCCACGATGGCGAAGCGGCAAGTCTCTCCGATGCCGAGCGCACCACCGCCCTCACCAGCATGGGCTATGACGTTATCCAGATAACCTATGAGCAAATCAAAGACACGAAGAGCTTTAACAACATCGCCGAACTCATCCATAAAAAGGCGGGGCTCCCCTACATCCCAAAGACCGACCAAGAACGCATCACCGAAGATACCCTTCGGCGGGAGCTGTTGGTCGATTGGGTTGAGCTATTCACTGCCGGGCCGGCCAGCTAGCAGCTAGCAATCAGGGGCAGCGCAGGCACATCAGACGATTCGACGCGGGCGGCAAATCCCGCCTCGGTTAGCTCGACGACCTCGGTAAACGTTGCGTCGAAGAACTCCTCGGTCAGCAGACGGTATGGCGGATGATCGGGCTCACCAGGGTTTTCGCGCACAATCTCGTGCATGACGCCAATGGTCTTGAGCACATACTCTTGCGGAATCGAATACTGACCAAACTGGGCCGCCGCGGTATAGAGGCGATCGGTCGCACGCGGGATAGAAACGATGCCGAGCGTCTTGCCAAACCAGTCAAAGTCGCCTTGCTTTTTAATGCGGAATTCCTCGCACGGCTTGCCGCCGTGCGCCTCCAGGTACTGGTTCACGCGGGTGTTCCACACGGTATCGGCCACGAGGTGAGACCAAACGCCCAGCGTCAGATCGAGCAGCGACTGCGCCACGTCATCGGGCGCGAGCGAAAGCTCACTAGCACCGGGACCGGCAACCGGCTCGGCGTCCTTGTAACGTTGGGGATAATGTACACGATTGAGTCGCTCACGCTCCTCGACAATCGAGGTCGCGGCAGCCGGCGTACCAACAGGCGCCCCTTTGAGCAACGGTGCCACATAGGTATCCCAGAACTCATGCTCACGAGGCTTGGGGATAGGCTCGGGCTTTGCAAAGTGCGTAATGCGGTACGGGATGGGATCGGCGATGCCAGGGACCATATAGCCCACGAAGATATCCGGAACCACGCAGCCAAACAAAAAGGCATTGCGGTCGCGCACGCTATTGGCAAGCGCACCGGTGCGCTCCAGCAAACGCTCCGTCTGAGCGATATGAATGTTCCAGCTTGGCATAGCCACCCCCATAAAAACCTGGATAACTATACCATCACGGCAAAGCCGCGCGGGCGGCTACGCACGCTCTACGCAGCAACTATTCCGCAGCGCCGCTCTCGGTTCCATACGACGACACCGGCGCCTCAACCACATGGTGATATCGATCGATATAGATGGCGCGGGCACCCAGGCGCCGCACCAAATCCTGATGGTGTGTGCTCATCAAGACCGTCTTGCCGGCAGCAACATAGGCCAGTAGAAAGTTGACCACGATGTCGCACGAGTCCTCGTCAAGTCCGTTGGTGGGCTCGTCGAGCACCAGGATATCCGGGTTCATCGACACCACCGCAGCCAGCGCAACGCGCTTCTTTTGCCCGCCCGAGAGCTGATAGGGAGAGACGTCGGCAAGATCGGCAACCTGGAACAGCTCCATGGCATCGCGGACGCGGCGCTCGAGCTCGTCTGCCGGCAGCCCCATTTGAGCCGGGCCAAACGCGACTTCCTCGCCGACCGTGGCACAAAAGAGCTGCGCATCGGCGTTTTGGAACACAAAGCCCACGCGCTGATGGAACCGCTGGGCCGTCGCGGAATCCTTGAGATATGCGGCATCGACCGCATACCCGTCGAACAGGTACGCACCCGCGTCCGCAAGCTCAAGGCCGTTGATAAGACGCATGATCGTCGTCTTGCCGCAGCCGTTAGGACCAAGCAGAGCAACGAGCTCCCCACGGTTCACCTGCAATGAAACGCCGTCGACCACCGTATGACCCGCATAGGAAAACACCACGTCGCGAAACTCGATGAGCGGCGTGACCTCGGCGCCGGCAACACCGCTCACACCCATCGCGTTATTCGTATCGTTTGCCAAAACGTCGCCCTTCCCTACTCACATCGACGGTTCGACCGTCCGCGCTACAACATCGCGCACAACACGGCGAGCAACGTCACAACGGCCGCGTAAGCCGCATCGCGCCAGCCAAAGCCGCTCCGTGCAGGCGCCGGATACACGCCGGCAAAGCCGCGGCAGAGCATGGCCTCGTCCATCGCGCGGCTGCATTCCATCGCCTTGATAAACGTCATGCCCATGATACCTGCCAGCGAGTCGGTGCGCGAAAAACCCGCAGGCGCGGAACCGACGCTGCGCAGCATGACCGATTCGCACAGACTGTGCGCCGTGCGACCCAGTACCTCGATGTGCTTGAGCGCCATATCAAACGTAAAGATAACTTCGTCGGGTAGATGCAGCATCTTGAGCGCCGCCGACATGCGACTCCACGTGAGGGTCCACGAAACGCCCAGCACCAGCGACACATTAATAAACGTCTTGAGCGCGATCTTGAGCATGGTGCCCGTGGCAGACGCGCCCAGCAGCAGGGCAGGCAGTGTCAGAGCCGCCGCAAGCCCCGTGGCGCCGAGCGCCGGTACAAAGGTCGCGCGCAGCCCGCGTGCAGGGCGCACCGCGACCAACACCAACGCGATTGCCGCCATCAACATCAGGTACAGCGGGCTTTGCGTCAGACACACGCACAGGACGCAAACGAACATCCCCACCAGACGCACCGGAGCCGAAACGCAAGAAAGGGCGCGGTCGACCATCGACCCGCCCTCGTGCGCACCTCCACCCAGGCGAACCCGCTCAAGCAGGCTCGCCAGGTGCAGGACATTCTTTTGCATCACACGATGCCGAAACCCCGCGGGCTCGTATCGCTCCTCGGCCGCAAGCCAGCTAGGCAGCTCGGCTATTGCCATGAGCACCGCTTTCCTTGACCGTCAGCGAAATCAGGCGGAATGCGATGGTGAGCACCGCCACGCCAATCACACCGGAAAGGATATACATGGCAGCCTGGCCGGCAAAGCCAAGGCCCTGTTCCTCGGAATAGGCCTGCAGGTAATCACCCGTGGGCAGCGCGTCGGCAAAGGTCGGGGTATCGAGGCCGACCGAAGCCTGCAGGCTGTTGTCGCCAGCCTCCTGAACGGCAGTCGCGGCGCCCTCGGCGTCCCACTCGCCCCAGGCGTCTCCGGTGGCCAGCAGGCCCAGCGGCGTGGCCACCACGAGCACGGCGACCAGAATGAGCGTGGGAATCAGGGAAGTCTTCTTGGCGGTACCATCGGCGGCAAGCTGGCCATCGGCGGCCTCGGGGCCGACGATAATGCTCGGCGCCGTCTTCTTAATGAAACCGTAGATGGCGGCCGTCGCCACGCCCTCGACCACACCGGCAACCAGCATATGCGGGACCAACATGGCCGGAATAGCCACGGACAGCGGGAAGGGGCAGTACAGCGGGGCGCCCGAAGCGTTGGTGAAGAGCATCGGCTGAATACCGAACTCGATTGCCGCGCACAGGGCCGCCAGGCACAGGCCAACCCAGCCGCTTACGATGGCCGAAACCGAGGTGCCCCAGCTTTTGTCGTGCAAACGGCTGTTGAGCGCACGGAACACGATAGCAGCGGCAAACGGCAGCACAAAGGCCATGTTAAAGCAGTTGGCTCCAAAGGACAGGATGCCGCCGTCGCCAAACAGCAGCGCCTGCAGCGCCAGCGCAACCGAAACCGCAATGGCAGCAGCCTCGGGGCCCAGCAGCAGCGCGATGAGCGCGCCACCAACGGCGTGACCAGTGGTACCGCCGGGCAGCGGCACGTTGAACATCATGAGCAAGAAGGAGAATGCGGCGCAGATGCCCAGGAACGCCATATGCTCGCGATCGAGCGTGGCGCGCACCTTTTTGATGCAGTGAACCCATACGGGCACCATCGCCACCGCCATGACGGCATCGGTCTGCGGGGACAGGTAGTTGTCTGGAATGTGCATATACGCCTCCCGGTTATCGGCGCACGAAATTGCAACGTCGCCTAAATCACCTTGTCAGTATTACGTAATGTCAGATTCGTAACACGCCGCGGGCTATCATAGCAAAACGGCGCGCTGCCGACAAAGCAGCACGCCGTTATGTAATGCGCGTGTCATATATGCAGGCTCAGCAGCGCCTTATACCAAGCATAGCGGTCACGTAGGACTCGCCAGCAGCCACCGCTGACCTATACCCCAGCGCAAGACCTAGCCGCGGACCTCGCCGTTTACGCCCTTGCACACCTTGGTGACGATCTTCTGGTGCGCCTTTTCGACCTCTTCGCTGGTGAGCGTGTGGTCGTCGGAGCGATACGTAAGCGCGAAGGCCATGGACTTCTTGCCCTTGCCAATGCGGACCGGGTCGCGGTACACGTCGAACAGGCGCACGCCCTCGAGCAGCTTGCCTCCGGCGCTGGTAATACGGCGCTCAAGATCCTCGCAGGTCACAGTGTTGTCGACCACGATAGCAAGGTCGTGCTCAACGGCCGGGTACTGCGAGAACTCACGGTAGTTCTCCTGGTTGCGGGCGCCCTTGATCAGCTTGTCCAGGTCGAGCTCAAAGGCAACGACAACCTCGTCAATGCCCATAGCCTCGCGCGCCTCGGGGTGAATCTCGCCAACCCAGCCCAGCACGGTACCGCCGGACAGAACCTCGGCGGCGCGACCCGGCTGCAAGAAGGCATAGCCCTCGCCCTCGACGGGACGGAAGCGGACCTTCTCGATGCGCAGCTGGGCAAGCAGCTCCTCGACAATGCCCTTGCCAAAGAAGAAACGCAGCTTGCGGTACTTCATGTTCCAGGACTGCTCGCTCCACTGGCCCGAGAGCACACCCGCCACGGACTTGGTCTCCTTGGGCAGGCTGGCGTTCTCGCGACCGTGGAACAGGCTGCCGACCTCGTACAGGTGCACGTTGGGCGTACCGTGCGCCTCGTTGTAGGCCACGGACTGCAGCAGGCCCGGCAGCAGCGAACGACGCATCTCGGTCTGCTCGGCCACCAGCGGATTCATGAGCACCACGGGGCAACCGCGACCCTCGGTGGACATACCGATCTTCTCCAGGTCGCCCGGGGCGGCAAAGCCAAAAGTCGTGGTCTCGTTGAGGCCGCAGGCGCGCAGGATCTCGCCGACCTTACGAGTGAGCTTCTGCTCGCGGGTCAGACCGCCGATGTGGTTCTTGGCAGCCGGAATGGTCGCCGTCACACGACCCATGCCCCATAGGCGCAGGACCTCCTCGATCAGGTCGATCTCACGCGGCAGGTCGGGACGGAAGCTCGGCGGCGTGACCATAAAGTCCTCGCCGTCGCGCTCGACGGTGCAGCCCAGGCGGGTGAGCGAGCGCTCGATAAAGTCGGACTCGATGTCGGCACCGCAGATGGCGTGCACGCGGGCCAGGCGCAGCTTGATGCTGTCGATGGTCTTGGGCGCGGGGAAAACGTCGACGTAGCCGGGAGCGACCTCGCCGCCGGCGATCTCCTCGATGAGCGCGCACGTGACGTTGGCGACATCCACGCAGCCGGTCTCGTCAACCTGGCGCTCAAAGCGAATGGAGGCGTCGGAGATCAGCGACAGATCGCGGCTGGTGTGCGAGGTGCGACCGGCGTTGAAGCAGGCGCTCTCGACCATCACATCGACGGTATCGTCCTCGATCTCGGAATCCATGCCGCCCATAACGCCGGCCAGCGCCACGGGACGCTCGCCGTCGGTGATGAGGCCCATGCCGGCATCGAGCACACGCTCCTCGCCGTCGAGCGTCGTGAACTTCTCGTCCTGCTGGGCGGCGCGAACCACCACGCGGCGCCTGCCATCGCGCTCGGCAAAGGTGTCCAGGTCAAAGGCGTGCAGCGGCTGACCGGTGAGCATCATCACATAGTTGGTGATGTCGACGATATTGTTGTGCGGGCGCACGCCCAGGGCGTTAAGGCGCTTGACCATCCAGTCGGGCGACGGGCCGACCTTCACGTTGCGCACGATGCGAGCGACGTAGCGGTCGCACAGGCCCTCGTCGGCAATCTCGACGGAAAGCTCGTCGTCGGTCGCGCGGCCGGTCTCCGCCTTGATAGCGGGCAGCTCAACGTGGAAATCGCGATCGAAGATGGCGCCGGTCTCGCGGGCCATGCCGATCATGGACAGGCAGTCGGGACGGTTGGGCGTGATCTCACAGTCGAGCACGGTGTCGCTCGAGCCCACGTACTCGGCAAACGGCATACCGCAGGGCGTGTCCTCGGGCAGGATCATGATGCCGGAGTGGTCGCCGCCCAGGCCGAGCTCGCGCGCAGAGCAGTTCATGCCCATGGACACGACGCCGCGAAGCTTGCTCTTCTTGATCTTGACGTCGCCGGGAAGCACAGCACCGATCATGGCCGTGACGATGTGGTCGCCAGCCTCGAAGTTCTGCGCGCCGCAGACGATCTGCAGCGGAGCGGGATTACCGTCGGCGTCGAGGTTCTTGTCGCCCACGTCGACCGAGCACACATACATGTGGTCACTATCGGGGTGCGGGGTCTTGGTGAGCACCTTGGCGGTCACCACGTGGTCGAAGGACTCGCCCACGGTGTCGATCGCCTCGACCTCGGTGCCGGTACGGATATATTCGTCCGAAAGGGTCTTGGGATCCTCCGGAATATCAATCATGGTCTTGAGCCAGTCGTAAGAAACACGCATCTAACTGGTCTCCTTTCATAAATGCGGCTTTGAGCCGGAAACTGCAACTAAGAAGAAAGCGTTCTAGAACTGGTTCAAGAACCTCATGTCACCAGTCATCAACGTGCGCAGGTCGGGCAGGTCGTAGCGCAGTGCCGCGACGCGCTCGGCGCCAATACCAAAGGCGAAGCCGGTGTACTTCTCGGGGTCGATGCCGCAGTTGATCAGGACGTTGGGGTCGACCATGCCGCAACCCAGAATCTCGATCCAGCCGCTGTGCTTGCAGAAGTTGCAGCCCTTGCCGCCGCACACGTGGCAGCTCACGTCTACCTCGCAGCTCGGCTCGGTGAAGGGGAAGAAGTGCGGGCGGTAACGCGTCTTGCGGTCCTCGCCAAACATGCACTTAACAAAGTAGTCGAGCGTGCCCTTAAGATCGCCGAAGGTGATACCCTCGTCGACGACCAGGCCCTCGATCTGGTTGAACTGCGGCAGGTGGCAGGCGTCGGCCGTGTCGGGGCGATAGACGGTGCCCGGGCAGATCATGTAGATGGGCGGCTTTTGCGACTCCATGGTATGGATCTGCACGCCCGAAGTCTGGGTGCGCAGCAGTACGTCGGACTCGCCATGGGCATGCGCCTCGGGGTGCGCGACGCTGCCGGGGTTGTTGTCGACCACGTAGAAGGTATCGCGGGCCGAGCGGCTCGGGTGATCCATGGGGGCGTTGAGCGCGGTGAAGTTGTAGTAGGAGGTGTCGACCATGGGACCGGACTCGACGGTGTAGCCGATGCCGCAGAAGATGTCCTCGGCCTCCTCGATGATCTGCTTGATCAGGTGCTGGTGACCGATCTGCGGACGGATGCCCGGCAGCGTGATGTCGACGGCGTCGTGCTCCAATGCGTGCTTGAGGGCGGCGGCCTTCATCTCGGTCGTGCGCTCGTCGAGCATGCCCTCGATCAGCTGGCGCATCTCGTTGGCGCGCTTGCCCATCACGGGGCGATCCTCGGGGGCGAGCTTGCCCATCATGCGCATCAGGCCGGTGATGCGGCCCTTGCGGCCGAGCAGCTCAACGCGCGCGGCCTCGAGCTTTGCGGCGTCGTCGGCGCCTGCGACGAGCTCCTTGGCCTCTTCCTCGAGTTTGACCAGATCATCAATCAGACTCATGTCTTCCCTTTCGTCTCTCGCGCATCCACTTGCCGCGGCGGTTGGAGCCACCCGGCGCTGCGAATGTGCGGCCCGGTTCGGTAACAAAAAACCGCCCTCGGGCATGTGCATTGCCCAAGGACGGTTGAATTCCGCGGTACCACCTTGTTTGACCCGGCGGATGTCTGGCCCGCCGCGCCCACTCTGTGCCCCTTGTCGCGAGGCTCACGGCTTCCCTACTGGGGACATCGCCGCCGCTGGCCGCGCGCCCGTTGAGGTCGCTGCTCGGGAGTGAACGCTTGGCCCTTGTCACCGCAGGAAGGCTTGCAGCCCATGACCTTCCCTCTCTTGCCGGCGACGCGGCGGGCAAAACCCTCTCCGTCAACGCATTGGGCTATAGGATAACACATTCTGCGAGCATATCGCCGCGTTCCGTTTTGTTCGTGCTGGGTACAAGGCAGGTAGCTGTGCAAACTGGCCGTGCGCCCATCCATGGCGCTCGGCTCGCGAGATCAAGGATATGGTATGGGTAAGAAGCACGATAAGAAGACCAAGCCCGCAGTGGGCAAGACGCCCAAAGGCATGAAGGTCGATAAGGCCGTCAAAAAATTCCGCAAGCTCGAGGGCAAGCTGTGGACTCGTGAATACCTGCTCAAGATTGCCGAGTTCGATGGCGCGACGATTGCCCCCGCCAACGGCGCCGCGGCCCGCGCCGATGCTATGGGGACCCTTGCCGGCGAACATCACAAGCTCCTGACCAGCAAAAAGTCCGTTGAGCTCGTGCACTCTCTCGCGCGTGAGACGGTCGCGGGCGAAAAGATCGACGACCCGCAGCTGCTCGACGAGATTCGCGTGCTCGGCCGCGACCAGCGCGAGGCAAGCGTTATTCCTACCGAGGAGGCCGAGGCCTGGACCAGGCTCACCTGCGAGGCCGACGCCGTGTGGCACAAGGCCAAGACGGCCAACGACTGGGCGAGTTTTGAGCCCTATGTGGATAGAATCATCGCCCAACTTAAGCATCAGGCCGAACTCATGGACCCCAAGCGCAACCCATACGACGTTTGGCTCGACCAGTACGAGCGCGGCCTTTCCGCCAAGAGCTTCGACGCGTTTTGCGAGGAGGTCAAGGCCACGGTCGTGCCGCTCGTGCACGCCATCGGCGAGCGCGGCCAGCAGCCCGCTGCCGACTTTTTGCACGCCCGCGTGCCCGAGGCCGCCCAGCGCGCCATGAGCTTCGACCTTATGAAGCTCGTCGGCCTGAACCTGAACGACACCACGCTTGCCTTTACCGAGCACCCGTTTAGCGAGGGCTTTGCCGTGGGTGACGCGCGCATCGCGACACACATCTACGAGGACGATTGCATCTCCAACGTCTACAGCATCATCCACGAGGCGGGACACGCCATGTACGAGCTGGGCGTCAATCCCGCCTATGCGCGTACCTGTCTTGAGGGCGGCACCTCCATGGGCATCCACGAGAGCCAGAGCCGCTTTTTCGAGAACACCGTGGGTCGCAGCCGCGCCTTTATGGGACCGCTGCTCGAGGTGCTGCGCCGCCACGCGCCCGAGGTCTACGGCGACGTCGACGAGGACACGCTCTACCGCGCCGTGAACATCGCGCAGCCGTCGTTGATCCGCACCGAGGCCGACGAGCTCACCTATCCGCTGCACGTTATGGTGCGCTACGAGATCGAGCGCATGCTGTTTGCCGGCGAGGCCACAGCCAAGGATATCCCCGCGCTTTGGAATCGCTTTATGAACGAGTACCTGGGCATCCCCGTTCCCGACGACACGCGTGGTTGCCTGCAGGATACGCACTGGAGCGGCGGCTCGTTTGGCTACTTCCCCACCTATGCGCTGGGCAGCGCCTACGACGCCATGTTCGTGCCGGCCATGTGCCGCGACGGCGTCGACCTTACCGGCGCCTGCGCGAGCGGCGACCTTGCGCCCGTTCGCGCCTGGCTGGGCGAGCGCATTTGGCAGTGGGGACGCGCCAAGGACGCGCCGGAGCTCATCAAGGGCGCCTGCGGCATGGCGTTCGATGCCCGCTACTACTGCAGCTACCTGCAGGACAAGTTCACCACGCTCTACGAGCTGTAAGGCATAACCGACACGCCAACGCAAAGGGGACGCCGCGGAACCAATCCGCGGCGCCCCCTTTCCACCTAGTTGTTTAAGAACGTCCCCAATGACTACCTTACAGAGCTTCCAGCGCGGCGGCGATGCGCTTCATGGCGGCATCGGCAGATGCTTGGTCGGGCGCCTCGGCCAGCACGCGGATAACCGACTCGGTTCCGCTCTTGCGCACGAGCACGCGGCCCTCGCCTGCCAGCGCAGCCTCGGCCTCGGCGATGGCGTTCTGCACGCCCATGTTCTCGAGCGCGGCGTCCTTGTCCGCCACGTGCACGGCCACCTGCGCCTGCGGCAGCAGCTTGCACGGAGCCGTGAGCTGCGAGAGCGTCTCGCGCTCGGCACGAATCACTTCCATCACGCGCAGCGAGGTCATAATGCCGTCGCCCGTGCGCTCGATATCGCCAAAGATCGTATGGCCCGTCTGCTCGCCACCCAAGCTGTAGCCGCCCTCGCGCATCTTGGCATACACGTGACGGTCGCCCACGCCGCTGGTCACGGCGCTCAGACCGGCAAGCTCCAGCGACTTGACCAGGCCAAAGTTGCTGGCAATCGTCGGCACCACGGTACCGCCCGAGAGTCGCCCGTGCTTGTTCAGATACACGCCGCACACGTACAGGATCTGGTCGCCGTCTACCACGCGACCGCGCTCATCCACGGCCAGGCAGCGGTCGGCATCGCCGTCGAAGGCAAAACCCACGTCCAGGCCCTGCTCCACCACATGGCGCTGCAGACGCTCCATATGCGTGGAGCCGCAGTCAACGTTGATGTTAAAACCATCGGGCGCGGCGTTGATCACGCGCACGTCAGCGCCCAGCGCGTCGAACACCGGCTTGGCCACCGAGGAAGCCGAGCCGTTGGCGCAGTCGATACCGATCTTGACGCCCTGCAGCGAAAAGTTCGCGCTGGCGATGAGCGAAGCAATGTAGCGGTTGCGGCCCTGCATGTAGTCCACCGTGGCGCCGATGTGGTTGCCCGTGGCCAGCGGCACCTCGCTCTTGCCATCGATGTAGTCCTCGATGAGCTCCAGTACGTCCTCGTCCATCTTAAAACCGTCGCTATTGACGAGCTTAATGCCGTTATCGCAAAACGGGTTGTGGCTCGCGCTGATCATGATGCCGCAATCGAAGCAGCCCTCCACGGTCTGATGCGCCACGCCCGGCGTCGGGATCACGTGCAGCATATAGGCGTCCGCACCGCTCGCGACCAGACCGCTCACCAGCGCCGCCTCGAACATATAACTCGAGCGACGTGTGTCCTTGCCCACGATGACGCGCGCCTTAGCACTGCGGTTGGCGCCGTAATACCAGCCCACAAAACGGCCAATCTTATAAGCGTGCTCTACCGTCAGCCCAACGTTGGCCTCGCCGCGAAAGCCGTCGGTGCCAAAGTACTTCATGCGCCCTCCTTACAAAATAGGGGCGGACAGATTGCCTGTCCGCCCCAAAATGGTACTCGATTATCTGCGCTACCAGAAAAACCCTACGCCGACGCGCTGTCGCGAGCCGCCTGGCATGTAGGGGTCTGACGCAGCGTAAGCGGCTTGTCCCCCGCCTCGGCCGACGTGGTCAGCGTATACGTGATCGTCGTCGTCTCGCCAGCATGCAGGTCAACGGTGCCCGAATAGAAGGGGATTCCATGCCACGTAGCGGCACCAAGACCAAACTGGGTACCCTCAACCGTAAGGTCACTGATGTTGCCACCCGTCGGGGCAAACAACGAGACATTCAGACGCTCGTCGTCACGCGCGGCATCGGGTGCGCTCGCCGCAACGTAGTCGGGCAGCTTGCCAGCCTCCTCCTGCGTCATGATGTTCGTCAGGGTAACGGTGATGCGATAGGAGCACGTGCCGTCGCCGTTCTTCACGCCCTGACCAATCTGAGTGTCGGCGTTCAGATACCAGTCGAGCTTGGAGAAGCTCAGGTTGTTAAAGTAAACGCCGGCAACGGGATCGGCACTCGGATCATCCGGATCGGGCAGCGAAGCGTCAATGCCCGTCTCTTTGATGGCATTCTGCTCATCATCGTTTCTCATCCACGCGATCAGGCGGCCCTCTTCGGCACCGCGCTCAACGGCGCTGACAAGCTTCGCAACATCGACGTCGCCGATACCGCCAAGAATCTTGTCAAAGGCAGCGCTGGCGACGGATGCAAAGATGCCGTCCGACTCCTCGACCGGATAGTTCCAGTACACATCGTGCATGAGGACCTTTGCGGCGTTGGTGCCGTCGACAACCGTTCCGTCGGGCAGTGACACGTTACCGACCAGGCCCAGCAGATACTGCAGGAACACCGGGTCGATACCGATGACGCCATCAACGTCCTGTCCATACTGGGACTTCCACAGCGCGGCGACACGCTGCGAGTTGCGGGGCCAATCAGGCGAATAGGTATTGCCCGAGTTGTACAGGTTGCTGTGGTTGCCGAACAGCGCCTCATCCTCTTCGTCGACGCTCTCGACTGCCTCATCCTCACTGAGTCCAATGCGGGGAACAAACTCGCCAATCGACATCTGGCCGTCGGTGACCGAAATCAGGCCCTGCGAACCGCCAAAGCCGCCGCAAGCACGGATCTCGACGTTGTTCATGGCGTACATAAGGTAGTTGCGCGTCTGGCCGTTGGCGCCGAGCATCTGGGGAAGGACGGGGGCGACCTTCTCCGCCGCGTCAACCGCGCCGTTGAGGGTGGCAAAGCCGTCCTTGGCCTTATCGACCAGCTCGGTCACCTGGGAAATATGAGTATCGCCAATGCCCTGGACCTTCTCGTTGGCGCTCTTGAACACCTTCGAGCTGCTGGAAAGCGAATCGGCGACCGCCTGCAGCGCGGACACGTTAATCATGCCGTCCTGGAACAGCTTGCCGGGCGTGGCCTGCGAGAGGTTGTCGGCCATGGGAACCAGCGCGTTGCTCGAGACATCGGACAGGGCGTCAATCATGGTGCGGGCCGCATTGATATCGCTGCCATACACCGGGATAAACGAAGCCGCCGTCCACAGCGGGCTCGAGGTCTCCGCCTTCATGCTGTCGCAGAGCTCATCGATCTTCTTCGCGTCGTCAGGCAGCGTCGAAAAATCGCCCGACGTGACCTTGTCCTTAAGGCCACCGACGATCTCGACAGCCTCCTTCGCTTCACTCTTTACGGTCTTTGCCGAGTTAAGCAGCATAAAGCCGCTTGCGCCAAGCGCAACGAGAAGCACCGCGACCACAGCGGCAATAATGGCGCCGGTGTGACGCTTTTTGCGCTCGCCCTTGCGATGGCGATGACGGACCAGACCGTCAGAGGTCGAACTCGACGAAGCGTCGCTACCGTAGTTCAAACCAAAATCGTAATAATCTTCCTTGGAACCCGAGCCCGCAAACTCGGCACCGCTATCATCCAGGCGGGCAAACGTGCCAGTCTCGGAGGCGCCGGTGTAAATCGTGCCGAGGTTACCCGTAAGCCCCGCGCCACCGGCAGAGGGAGTATTGTTGGCGGCCTTGTCGGCATTAACGTTGCCGGCGGCATTCGCGGCGTTGGCAGCACCTGCGTTGTTCGCGGGTACCGAAGGAGCCCCGCTCGGCTGCGGCGTGGAGGTTGCACCGCCCGCAAAGACATTCCCTCTTGCACGGCCGGTCTTTTTTGCCTTTTGAGACTGCTCGTACAGAGCGGTAAACATCGCCGTCTCGCCCGGGGACACGCGCTTACCGGAACCGCCCTGTCCAGCGCCGCCCGGCGTGCCGGCCTTACCAGCCCCGTTCGGGCGCGGCGGAACTGCAGGGCGGCCGCTATCGCTGCCCTTAAAGTGATTACCAGCCATAAAGAAATCCTCGCAATTGAGTCGCAATGAAAAAGTCCATAACGTTGCTAGTTTATGGCATTTTGAGCATCGACAGCTAAACTCCAGACACGGACGTCAATTGGCGAAAATGCGGCACAACACCTTTTCCGTCTTGGCAGCGGCGCCAGCTACACCGTGAGGAACATCATCACGATGATCATGACAAAGCCGATAAGGTCGGTCGGCAAAAACACCGTCCCCAGCATAACGGCGCTGGTGATGGTCGCCGAAACCGGCTCCACAGTTCCGATGAGGCTCGCGCGCACCGAGCCGATGTCCTTAACGCCCTGCATATAAAGCATGTAAGCAAAAAACGAGCCGATAACCACGAACACCGCGAGCGCCTCGATGCCGGCAGCGTCGAGCGCCGGCATATGCGCCCAGGGCTGCACGAAGACGCACGAGACCACGCCCGCCGTGAGCATTGCCGAGCCCGTGACGATGGGGCTGCCGTATTCGGGCAGGATCTTGGCGGGAATCACCGCCATACACGCGGCGCTGACCGCACACATAAGACCTGCTGCCAGGCCAAGCGGCGAGATATTCAGGCTGGTGGGGTCGCCGCCGGTGGCGATTAAAAAGGTTCCACCCAGAGCCAGGCCAATGCCGATGACTTCGCGAGTACGCGGCATGCGGCGATCGGTCACGCAGGCGTAGCCCATGATGATAACGAGCTGCAGGCACTGGAGCACCGTCGCGGTTCCGGCGTTCGTCAGGCGCACGGCCGAAAGATAGCAAAACTGGTTGAACAGCAGGCCAAAAGCGGTAAAGAGCAGCAGCTGCTTGCGATCGGCGGGTGTGGTCCAGAGCTTAATCAGGCGCTCGCGGTCGCGCGTAACAACCACGGCCATAAAGAGTAGACCGGCGAGAATCTGACGCACGCTCATAAGCCACAGCGTATCGACATGGTAGGTATCGAACAAAAAACTCGCGCTGGTGCCCGAGAAGCCCCAAAACGAACCGCCCACCAGCGTAGCCAAGACGCCCGTGATCATCTTGCGCGTCGAAGCGCTGTTCAGGCGGTCGCGCCATGCGCGACGGGTGTTGCGGCTGAGCTCGTCGGTGCCCTCGGGCACATCAATGTTCGATATATCGGTCATCGGCACCGAAGCCCCTGCGCCTTCGACCTGCTCGACACACTCTTTGCTCATTCCACTCCCCCGAAACAGCCTGGAAACAATTCGGCTTACCTTACCACGGCGAAGTCACCAGCTGGAGGCTTGTCCGCTTATCGGTAGGACAATTCCGCAGGCGTCTTTCCATAGCTCGATACCGCAATGGCCTTGCATTATGCGACAGCCAAATCGCGGCAGCAGGCTCTTTTGAAATGGATGCGACAAAGCCCCCGAATTCCACAATGTAAGCGATTTTTAAAAATGTTCTTGCCACCGAGTTCAGGCTCCGTTATATTATCCCTTGCGCGCTTGCGCACCCTTGATCGGGCGTTTAGCTCAGGGGGAGAGCGCTTCCCTGACACGGAAGAGGTCAGAAGTTCAAATCTTCTAACGCCCACCAAATGTTCGCAGCTCAGAGGCTATGTCCTCTGGGCTGTTTTGTTTTATGTCGCCAAATCAGCTGGCAGCTCCAACCGCCCAACTAGCCAAAAGCCGACCATCTACTTGCCGATCTATTCATCGGCATAACCAATCAGTCCGCACCGCAACTTCTCAGCAAAACGCCGCGATGTCTGCGCCCTGCGGTATCCTTGAGCCACTTGCACCTGCAGCACCAAGGAGCCGCTATGCGCACCGAGCTCGATGTCCCCTTTTCGCACAAAGAAGAAGCCAAGGCGCTGGGCGCCAAATGGGACCGGACCAAGAAGATCTGGTATGTACCCAGCGGCGTCAACCCCGAGCCCTTTGCCGAGTGGCTGCCCGGTGTTGACCGATCCGACCCCTCAGCACCGTATATATATCTAGTACTGGGCAAGCGCGAGTGCTGGAAGTGTCACAAAGAGACCTCGGTCGCGGCCTTCGGCATTCCCTATCGAACCGATAACGACAAGAGCATCGCCATCGCGCACACGCCCAACGAAGCCGGGCACATTGCCATCGACACGGCCAACACCAACGCACTCGCCATCGTGCCCGCTCTTGGCTGCGTGCCGGGCGAGATCCGCGACTACCTTCATAAGCGTTGCGGCTACAAGCCCGTAGGCGCGCGAGCCTCCAAAGCCCCGTCGCTCGGCAACACGTGCACCAGTTGCGACGCGCTGCAAGGCAGCCGCTATCTGTTCGAGGAGCCCTCGTCCCCGTTTGCCCTCACTGCCATCAACAAGCTGCCGGCACTGGAGTTTATACGCGTCGAAGTTGCCGGCGTCTTTGGCGTCCCGGCCACGCGTACCGACTTTGACCAGGCGCTCTTTACCTGGGCACGCGACCATCACGCCGAGTTCCACAGGCAACTCGGTGAGGGGATTTATTTGTAGAGGCAAAAGACACTCACAGCCAACTCCTCCGCATCACCTATCCCTCGTCGCCGGCGTCGTACACGATATCGAGGCCACAAACAGGGCATTTCTCCGGATACACCGGCATATGAACGCCTGTCCGTTTTCTCACTTCGTCGCTGAGTCTGTCGCGCGCATCGATAAACCGAATGTCGAGACACGGTATTTGCGAGCCGCAGCAAGGGCAGGTGACGACAAACGACGCGCAATCAACCTCTACGCTCGGAAACATATTGTTGTCTATAAGGGCACACGGCAGTTTTCCGTACTTCCCCATCGCAATATCGCCTCGCCAGCTCATATACGCTCCCCTCTCGCTATACAAATCAGGAAGAGCATGCACCGGCGGGCGTGCGCGAGATTGCATCGCCACGCGATCCGATCAAACAACACGATCGTCAAAGAATGCCAAAGCCAAATACGCTAATACGGCAGAAGCCCCGCCTTTTCACGCTTCTTTTCCGAGCGATCGAACTCAATGCGATGGGCCTCAAGAAACACCGTATCGGGTCGCCACTGACGCTCATCCGGCTGCCTTAGCGTCGCACCCGCAAAGGAAGCGTAGTCGGTCTTATCCAGCAGGTACGATCCGCACAGCCGATATTCGCCGCAAACAGGCTCAAACGAAATCAGGTGAGCATCAAATAGGGAATGAAGATCGCGCCGAAGCAGAATACCGTTGCTGGCAACCTGCGATTTGGGTCCCGAGCAATTCTCGATATGTGCAGCCTCCAGAGCTTCACTGACGCCGCAGTCCGACACCGCGCAACGGCCATCATAGGCGGCAACGAGCTGCTTGCGGAACCATTGCTGCCCCAATCGCTCGCGCCTTAACGCATAGCGGACCTTTTCGTCGTCGGTCGCACCCTGTCCGGCAAACTCAATATCGACGGGTATGTGCTTCAGATAACTCATGTCGGGCGCAAAACGAGGGTCCGGTCCGCCTTTATGAACAGGACCGTGCAGAACAAACCATCCATTTTCGGGCTCGAACCGCTCAACAAACGCAAGGCCGAGCACCTTATAGCCCACCTCGGTTGCAAATATGACTCCGACTGGGACGCCACATTCCATGCAGTTGAGCATTTTACGGTTGTAATTCTGGTCTCGAGAACCAACGGCTCCTGGCGCTTGGACCGAATACTTAATGACCCACGTACCGTCATCCAAATAGAGCGGAGGCACATCGGTGTAGAAGCTCTTTTTAGAGTTATGGACCGAAAGCGCAAAGATCTTATTGGGATCTTGCTTCACCCGATCCTGGCCCGGCCAGAAGATCCCTGAATCCCGCGTTACGGGAAAGAAGTCCGAGCCAATTCTCAAACGGTACTGATACTGAGGACTATCTTCCTTGGTGTGGTGCGGAAGGCTGGTCCAAACGCCGCCGCGCTGTTCCTCACCCAGAAACCACTCCCATGCCTCAACGTATTCGGAAGGCACGAGACTGCAGGCGCGGTCATAGCTTGGTCCATCCATCAACGGAACAGCAAGGTCAATGTCGTTCATCGCCAGCACCTACAACCATACGAACGCGAGTCATGCCCCTCAATAATATGGCCGAGAGTCAATTATTACGAGATCTCATTCCGCGATCGGCACATCGTTGATGCTCTCGGTTTGCCGCTGGCGCGCTTGTACCCCGCTACCCCACTTCCCTGTATACTGATGTAGCACGTGTTTCATCCGGGCTTGTTGGGCCGGGTCGTTCATGGGAGGTTCTTGTGGCTGTTTCGAATCCGCCTAAGGGAAGCGTTTCTTCTTCGTCCATCAAGCCGGTTACGCGCAAGGCCGTGCGTTGCCAGCGCGAGGTCGCTTGGCTTGTCACGCAGGCGGCGGGCAGGCTTGTGGCGACCACTCAGGACGTCAATGCGCCTACGCCGAGCTTTGTGTTAGCGGCGGCGCTGGATTTTGTGCGCCAATTGGAGGTTGCCGTGCAGGATGCCAACGGCCACCTCGACTACCAGAACGTTATGGCGCCCGACCTGCAAACGTTCTGCCACATGGCCAAGTTGCCTGCCGCGCCCAATGCGCTTTCGGACGCAGGCTACATGTTTACGCTCTCGGGCGCGGACCTTATCCGCGACATCTATGCATACTGCAGCGAGCTCGCCGAGCGCCACGTCTTTGACGCGGCAGAAGTCAAACCGGGAAATGTCATCAAGCTGGTTCTTAGGCTGTTCCTGATAGACGGGTTCGGGGCCATGCCGGCGTAAGCCGAGTCTTTAGCATCACCGTCGACTGGGCAACAACCGCTTTACCTTAATGGACGCCAATCGAGGGTCGATTATTGGGTCGCCTCGTCCACTAACGCATCTATCCCACGCGCTCCGACAGTCGATACTTGCGGTTGCGGCTCGTCGCCGGCGCCGTGGGCTCAAGCTCGCCTTGAGCAATGAGCGCGTTGACGCGCGACCTAACCTGGGAAATTGTGAGCCCTGTGTGCTCTGCCAGCTCGCGCGTCCCCAGCTCGCCGTAGTGTTTGAGTGCCGTCACAATTAAGCCCCCGCCATGATCGACCGGCTCGATCTTTGAACGGTAAAGTACGACCTTGAACCGATCGAATCCCGGGCAGAACAGGGGCCCGGCCAGACCATGCGCGCGCATGGCATCGATCATCATCGGGATGCCCGAGCCATTGCCCTCAGCCGGCGAACCTGCGCCATCCGGCAGCGGAACAATCGACATGAGCTTCACAAGCGTCGCGTTACGGCATCGGGAGCTGCCGTCAAACAAGTTCTCGCGAGTCTTTCCCCCGTAAAGGCCGCCAGGATTCGTCACCTCGACACGATCGTCAAAGACGTCGACGGCAATCGATTGTCCACAGAACCGATCCCCGTATTCTCGATGGATTACGGCGTTGGCGATTGCCTCGCGCAGAACCTCCTCGGGAATCTCAAGCGAGTCGACACGCGAGACGCCTTGGACGGTCGAGGTTCGCCGCAAATTCTTGGCGACGGCTGCGACGGCATCCGAGATCATCTCGCCCAACGTTCCCTCACAGATTGTGCGGTCCATGAATCTCAGCGACCCCGCCATGCCCTTCTGAGTTCCCGCATGGACAGCCACGTCAATGAAGAGCTTGGGATAGAACTGCTGAGGGTAGGTGCCCACAACTAGGAGTCCAGCCTTGGTGACATTGCCCTGGGAATCAAGGATATTTAGGCGCTCCAGTTTCGTTTGTTTGTCCGGCGCGCCGCGCATTGCCCGGGGCGTCAACGATAAAGCCCGATCTATCGTACGGTCGACCAGCGTCTCGTCGAGATCGTCCGCGCCCGCACCCGCCACCGCGTCGCGATCGCTCGGAGTCGCTCGACCGTATGACGCCAATGCGAGCACCTCGGTCGATGAAAGCGGCACATCTTTGTCATCGATGCGCTTGTAGCTGCCGCCCTGGGCGCCCCGCTCTATGACATAGCAGGGCTTGCTCGACGGATCGAGCTCCTCAATCGTAATGACGAGAACGATGACGCCCTGAAGCTCCACTCGCTCGATCGTGTATTTGGGCGGATTGGCCAGCTTTCCGCGACCGCCGGCATCGCCCATGCCCGCCACGAATTGGTTGAGCACTTTCTCGGTCTCGAAGTTCTCAACCGGGACAAAACCTGCGCGCTCACTCACTCCGAGCACGATGGTTCCGCCGGCAGTGTTCGCGAATGCGCTCACCGTTTCCCACACGTCGCGGGAAAGCGTCGTGGCGCTCTCCTTCACTTCGACGTTAAGATCATCCGAGCCCATACGCCTTAAAGACTCAAGCAGACCGGTCAGCTCGTTTTCGTTCATCTGCACGTCCTTTCGCTCGGTCCCGCGGAGAATGCCGCGGATAGATTTCCCTCGTCTCTCAGTTATCTCTCGTAATTATCTCTCATCTATCTCTCTATCTCTCGGCTTAGAGATAAGAGATAGATAGAGATGGAATGTCTACCATTTGCTTCATTTATACATATTTTTGCTGGTAGAACAATCGGTATTGAGACAATACCATGATTGCCTGTCTCTTTGCTGCTCAGTTATCTCTCATATTTTTCTCTCATCTTCCTGTCATCTCTCATATTAGAGACGAATGAGAGACGAGAGATACGCGAGTGATGGACGAGCGAGGATTTTCGGACGGTCGGATATCGAGAGTGGATATTTGGACGGTTTTTGGGGCTTTTGCGGCAAATTCCGTCCAAATATCCACTCTCGTTCGATAGGTATCCGGAAATCCTCGCTCGTCCGTCCGAATATCCACTCTCGTTTGGCGAGTGTCCAATTTTCCACGCTCGTGCGGCGGGCACGCGAGCCCTTCGCCCAATCCGCTGGCATCGTCTCCAGTTCGCCGCAGGGTCGCGGCCCCATATGGGTATACTCTCGAGGATTCGACTCGATTCGCCCCCGCTGGGGCGTCAAAGGAGACTGCATATGCCCACCACCTCAACCGACCCGCGCGCCGCAGCCGCTGCACTGCTGGTGCCCGGCACTACCTGCCACGGCTTTGCCGTCGAGCGCCGCGAGACCGTGCCCGAGCTCGACTCGGACGCTTACGTGCTGCGACACACTGCCTCGGGCGCTCGCCTGCTGTACCTGGCGTGCGACGACGAGAACAAGGCCTTTGCCATTGGCTTTAAGACGCCGCCGGCCGATTCCACCGGCGTGTTCCATATTCTTGAGCACTCGGTGCTGTGCGGATCGGCCAAGTTTCCCGTCAAGGAGCCGTTTGTCGACCTGATCAAGAGCTCCATGCAGACGTTCCTCAACGCCATGACCTACCCCGACAAGACCATCTACCCCGTTGCCACCACCAACGAGCAGGATCTGTACAACCTGATGGACGTGTACCTGGACGCGGTGTTCAACCCGGCCATCTATACCAAGCCCACCATTTTTGAGCAGGAGGGCTGGCACTACGAACTGGACCTGCCGGAGGGCGACGGCGACAGCAGCGCCGCGAGCCTGCACGAGGGCACGCTGCGTTATAACGGCGTGGTGTTCAACGAGATGAAGGGCGCGCTGTCCGATCCCATGAGCGTGCTGGACGATGCCGTCAACGCCGCGCTCTATCCCGACACCGCCTATGCGCACGAGAGCGGCGGCGACCCGCGCGCGATTCCCGCGCTCACCTACGAGCAGTTCCTGGACACGCACGCGCGACACTACAATCCCTCCAACTCCTACATCACGCTCTACGGCGACCTGGACGTGGACCGCGCACTGGCCTTTTTGGACGAGCGCTATCTGTCGCAGCCGAGTGCCGCGAGCCGCCGCATGGACGCTGCCGTTGCCGCCGGCGAGGACCCGTCCACGCTGGCGCCCAATCCGTTGGACGCGCAGGCGCCCGTGACCTGCGAGTACAAGCGCATCGAGATGGCCACCACACCCGAGAACGCCCTGGTGGGCCTGGGCCTTGTGCTGGGCAGCGCGCTCGACCGCAAGCGCACGATCGCGGCGGATATCCTGTTCGAGGCGCTGCTGGGCTCCAACGAAGCGCCGGTTAAGAAGGCCATTCTGGCCGCCGGCCTGGGCGGCAACGTGGTGAGCTACACCGCGGCCGAGAGCCTGCAGCCCTACGAGCTCATCATGCTGCAAAACGCACAGCCCGGTGTGGCGCGCGAGCTGCGTCGCGTGTTCCAGGACGCCTGCCGCGACCTGTGCGAGCACGGAGTTCCGCGCGAGCGTCTGGAAGCCATCATCAGCAGCAACGAGTACGACCTGCGCCAGCGTGACTATGGCATCGCCGACGGCGTGGCCATTGCGTGCGACGCGCTGAGCACCTGGCTCTACGATGACGACGCCGCGACGCTGGCGCTCAAGTACGGCCCGGTGTACGAGGAGCTGCGTAGCGAGCTGGACGGCAGCTATTTTGAGGACCTGCTGCGCGAGCTGGTGCTGGAAAACGACCACATGGCACTGGTCGAGCTGGTGCCGGTGGACGCCGCCGAGGGTTCGGAGGGTGCCGAGGCCGCCGAGCTGGCAGCCAAGCGCGATGCCATGACCGATGCCGAGCTGACCGACGTGGTCGAGCGCACGGCCGCGCTGCGTGCCGCGCAGGAGGCGGAAGACACACCCGAGGCCAAGGCCACGCTGCCGCGCCTGCGCGTGTCCGACATTGGCGAGGCGCGCCCCGAGCCGCCACTGATCGTGGACACGACCGTGCCCATCCCCTGCCTGCGCCACGGCATCCCCACCAACCGTCTGGCCTACGCCATGCAGTATTTCGACCTGAACTGCGTCGCGTTTGAGGACCTGCCCTATGTGACACTGCTCTGCCGCCTGCTTAAGCAGCTGCCCACGCGCGAGCACTCGGCCGAGGAACTCGACAACTTGCTCGCTGGCAAGCTCGGCTTTTTGAGCTTTACGACCGAGGTCATGACGCAGCCCGAAGTGGACGGCGTGCGCCCCTACCTGCTGGTGAGCGCCGGCGCCCTGTCCGAAAAGATCGATGCGCTGGCGAGTCTGCCGCGCGAGGTATGGTCGAGCACGCTTTTGGCAGATGCCGACGCCGACCGCGTGCGCGACGTGCTCACACAGATTCGCATTGGGCTTGAGCAGGGCTTTATCAACAACGGCCACTCGGCGGCGCTCGGTCGCGCGATGAGCTACAGCTCGCCTTCGGCCGTGGTGCGCGAGCAGCTTTCGGGCGTGGACTTCTATCTGTTCCTGCGCGACCTGCTCGACCACTTTGACGAGCGCGTGAACGGGTTGCGTACCAAGCTTGCCGAGCTGGCAGGCCGCATCTTTGTGGCCGATGGCTGCCTGGCGAGCTTTACCGGCAGCGACGAGGACTTTAACGCATACTGGGCCGCCGCGGGCGACCTGGAGCTGGGCGCTGGCGACGGCGCCGATGCCGGCCGCAACGCGCTCGTGGTGCCGACGCCGTGCGACCGCCACGAGGCCTTTGTCATCCCCAGCGACATCTGTTTTGCGGCAAGCGCGTGCGACCCGCGTCGCTTGGGCATCGACGTGACGGGCGCCTGGGCGGTTGCCGCCAACGCGCTCTCCTACGACTATCTGTGGAACGAGATCCGCGTTAAGGGCGGCGCGTACGGCTGCGGATTCCGCGCGGCCGGCGAGCGTCAGGCGGCGTTCTACACCTACCGCGACCCGGCAATCGACCCCTCGATTGAGCGCGTGGCGCGCGCGGGCGAATGGCTCGGCAGCTTTGATCCCGACGAGGCCGCCTTTGAGGGCTTTATCGTGAGCTGCGTGAGCGGCATGGACGCGCCGGTGAAGCCGTACGCGCTCACCAAGCGCCGCAACACGACCTACCTGGCCGGGCTCGATCCGCACGCACGCGAGGAGCGCCGCGCCCAGATGCTCGCCGCTACGCCCGGTGAGCTGCGCTCGCTCGGCGCCGATGTGACGCGCATCGCAGCCGAGTCGCCCACCTGCGTCTTTGGCAGCCGCGAAGTCATCGCCAAGAGCAACGCCGACTTCAACGTAGTCGACCTGTTGGGCTAACGCACAAAGGTAGATTTTTGGGACATGACCGAAAATCTACCTTTTTCTTTTGCCGCAGTCTGCCGATTTATCTCGATCTGTAACGCTAAGGCGGCAATATTGGCTCCAGATGTTACAAATCGAGACGTTTCCGGATGACGCCGGCCCTTTGTCTCAATCTGTAACATCTAGGTCCAATTTTGCCGAGTTACTGTTACAGATCGAGACGAACCGCCGCGAACACCTGCTCTTCGTCAAAACCCACGAAGGCGTCCATGAACCACCCCCCTTGCGATGGTTTGTGTGGTGGTTTGGGTGTTTGCCTAGATAAAACCTGCCAAAATAAACCTGTCCCTTTTTGGTAGGTTTGCTAGAGGAGGCCGGGATGGGTAAGGCTGAGGTGCGACGGGCGGTGATTGCTCGGCGCGATGCGATTGATTTGGATGTGCGGGCGGCGAAGTCTGCCGTTATCTGTGCGCGGCTGGTTGAGCCGTTGGATCGCTTGGGTGCCGCGGCGCCGCGCATCGTTGCCGTCTATGCCGCGATGGGTTCCGAAGTCGATCCTGCCGCGTTTGCCGCAGCGGCCGCCAGACGCGGCTGGCGCGTGGCCTATCCGTGCATGTTCTCGGCAGCTGACGCTGCGGCTTGTGGCCAGCGTATGTGCATGAGGGCAGTTGCCGCCAGCGACGCGGCCACGGCCCCGTTTGTTATCCATCCCACGCGAACCTTTGCTGCCGAGGACTTCGACAGCGACCGCTTCCCTATCGTGCCTGCCGAAGCGCTTGATATGATCGTCGTGCCGCTCGTAGCCTTCGACCGCGCCGGTGCGCGCTTGGGCTACGGCGGCGGCTGCTACGACCGCTACCTACCCATGGTCTCGCCCGCATGCCAAATCATCGGCATCGCCTTTGACGAGCAGCATGTCGACCACGTTCCCACCGATACCCACGACCTGCCGCTACCCCACATCATCAGCGCCTGATCGCCGCTGTATCGCACCCGCAAGATGAGCGTGGAAAATCTCCCACTTTGAGCCCCCTTACGAGCCAAAAGTGGGAGATTATCCACGCTCATTCAACAAGCGTCCAAAAATCCACGCTCGTGTGTCCGGATTTCCACGCTTGTGCGGCTCAACGCCCTGCAACCGCCTCAACACGCACGCGGCACGCCGGCAACCTTGAGTTTGCGATCGAGCTTTGCCGGATCCCTTAGATCATCCCAGCACAAGCGCACGATCTTACAGTTATCAAGTAGCGAAAGCCTCGACTCGCGCTGACGCTCATCAAATTGCGCCTTTGCGAGCTTGCCCTCCTCCGCCGCCTTCTCGCTTTTAACGAATCCGTCGAACTCACCGATAATCAGCTGGTCGCCCACACGCCACAAGTAGTCAACGCGATATGGCCGTCCCGGCTCAACTGGGTCGAACAGCTCAACTTGCAGCTCCGGCGTCTGCCAGCCGCGCTCAATCATCAGAGCACGCGCCTTGGACTCGCCACCGCTTTCCGATAGGCCATCGGCACACCGCGCAACACTTCGCGCCGTCACAACACCGCGACGATTTAAGCCAAGCTTGTTGATTGCCTCAACGAGATGCTCCTTCGACAACAGCTGCTCATGAAGCGCCGAGTCCGCAATGATCAGTCCCTCGACAAACGATGCATCGACCAGGCAATCCGTAATCGTTTGGTCGATATCGGTCACGGCAATATCCATCTGGATTGCCCGCGTTTGACGAGCATAACGATGGCGAATCACCCGAGAGCCCGGCGTCGTCGATTGCGCCGGCGCCGCGGCGATATGGATGTGCGTCAAATTGGCATGCGAAACCGAAAGGCCATAGATAACAGCCGCCGTATAGGAGCAAAACGTCCAGTCGGGATGCTTTTGCGCAAGGGCCCGCACCCGATGCAGATAACGTTGCCGAAACTTGAGCTCGGACCAATAATCCGGACGCGCATACAGCCCCGGCATGACCGCCTCTAGACTTCCCGCCGCCACACGCCGCTCAATCTGCTTTGCCTCCGCCGCCGTGCGTGCGTACACGCAGCTCATCTGCTGTTCGCACGCTTTAATGTGGCTTGTAAGTCTTTGATTCGCCGTCATGTTTCCCATGTCGCCTCCCAACTCTTGGAACGGCGCAAACGTACCAGACGGTTTCATGCGAAGTCTGACCAAATGCTGTCCGGGCGCTGACCAAATACTTGACGGTTTTGGACGTTTTAGGCTGATGTCTTATATCTGCAGGTAGGGCGGTTGTCGAGAGGTCCCTGTCTCCACATTTTGAGGCCTTGGTCCATCGGATTATCAGAAAGAAAAACCCGTCGAGATTCAAGACTACGCCAAATGCGACTTTGCCTCTGCACGCACCGTCGCTTAGCCGAGCCATCGGCATCTACATGCCTAAAAAATGAGCGTGGATAATCTCCCGTTTTGAGCCTAGTTTCAAGCCAAAAGTGGGAGATTATCCACGCTCGATTTGTAAACGTCCGAAAATCCACGCTCGCGTGTCCGATAATCCACGCTCGTCATGCCGTGAGCACAGTCACAGCCACGGCCGCGGCCTAGTGCTCCTCGCCGGCGCGGGCCAGGTCGTAGGGCGTGGTCTGGTAGACGTAGTAGTTGAGCCAGTTGGTGTAGAACAGCTGAGCCTGGCTGCGCCAGACGTTGCGCGGCTCGGCGGTGGGGTCGTCATTCGGGAAGTAATGCGCCGGCACCTGAGGGTTGAGCCCGCGCTTCACATCGCGCTCGTACTCCAGGCGCAGCGTGTCGGTATCGTACTCGGGGTGGCCAAATACAAAGAAGCGACGGCTGTCGGTCGACTTGACGATGTACAGGCCAACCTCATCGGACACGGCCACGACCTCAAGCTGCGGCTCGGCCTCCACGTCCTCGTGGCGCACATCGGTGTTGCGCGAATGCACGGCATAGAAACGGTCGTCAAAGCCGCGGACCAGCGGGCTTTGCGGCTTCACCAGATAATGCTCGAACACGCCGCTCGCCTTTGCCGGCAGGTCGTACTTCTGGATGCCGTAATGATGGTACAGGCCAGCCTGCGCGCCCCAGCAAATGTGCAGCGTGGAATGCACGTGCGTGGTGGACCAATCCATGATCTGGCAGAGTTCGGGCCAGTAGTCGACCTCCTCGAACGGCATCTGCTCCACCGGCGCGCCCGTGATGATCAGGCCGTCGTAGTGGATGTCGCGGATGTCGTCGAACGTGCGGTAGAACGTCTCCAGGTGGCCGGCGCTCACGTGCGTGGCCTCGTGCGTCTTGGTGCGCAGCAGGTCCACTTCCACCTGCAGCGGCGTGTTGGAGAGTTTGCGCATGATCTGCGTCTCGGTGGCGATCTTGGTGGGCATGAGGTTGAGGATGAGCACGCGCAGCGGACGGATGTCCTGGTGCAGCGCGCGGTACTCGGTCATGACAAAGATGTTCTCGCTCTCGAGCTGCGCGGCGGCAGGGAGGGCGTCGGGGATGCGAATGGGCATGGATGCTCCTTACGAGTCAGTTGCAGCTATGGTACAACGAGCGGCCCCATCCGCGCGAGCACATCGCCCAGCGATGCCGTCAGCGGCCCAAATCACTCCAAAAGTAGAGATTAAGGCATGCCCAAAAATCTATGGCGCTTTAGCCTAGCAAAGTGGCAGCAGGACGCTACAATGGTTCGACGCGAAAAACTCGGCCGAAAGGATACATATATGTACCAGACGCGTAAGATCGGTGTGGTCGGCCAGGGCCACGTAGGAGCACATGTTGCCAACAGTCTGCTCATGCAGGGCATTGCCGATGAGCTGTACCTGTGCGATATCAACGAGGCCAAGGTGACGTCCGAGGTCCAGGACCTGCGCGACTCCCTTTCGTTTGTCCCGTACAACACCAAGATCGTCAACTGCTACGACCACTACGAGGAGCTTGCCTGCTGCGACGTCATCGTCAACGCCGCCGGCAAGGTCGCACTGGCCGCCGGCAACCGCGACGGCGAGCTGTTCTTTACCACCGACGCCGCCCGCACCTTTGCCAAACGCATCGTCGACGCCGGCTTCGACGGCATCTTCGTAAGCATCTCCAACCCCTGCGACGTCGTGTGCACCGAGCTGTGGCACCTGACCGGCTACGACCCCAAGAAGATCATCGGCTCGGGCTGCGGCCTGGATTCCGCCCGCCTGCGCACCGAGATCTCCAAAAAGGTCGGCGTGAGCCCCAAGTCCATCGACGCCTACATGATCGGCGAGCACGGCTTTAGCCAGCTGGCCGCCTTTAAGGCCGCAACCATCGCCGGCAAGAGCCTTAACGAGCTTCAGGCCGAGAACCCCGACAAGTACGCCTTCGACCACATGGAGGTCGAGGAGCTCGCACGCAAGGGCGGCTACGTAACCTACCAGGGCAAGCAGTGCACCGAGTACGCCGTCGCCAACTCCGCCGCGCGCGTCTGCGCTGCCGTGCTGCACAACGAGCACGCCGCGCTTTCGGCCTCCACGCTCATGACCGGCCAGTATGGCGAGGAGGGCATCTTTACCTCCCTGCCGTGTGTGATCGGTGCCGAGGGCGTCGAGGAGGTCTACACGCTCGACCTGTCCGAGCACGAGCTTGAGGGCTTCCACAAGAGCTGCCAGCACATCCGCGACAACATCGCCCAGCTCGACTGGTGGGACGCCGAGGCCTACGACGCGAAGTAGGCCGCCGGCTGCCGCAACCTTGCGAATCTATGCGCGATACTAAGCGGGCCGCGCCGGAAACCCACCGGCGCGGCCCGCTTTTTTGACTCACGCAGTGCCCCTGCGAATCGAAGGTGAATACTTTTCCCGTTACTTAGTACTGCTCGATGCCCATGTAGCGACGAATCTCAGGGCTGTGGTCGAACACCTTTCCGCGGGCGGCGCGCAGCTCGCAGCTCATGTTGTAGAAGAAGATCGGCTCCAGGTACGAACGCACGCTGGCGGGCACCTCGCCCACGCCGTACTCGAGTGCATCGAGCACCATTACCGTATCGGTATGCGTGTTGAGGAACGCCAGCGCGCGCTCCTCCATGGGGCGGCACTCGCCCGATCCGAGCTGCACAAAGTAGAACACGCCGGGCTCGGTGGCCTCGAAGGGGCCGTGGAAGTACTCGCCGGAGTGGATGTAGCAGCAGTGCTGCCACTGCATCTCCATGAGCGAGCAGATGGCCATGGCATAGGTCTGGCTAAAGTTGGGGCCGGAACCAAGGATATAGAAGAACTTGTGCTGCTGGCAGAGCTCGGCAAAGCGATCGCCCAGCTCGGCGTTGACCTTCTCGCGGGCGGCGGGCAGCAGCGCATCCATCTGCTTGAGGCCCTCGTACATGTCAGCGAGTGCCTCGTAGCCTTCCTGCTGGTCGAGCAGCTCGGCGGCGATCAGAGCGCCGATGCCCTGCGGCACCTCGACCTGTGACACGCCCTCGCCCCACGGATAGACCCAGGTGGTCCACTTGCCGTTATCGATCTTGGAGCCCTCGCAGTCGGTGAGGGCAACGACCTCGGCGCCGGCAGCCAGCGCCATCTCGCAGCCGTCGACGACCTCCTGCGTGTTGCCGCTGTGGCTGCAGGCAATAACGAGCGACTTCTCGCCAAGGCTCTTGGGGGCCATCAGGCAAAACTCGCGTGCAGTGTAGACCGTCGAGGTAAACGTGGTGGCCTCGCGCTTGAGCAGCTCGTTAGCCGGCATCAGGTCGATCATCGAACCGCCGCAAGCGATCCAAAAGACGTTCTCAATCTTGCCCTTGCGCTCGATGATTTCCTGAACCAGATCATGTGCGTTCATCCTGGTTTTCCTCCTTGTGTGGCGGTTTTGAACGACGACAGCTCGTACCTGCGGTCGTTCTATGTTGTCCTATTTATAGCACGCACGACGACGCTCGTGAAGTCATTTCACCAAACTTGTTCTATGTTGTTCTATCTATGGACGTTAGATGTCGAACACGTAGCGCGAGCCCACGATCTTTTGGCGTCCGAGCAGCAAGGGCCGCTCGTCCGCATCGGTAAAGTACGCCTCCATATAGAAGAGCGGCTCGCCGACCGGCACCTCCAGCAGCGGGGCCGTCTGAGTATCGGCAAGCGCAATCTCCACGGTGCAGGGGTCGGACTTGAGCGGCGCGCGACCCGAATGCTCGGCAACGAGCGCAAAGATTGAGTTATCGGTGAGGTCCTCGTCGGCCAGCGTCTGCAGGTAGGGATGGTCGGCAAGCACAAAGGCGTTGTTCTCGAGCATGACGGGGATGCCGTCGGCCGTGCGCACGCGCTCGACCACGATAAGCTCGCAGCCGGGCTCCACGCCAAAGAACGCCGCATCCTCGTGCGTCGCCGCGACCACCGTGCGCGACACCAGACGCGCACCCGGCACCATGTCGTTGGCAGCACAACCCTCAGTAAAGCTCTGGACGTCACCCTTCTGGCGAATCTTGCGCTTGAGCTTGGGGGCGCACACAAACGTGCCCCTCCCCTGCTGGCGGTTGAGATACCCCGCGCGCGACAGCTCCTCGATGGCACGGCGCACGGTGATGCGCCCCACGCCGTAGGACTTCGCGAGCTCCATCTCGGCAGGGATGCGCGAGCCGGCGGGGTACACGCCGCGCGCGATCTCGCCCTTTAGGTCGTCCATGACCTGCTGGTACAGCGGCACGGCGGGCACGTCAGTGCGGTCGGTTTTATCGTCGAATGCCATCGTTACACTCCATCCCGCGCATGCTCGGACTCAAATTCTTCAATCGCCGCCATAAACTGCTCGCCAAAGGCGTCGGCTTTTTTCTCGCCAATGCCGTTGACCTGGATCAGCTCCTCGCGCGTCTGCGGACGCAGGCGGCACAGGCCGCGCAGGGCCTTGTCGGAAAAGACCATATACGGCGCCATCTCCAGCTCGGTCGAGATCTCCTTGCGCAGGGCACGCAGGCGCTCGAACAGCTCGGCATCGTCGCCAACGCGCGGGTGCTGGTCCAGCTCGGCCTCCTCGCGCAGCAGATCGACGGCGCGGCGGGCGCGGGCCGAGGCCTTGCGCTTGGACGCGCGACGCTTAACGGTAAAGACGAACGCCTCGTCCTCGACCTCGCCGGCACGCGGACCCAGCCCCACGACCGGGTACTGCCCCTGCGAGGTGGCCAAATAACCGCGACCGCACAGCTGCCCGATGATGTCCTTGATGCGCCCGACCGATTCGCTCGACAGCTCACCGTAGCCGCGGTCCTCGTCCAGATGCATCTGGCGAATGCGCTCGGTGTTGCCGCCGTGGAGCACGTCGGCGATCAGCGACTTGCCAAAGCGCATGGGTCGCGTGGCCACATAGCGCACGGCGGCGCGGGCCATATCGGTGACGTCCTCAACCTCGAACTGCGTGAGACAGTTGCTGCAGCTGCCGCAGCCCTCGGCATCGTCCGTGGCGGCGCTGCCCGCAGCAGCCGCAACCGCATGCTCGGCCGCGGCTTCGTCGCCAAAGTAGCGCAGCATGTATTCGCGCAGGCAGCCGGTGGTATTGCAGTAGCCCTCCATCTGGCTGAGCAGGCGATAACGGTTCTGGAGCGCCCACGCGCGCTGCTCGTCGTCAAGCGCCTCGTCGGCCGCATCGCCGCGGTCGATCAAAAAGCGGCGCATGCGAAAATCGTTACCGTTCCACAGCAAGTGACAGCTGGCCGGATCGCCATCGCGGCCAGCGCGGCCTGCCTCTTGGTAGTACGCCTCGATGCTCTCGGGCACGTTGTTGTGAATCACATAGCGCACGTTGGGCTTGTCGATACCCATGCCAAAGGCGTTGGTGGCAACCATCACCTGAATGTCGTCGTCGATAAAGGCACGCTGACTCTGGCGGCGGGCATCGTTGCCCATGCCGGCATGGTAGCGGCCCACGCGAATGCCGCTGGGGCCCAGTGCCTCGGCAAGCTCGCCTGCCAGCGCGTCGACCGTCTTGCGGGTCGAGCAATACACGATGCCGCTCTCACTCGAATGCGCGATCACATAGTCGCGCACCCACGCGGTCTTGGCCTTGTCGCCCATCTCTTCGCAACCGAAGTAGAGGTTCTTGCGGTCGAAGCCCGTCACCACGGTCGCCGGGTTTTGCAGGCCGAGCATTTGCTGGATATCGGCGCGTACACGCTCGGTCGCCGTGGCGGTAAAGGCCGCCACGATGGGGCGCCGCGGCAGCGAATCGATAAACTCACGAATCTGCAGGTAAGCGGGACGGAAATCCTGGCCCCACTGGCTCACGCAGTGAGCCTCGTCAATGGCCACGAGTGGCACGCCTATGCCGCCTTCGGCCGCGGCTTCCTGCGCAAAGGCTAAAAAGCGCGGCTCGAGCAGACGCTCGGGTGCCACGTACATAAGCTGATAACGGCCCTCGCGCGCCCGCTTGAGCACGGTATTTTGCTGAGCCGGGGTAAGACTGGAGTTGAGATAACTGGGGCGCGCACCCGCCGCGAGCAGCGCGCGGGTCTGGTCCTCCATAAGCGACAGCAACGGGCTCACCACAAAGGTGATGCCGGGCAGCATAAGCGCAGGCACCTGGTAGCAAATGGACTTGCCGGCGCCTGTGGGCATAACGCCGAGCGCATCGCGGCCGGCAAGGATCGCATCCACCATGCGATCCTGTCCCGGGCGAAACGAGGTGTAGCCAAAATAGGCGCCGAGCGTGTCGAGCGCCATCTGCTGCATGCTATCGGTCATGGTTTCCTAACGTCAGAATCATCTGCCGCCGATTATACGCCGCCACGCGGACCGGCGTCGCCCGGCTGTCAGCCACGCTCATTCTGCGGGTAGTCGTTGGGGACGTTCTTGAATGACTGGCCGTTTAAGAACGTCCCCAACGACTAAGGAGTGTCCCCAGGTGCCGGCACAAAAGGAACGTCCCCAAGTGCCGGCCCGGCAACGTCAATGTTTTGGCAATGTCAGCGAAAGCCCACCAGAGCGAGCAAGGTGCCTTGAAACAAGGCGGCATTGATCTTTTGATCATGCCGCCGAAGTTGAAAGGCAGATTGCCGCTCTGGCGGGCTTGCAGCGTCGATCGGTCCGCCGTTCGTAAGAACGGCGGAACCAACCCTACATCACCATAACGTAGCGCGATCCCACGTAGTACTGCTTACCCATCAGGACCGGCTCGCCATTGGGGCCGATAAAGCCGGCACGCAGGTTGAGCAGTGGATCGTGCGGAGCGATGCCCAGCTCGGCCGCCTGCTCGGTATTGGCACGAACGGCCTCGACCGTGCGGTAGCCAACCGAGACAATCGGCGTTCCGCCAACACGCTCGACCTCGGAAAAAATCGACTTGTCCTCAAGATCGGCCGTCAACAGCTCACGGTAGGCGTCAAACGGCACAAAGATGTTCTCCTCAAAAATGGGCTCGCCGTCGGCCGTACGCACGCGCTTGATGTGCAGCAGCAGCGCGTCCTTCTGCAGGCCAAAGAACTCCATCTCGTTTTGACGTGCCGGCACAATCTGGCGATCGACCACATGCGCGCCCGCCTTCATGTCATTATCGGCACACAGCGCGGTAAACGTCTGCAGCGTCGAAGCGTGGAACTGGCGGTTGATGTGCGGCGTGGAGACAAAGGTGCCACGGCCCTGCTGCTTAACCAGGTAGCCATCGGAGCACAGCTCCTCGACGGCGCGGCGCACCGTAATGCGGCTCACGTCGTACTGCTCGGCTAGCTCAAGCTCGGACGGAATACGCTCCTTGGGTGCATAAACACCTTTCTCGATCGCGTCCTTGATTTCGTCATAAATCTGCTGGTAAAGCGGTGCATTTTTGGGCGCAGGCATATCTAATCACTCTTATCGAAATATTGAAATAACTAATACGTATATAACGTCTAGTTTCATGTTACCTCATATTGATAAAACGATACACCCTCCCTACCAAAAAGCGGCAGCTTCATTTTGGCAGGTTTTATCTGGGCAAACGAGAGCCCTCGAAAGCAACGGGGCTTTCGGGGGGCTCGTTCGGATGGGTTGCGCAGGACCGGCAAAATGCCAATACCCTACTTGCCGTCATCCTGCTGCAGGCTGTCCTGTTCGCTGAGGCGCGCCTGCCTGCTGGCCATGCGTGCGGGCTTGTCGGGATCGGGAACGGCCGTGGGCATGGGCTCGTCGACATGACCGCCCCACCAGCCGCCCACAAAGTTGAGCGTGTGGAACACGTTGATCACGGCGCCGGGATCAACGTCGCACACCAACTTGATAATGTCCTGGCTCTCGTAGGTCGAAACAACGGTGTTCAGCAGGTACATCTTTTCGCGGCTGTATCCGCCGACGACCTCGGCGCAGCTAATGCCGTGCTGAAAATGGTTTACGTAGGCAGTCATGACCTCGTCTGCCTTGCGCGTCGTAATCTGCAGCGTCACGCGGTCGTAGCGACGATAGAAACTGTCGATGGTCTTGGTCGAAATAAACTGGAACACGATGGAGTACGCCGCGTTGTCCCAGCCAAACATAAAGCCAAAGATCGCCAGGATAAAGCAATTGAAACCAAAGATAACGCCCCAGATGGTCTTGCCCGTGTGGTTGGAGACCCACAGCGCGATAAAGTCGGTGCCACCGGTAGATGCGCCGGACTTTAGCGCGATGGCAGCGCCCAGACCCGAGACCACGCCGCCAAAAATGATGAGCATGATCTTGTCGCCCAAAAACGGCGCGAAGTGAAAGACGTTGAGGAACAGCGATGAGAGCACGACCTGCATCATCGAGAAGATGACGAAGCGCTTGCTAATGCCGCTCCAACATAGGAGCGCCACGGGGATGTTGAGCGCGAGCATGCCGAGCGAGATGTCGATATGAACGCCACCCAGCGAGGTAACGCGATCGAGCAGGACCGCAACGCCGGTGAGGCCGCTCGGGAGCAGATCGGCGGGCTGAACGAACGCCTGGATCAGAAACGTTTGAAGAATGGCAGATATGGTGACCGCCACGGCAGTGATGGCGCGACGGACGATGGTAAGGCGGCCGAGCACGAGCACGCGGTCCGTGAGCTGATCGATGGCGTTCGCCACGGAGGCTCCTTTCGAAGGCAGATCTAGTTGTGGGGCATGCCCGCGATTGTAGCATGGAGCGTACGGGGGCGCTTCAATTCACCCTCCCTCGACAACCAAAGCGGGACCAGCAACCCCCCACAACCAAAGGCCCAAATTACAAGTGAGTAGACTTTACGCGACCTGCAGTGCACACCCAAAACCGCCATCCCTGTGACCTGCGGTTTTACTAGAGCAGATGCACTTTGTGCTCGGCCTACGCCAAAAAGTCTACTCACTTAGCCCGAATCGAAGCCAAACGGATCAAAATCGAAACCAAATTGAGCCAATCCACCGCAAAAAACGTTTGAACCCGTGCTTCTCGCGGCGGATTGACACTACAAAGCGGCCAAAATGTCGGTCAGATTATCAATAACGGCATCGGCTCGCGATTGATCGAGGTTGACGCCCTCGTGCGGACGCAGCGCCAGGACGTGGGCACCGGAGCGCTTGCCGGCCTCGATGCCCATGGGCGAGTCCTCGATCACCAGGCACTCAGCGGGCTCCACGCCCAGCGCCTCCATGGCGCGCTGGTAGATCTCGGGGTCGGGCTTAAACGCGCTGCACTCGTGGCCGCTGATGGTGTAGTCCAGCACGTCGGCAATGTCGGCAATCTCCACCAGCTCGTCGATAAGCTCGCGATAGGACGAGCTCGCGATGGCGCACTTCACACCGCGCTCGTGCAGCGCACGCATGACCGGTGCCGTCTGCTCGTTAAGCAGCTCGGCATACGGAACGGGATGGACCGGGCTGTAGACCTGCTTGTACTCCACGCGCAGGCGCTCACGCAGCTCAACATCGTCGGGCACCAGCGCCTTCCAAATGGCTGGCTCGTTTGACCCCGAAAGATCGGGGATCTCGTCAAAGTGAAACCCCTTCTCCTCCATAAACGCCACGCGGCGGCGGTTGTAGAACCACTCGGTATCGACCAGCACACCGTCCATATCAAACAGCACTGCCTTGATCATACGCATCTCCTCCCACCTGCCAAAAAGGGACAGGTTTATTTTGGTAGGTTTTATCTGGGGTTTTACAGCGCAACGGGCACGTCCTCCCCAAAGCAAAAAAAGGGGACAGGGCACAAACCCCATCCCCTCTCAATCAACCCGTAAGGTCTACTTACTTGCGATTAGTAGGAAAGCTTCCACATGTAGCGACGCATGGTCAGCGGGTGCTGACGGGCCTCGGCGAGCTGGTTGCCGTACTCGCGCATAACGGCGAGGTGCAGCAGCGGGTTGAAGTAGGTGAGGACGCTTGCCGGCACGGCGTCGGCCAGGCCGTAGTCCTTGGCGTCGATCAGAGCGACCTTGGCGCCCATGCGCTGCAGGAAGGTGAGGGCGCGAGCGTCCATCGGACGGGTAGCACCGTCGGACATGAAGAAGATGTAGGGCTTACCCTCGGTGGAAACCTCGAACGGGCCGTGGAAGTACTCGCCGGTGTTGTAGGCGGCGGCGTCGATCCACTGCATCTCGGTGAACAGGAAGGCGGCGTGAGAGTATGCCATCTTCTCGGAGGCACCGGAGGCCATGAAGTAGACCATCTTGTCGTCCTTGAAGTCCTGAGCGAACTGCTTGGCCAGGCCCTTGGCGGACTCAGCAGCGTTCTGGATGAGCTCGAAGATGTTGGTGAGGCCGGTGATCATGTCCTCGTAGTGATCATAGCCCTCGGTCTGCTGAAGGATCTCGAGAGCAAGAGCGATGGCGTAGGCGGGCTTCTCGGCCTTGGCAGCATGGTTGGCGTGGAAGCCGTGAACGATGACGTGGTCGGCGTCGACGGTCAGAGCGGAGCCAGCCTTGTTGGTGAGGGAGACAACCGGGCAGTTGTGCTTCTTGGCGGTCTTGTTGGCCTCGACGGTCTCGGGCGTGGAGCCACCGAGGGAGCAGGTGATCACGAAGGTGTGCTCGTTGACCCAAGAAGGCGTGTCGTAGTTGAACTCGTTAGCGGTGAAGATCTGAACGTTCAGCTTGTCCGTGTTGTTGGCCAGGAAGTACTTGGCGGGGTACAGGTCGGACATGGAAGCACCGCAGCCGACGAAGGCGACGCTGTGGATCTCGTGGTTGGACAGGACGTCAGCGACGATCTGCTTAGGGAGGTTAAGGTCGATCTCGTACATCTGACACATTCCTTTCGATTTTTGCGGCGCCACATTGCCGGGCGCTCGCAGGGTTACCGTGGTTTGGACCGAGTCGCCGGCCCGTTGAGGATGCGACAAGGGGACTGTCCCATTGTCGCATTTTGGGAATGGAAGCCTGCCTGGGGTATGGGATGCCAGGCAGGCCCCCGGGGGAAAGCGGTTAGACGCTTGGTCGCGACTAGGCCAGGATGCCGGCCGCGGAGAGGGCGATGCCGCCCACGATGGCGATCACGAGAAGCCAACCGGTGTTGACGTTCTTCTTGATGAGCCAGTACATAAGGCCGGTGAGGCCAAGGGAAATCATCTGGGGCATCATGCCGTCCAGGATGTCCTGGATAACGACGGTGCCCTCAGCGAACTGCAGCGGGGTGGTGGCGCCGATCAGCGTAGCGATCATGCCGCCCACGGACATAAGACCCACGATGCCGCAGACATACATGAGCTTCTCCATGAGGTCGCCGCCCTGAAGCTTGCTCAGGTACTCGTGGCCGCCCTGATAGCCCATCTTGGCTGCGAACCAAGTGATCAGCACGGAGGGGACGATGGAGATAAGCATGGCCAGGACCGGGCCCATGATGGAGCCCTGCTGAGCCAGCTGAACGCCCAGGCCAAAGGCGATAACGCGGATGGTGCCCTGGAAGAAGGAGTCACCGATGCCGGAAAGCGGACCCATGAGGGAGGTCTTGACCGCGTTGATCGAATCGGGATCGAAGATCTCGGGATCCTTGGCGTACTCCTCCTCCATGGAGGCGGAGAGGCCCAGGATGAAAGCGCTCGTCTGCGGGGTGCAGTTGTAGAACGCCATGTGACGGTGGTAAGCCTCTTTCTTAGCAGCGAGCTGCTTGGGGTCGGACTCATCCGGATAGAGGCGATCGAGCGTGGGAACCATACCGTAGAGGAAGCCCATGTTCATCTGACGCTCGTAGTTCCAAGAGGCCTGGATGGCCCAGGAGCGCCAGAAGAACTGGCTGACCTTCTTGTTCAGGGACACGTCCTTGGTTGCGGTTGCCATAGTGTGTTCCTCCTTAGTCTTCGTCGTCTTCAAGCGGATCGTAGTCGGAATCGACACCGGCGGCTGCATGGGAACCGTTGAACTTGAAGCCCATGAAGACGACAGCCAGGCACACACCGATCAGAGCGACCGCGATGACGGACAGGTTGAGGTAAGCGGCGAGCAGGAAACCGATGAACAGGAACGGAGTCATACCCTTCTTGATCATCATGGTGAGCAGCAGGGCCAAGCCGTAGGCGGTCATGATCTTGGTCGAAACGTTAAGACCAGTGGACAGCCACTCGGGAACCATGTTGACGATGGCCTGAACCAGGTCGGTGCCAACAAAGACGGCGAGGAAGATCGGCAGGAAGTACATGACGGCGTACAGACCGGAGCCGGCGCAGATGTGCATACGGTAGGCGGTCTTGAACTTTCCGTTATCGATCGCGTTATCTGCCACATGGGTGAGGGCGGCGATGATGGAACGGAACACGATGCCGAGGAGCTGACCCAGGACGGCGACCGGGATGGCGATCGTCATGGCGGTCTCGGCGGAAGCATCGGTCAGGCACGCAAAGGCAGCGGCCACGATGCCGCCCAGGACCATATCGGGCGGAACGGCGGCGCCGACCTGCACCAGGCCCATGGACACGAGCTCGACGGCGGCACCGACGGCAAGGCCGGTGGGCACATCGCCCAACAGCAGACCGACGAGCGTAGCGCCAACGAGGGGCTGCTCGAAGTTAAGACGACCGAGCAGGCGGGAGTCCCACATGCAGAACACGCCGACGAGGCCGACGAGCACCGCACTGATGAACGTATTCATACCCTTCTCCTTTCAGTCAGGCAAAAGCCTGGTTGATTACAGCTTGGCGTCGATGTCGACGCTCTGATACGTAGGGGTCTGCTGGACGTAGAGCTTAATGCCCATGTCGAGCAGCTGGTTGACGTCGGCCTTCTGGGTGGCGTCGAGGAAGACGGAGCTGTCCTTGCCGCCAATCTGATCGGCACCGTCGTGGTTGGCGGTGGCGCCCAGGTTGATAGCGTCGAGCTTGTAGCCCTGGCAGAACTGCAGCATCTCGGCAGTGTTGCCAAAGACGAACATGACGCGCTCGCCGAGGGTGTTGAGCTTGTCCATCTTGGCGAGGGCACGCTCGACGGTGAAGACGTTCAGACGCACGCCCTGGGGCTTGGCCAGCTTAAGAGCGCCCTTCTTGATGTCATCGTTGGCGGCAGCGTTGTCGACGACGATGATGCGCTCGGCCTGAACCTTGGTGGTCCAGGTAAAGACGACCTGGCCGTGCAGCAGACGGTAGTCAAGACGTGCGAGGACGATCTTGGCGGGACCGGAGCCGTGACGGGACGCCTTGGCCTTCTTGGCGGGAGCCGCGGCGGCCTCGACCGGTGCGTTGGGGTTGGTCAGACCGGCGCGGGCCTCGTTGATGAGGGCCGCGAGCTCGGCGCCCTTGACGGGGACGGGGCTCATAGCGAGCGTCAGTGCCAACGGAATGTTGAAACCGCTGACAACCGTGAACTTCGTGCCGTTCTTGGAAAGCTCGACCATGTTGTTGTTGACCGAGCTGCCGAGCATATCGGTCAGCACATAGACGGTGTCGTCCGCGTTGAACGTGGCGATCATAGCCTCAACCTTATTGGTGATGGGCTCCTTGTCGTCACGAGCAAGCGACACGACGTGGACGTTCGACACGTCGCCGAGAACCATCTCGAGCGTGTCTTTGGCGCCTGCGGCCAGGCCGCCATGAGATGCGAGAATGATCTGATTCATCTTGCCTCCTCCTTTTCGTTATGGTCATTATAACGTCTTATACGTTGCTTATATTGCTAATTAGTATAAAGACCGTTCGCGGGTGAAAATCGACCGTTGACGGGTTTAACGCACTTGAAACGTTGGGGCCGGGTAGGCCGGCGCTGGCTGGATAACCCGAGGTCAGACCCTGCGCGCAATCCTCTATCGCACGAAGTACCAGGGGCTTTCCTGCACGGTGGGTTCCAGCGCGATGCCGGTGCGCTCCTTAAACAGATCCATGTCCTGCGATTTCTCCGTCCACCACGCGTTGGGCTTAAAGGTCATGCTCTCAATGACATGACCGACAAACACACTGTTGCGCAACTTAGAGAAGTCGGTGTTCATAATCAGGATGGACGCGAGCACCAGCACGATGCCCAGGACTTTGATCGCGCCGGCGGGCTCGGCGTAGACACCAATGCCCAGCAGTACGGTGACGACCGTCTCGAATGACATTACGACGGGAACTTTCGATGTCTCGAGCCCCATGGACAGACCCTGCATATATAAGATGTAGGCCACAGCTGTGGGGATGAGTCCAAAGCCAAGGAACAGCAGCAGCAGCTGTGGCGACATTGCCGCGGCGACATCCGGCCACGGAGCCGCGATAGCCGCCATAACCGCACCGCCAAAAATAAAGCCCCAAAACGTGACAGCCAGCGGGTGGACCGTCTTGGTTGCTATCCGGCTAAACACCGCGAGCGACGCACCACAAAGGCCTGCAATCACGCCCGACGTGACGCCCCAAACCGAAAAATGGAAACCGGAAAGGTCGCCATTGGTCACTGCAAGCACGCAGCCAACGATGTTAAAGACAATGGCAACGAGCTTGTTGGGGGTCACGTCCTCGCGATAAAGTACGCGGCCGAGCATGACACCAAACACCGGCGAGGTGTAGAGCAGCACCGAGGCCGTGGACATGCCCACCTCGCCCATGCACTCGTAATAGCAGGTGTTGGCGGCGGCCAGACCGACGATACCGACAAGCGCGCAGGGGACGAGCTCTTTGGGGCTTGCCTTGAACAGGGCCAGCGGACCCTGAGCCACGGTAGACCCCTCACCCGGACGGCAGCCCATAAACATCAGGACCGGTGCCAAGATAAGCGCTCCGACCAACAAGCGAAAGGCAGCCATGCTCTGGGATGAAACGCCCATGGCCGAGATGCCGTTTACAAAGATTCCGATGCTGCCCCACATAAGCGCGGCGACCAGCACCAGCACATAGCCCAGATTGCTTTTCTTCAACGCAGCCTCCTCGGTATTGTTTCCAATATGTTTCACACTACGTTATAGTCGTTATATACATTTTTCAAGACACAAATCGGCGAGCGGATAAGTGATCCGTTTTCCTCCGCCCCCAGCGGATTACTGGGCGGTTGCGGTGAAATAGTTCCTAAATAGAGGCTTCAAGCCCCCAAGCAGGAACTATTCCACCGCAACTTATGAGGACATCGAGCTGTTAGGCCGCTCTATCCCCTAGTAGTCGAGCTTCCACATGTAGCGGCGCGTCATGTAGTCCTTGTGGGTGACGGCGGAGAGCGCGCGCATATACACATTGTTGAGGATCGGGGCGAAGATCAGGTGGTTGAAGTACTCGCTCACGCTGTCCTTGATGTCGTTGAGGCCGAGCTCCTTGGCGTCGAGCTGATAGACGCGCTCGCCACCGTACTGGTTGACGAAGCGGATGCCGCGCTCGTCGTTGCAGCGGCTGCGGCCGACGCTGATGAGCTGGAACAGCGAGGTGCGCTTGTCCAGGATCTCGAAGGGGCCGTGGAAGAAGTCGCAGGTGTTGATGGTGCAGGAGTCGATCTGCAGCATCTCCTGCACGTTGCAGATGCTAAAGACGTAGGCGGCACCAAAGAGCGGACCCTGAGCCATGACGTTGATGCAGGGCTTGTCGGCGTTCTGCTCGGCCCACTTGGCAGCAAGCGGACGGGTGTACTCGACGGCCTTGCGATAGATGGGGTCGACCAAGTCAAACGCGGCCATAGCGGTCTCGTACTCGGCATAGCCCTCGGTCTGCTGCGTAAGCTCCATGGCGATCATGGTCACGACGGCGGAGTTGGTGCGGCCCATGCAGGACTCGTCGACGGCCAGGCTGTCGTACTGGATCTTGTAGTCGCAGACCTCGGTGAGGCCGGACTCGTCAACATAGATGGCGATGGTGCTGGCGCCGTGGTCCTTGGCGACCTGGGCGGCAACGATGGTCTCCTTGGTGCCGCGCATGGACACGACGACGGCCAGGGTGTTCTCGTTGACGTAGGCCGGGGTGGCGTGCACGAACTCGTTGCTGGTGTAGCTGGAGCTCACGACTTGCGTGGCCTCGTGCTCCATAAAGTACTGGGCAGGATAGTTGCCGCCGTTGGATCCGCCGGCACCAATCCACACGACGCGCTTGATGCCGCCCTTGTCTGCCTTGTCAGCCAAAACCTGGGAGACGACATCCTTAACCTGTTCCTGAGTAGTCATCGTGCATCAGCCTTTCTTCTCGTTTGATGCTCTCGATGGCATACAAGTTACATACATGTTTTGGTTATGTCGACTAGTTGTATGCTATATTTGTCTTAGAAATTTTGCTGGTAAGGTTTTCGATTGTTCGTTACCAGCAGTTTTGTTCTTGTATTGAATACATGCTTGCTTAGTTAGGCATACAAGTTAGATATAGGTTGGCAATATGAGCGTCTCATCTAAAAAGAAACTGGCCCAATACGAGCGCTTGGCAGGCACGCTGCGCGACCGCATCGCCGCCGGCACCTACGCGCGCGGAGACAAGCTGCCGTCCGAGATGGAGCTCATGGACGAATCGGGGCTGTCGCGCAGCACCGTGCGCCACGCCCTTAAGGTGCTCGTTGATGAGGGCCTGGTGCGCACCGAGCGCGGGCGTGGCGCCTTTGTGGCCGACACGCCCGCGCTCCACGAGAACAACCTAGTGTTTTCGAGCTATACCAAGCAGGTCGAAGGTCAGGGCATGAAGCCCACCACGCGCACCGTGGACTCGGGCTTTACCAAGGCGGGCGGCAGCATAGCTAAGTTCTTTGACGCCGCCGTGGGCAGCAAGCTCGTCAAACTTGTCCGCCTGCGCTACCTGGACGACGCGCCGCTGTGCCTGGAGACCACCTACCTGCCGCCAAGCTTCGAGACGCTCATCGATCGCGATATCAATGGTTCACTCTACGCCACGTTGCGACAGGAGTTCCATCGCGCACCGGCACAGGGGCATAAGACCTTTGAGGTGTGCTACGCCTCGCAAAACGAGGCGTTTTTGCTCAACGTTGAGCGCGGGCAGGCGCTGATCCTAATCACTGACTACGTCTACGACACCGACGGCCGCCCGCTCCATGTCTCCAAGCGCATCCAGCGCACCGACCGCGCCAAATACACCGAGCCCATCGGCTAACCAACACCAAAACCACCACAAAGGGGACAGGCACCTTTGTGGTGGTTTTAGGCGAGGAGGTCGGGGAACCAGGTTGGCTTAGGTTGGTTAGGGACGCGCTCGGCCAGGACCAGCTCCATCCAGCACATGTCGTACCAGCGGCCGAACTTTTGGGCGCAGCGGTCGAAGGCGCCCACCAGGCGATATCCCATATGGGCATGGAAATCCTGGCTGTTGTGCGTCAGGTACTCGTCGTCCTTGTCGTGCGGCACGGCAATGAGCGCGCACATGTTGGTGATGCCCATCGCGATCAGACATTGCTTGAGCGCGTCGTGCAGCTTGCGGCCCAGCCCGCCGTGGCGCACATCGCGCGCCAGGTAGATCGATGTCTCGACCGACCAGTCGTACGCCTCGCGGCTGTTGAGCGGACTCACGTAGGCATAGCCTACCGGACGCCCGTCCAACTCCATCACCAAATATGGATAGCGCTTGAGCGTACGCTCGATGCGCCCAGCGAACTCCTCAACGCTCGGCACCTCGTATTCGCAGGTAATCGCCGTCTGGCGCACATACGGCTCATAGATGGCAAGCAACGCCGGCGCATCATCGGGCGTCGCCAGGCGAATCGTCGGCTCGGACATCTCGGTCATACAACCCTTCTCCCCAAAAGCAAAGGCCGCCCTGCGCCAAGCTCAGGCGCAGGGCGGCCCCTTGTCATTACATCAGGCTACAGGACAGCCGCCAACGCGTCGATATCCTCCTGCGTCGTGGCCCAGCTGGTGCAAAAGCGCACCACCGTGTGAGTATCGTCGTACTTTTCCCAGTACTCGATCGAGGCATGCTCGCGAATGCGGGCCATGTCCTCGTTGGGCAGAATCACAAACTGCTGGTTGGTCGGCGTCTCCAAGAAGAACTGGTAGCCGCGCTCGTGCAGCACGCGACGCAGCGCCTGAGCGGTCTCAATCGCCTGGCGACCAATCTCAAAATACAGGCCATCGGTAAAAAGAGCCTCGAACTGCACGCCCGTCAGGCGGCCCTTGGCAAGCAGCGCGCCGTGCTGCTTAATACGCGGAATGGGATGCGCCGGGGTGTGCATGCCGCAAAACACCACAGCCTCGCCGCACAGAGCGCCGCACTTGGTGCCGCCGATGTAGAACACGTCGCACAGCTGCGCCAGCTCGGGCAGGGTAATGTCGCACTCATCGGCCGCCAGCGCATAGGCCAGGCGGGCGCCATCCACAAACAGCGGAATCTCGCGCTTCTGGCACACTGCATGGATCGCCGCGAGCTCGGCCTTGGAGTACAGCGTGCCGTACTCAGTCGATAGGCTCACGTACACGGCGCCTGGGAACACCGTATGCTCGTAGCTCTCGTTTTCGTAGAACACCTGGATATAGTTCTCGAGGTCCTCGGCGTGCATCTTGCCCTCGTAGCCGGGGATGGTGAGTACCTTGTGGCCGCCAAACTCGATGGCCCCCGCCTCGTGGCAGGCGACGTGGCCAGTCTCGGCAGCAACGACTCCCTCGTACGGCGCGAGCAGCATGTCGATCACCGTCGCGTTGGCCTGCGTGCCGCCCACCAGCAAAAACACGTCGGCATCGGGGGCCTGGCAGGCCTCGCGGATAAGCTGCTTGGCACGCTCGGTGTGCGCATCGGCACCGTAGCCGGGCTGCGGCTCCATATTGGTGTCGACGAGCGCCTGCAGCACTGCCGGATGTGCGCCGTGGGAATAATCGTTGTTAAACGCGAGCATGGCAATCCTCTCTTACCGGGTATCGGCCAGATGATTCAAACGGAGCTATTGTACGCCGTTGGGATAGGCAATGCGTGCGGCAAGGCACTCAAGTGCCAGTACCAGGGCAAAACCGCAGCTCACGTCACTCAAAAAATGCGCGCCGATCACGATGCGCCCAAAGGCGACGAACGCTGCAACAACAACCGCCGCCCAAAAGATCACGCGGCGACGCGAAGGTTTTTCCTTAAAGGCTGCCGCGGGAAGCCCGGCGAGCATAAGGCCGATCGCCGCATGCGCCGTGTGTCCGCTCGCAAACGACTTGAACCCGTCCTTAATCACGCCGGCGGCGATATAGGCCCACTTGTCGGGGTTGCCGATCACCCACCACGGCTGAAAATTGAGCCCCGGCGTGGCCTCGATCACGCGCATGCGCGGGCGCGACCACAGTGGCTTGACGATCACGTTGAGGATGATGGCCTGAGCGATCCACACGGCAAGCACCATCAACGCCCAGCGCGTGAGTTCGTCGGGCTCGGTCGTGCGCGTGAGGCGATAGACGATAAGGTTGGCAGCGATGACCAGCACAAACGTCAGCACCAACTGAGCCGCAATGAGTTTACCGCCAACCCTCAGGGACGAAACGATCTCGTAGCCGGTCAGGCCAACGTTGACGAGGATGCCGAGCGCGGCAAGCCATTTGCTGCCCCTGGAGTCGGGACGCACCGCGCGCACGAGCATAACGCCCGCGATGCTCGCCGTCAGCTCAAACGGCAACTCGCCAGCGGCCTCGATAAAGCGGCCGTACATGCTGCCGATGTTGAACAGCGCGCTCGAGATCTGATAATCGAAGAAACTGCCCACGCCCAGACAAAGACACAGGACAACCGCGATAGCGGCGGCGTCTTTCTTGTAGATGTACCCGAACATGCTTTCCTTTCGATGGGGCTGGAATCAACCTGCGAGGTGGCGGGCAAAGAACAACTGGTAGCTCTGCCCCGCCACGCCCCCTACTTGTTAGTCATCGTCGCTCGCGCCTAATTGCTGCAGCAGCATGAGTGCCGCGGCCACGGGGCCGGTGCCGTCGTTGGCGTCGAGGCCGCGACCCAGGCCGCTGCCCGCGCCGGCGCCCGCCTTGTAGGGCACCGACAGCTTGCGGCTCTTGGGGAAGTTCACCGCGCCATAGCGAGTCTTAAGCTCATAGGCCACCTTCTTGGGCACGTCGACACCCAAAAACGTGATGCGTCCACCGCTGAGCGTGACGCTCTCGAACCCCAGGCGCTCGCCGCGAATACGAATGCGAGCGCGGTTGAACAGGTTGAGTCCCGCCAACGGCAGCTCGCCATGCGCAGCCTCGGTCTCCTCCTGCACCTCGTCGATACTCTCCAGGTCCTCAGCCGCCGCGAGCTTGCGGTACACGAGCACGCGCTGGTCCACCGCCGGCATGTACTCCTCGGACAAGAAGTAGTCGGCCGGCAGGTTGATGCCCACGCTCGCCGCCTCCACGCCGGCATCGTCGTCGCCGCGCGCCTCGGCCACGGCCTGTCCCAGCATCTGCGTAAACAGGTCAAAGCCCACACTCGACAGGTTGCCGTGCTGCTCGGCGCCCATGAGCGAACCGGCACCGCGGATCTCCAGGTCGCGCATGGCGATGCGCATGCCGCTGCCCAGATCCTGGAACTTGGAAAGCGCGGTCAGGCGCGCCGTGGCCTCCTCGGTAAGCGGCAGCTCACCCGGGAACATAAAGTACGCGTATGCCTGCGTGGTCGAGCGGCCCACGCGGCCCTTGAGCTGGTAGAGCTGCGCCAGACCCAGACGCTGCGAGTCCTCGATGATGAGCGTGTTGGCGGTCGCGTTGTCGATGCCGCTCTCCACGATGGTCGTAGCGATAAGCACGTCGATCTTCTTGGTCGCAAACTCGATCATCACGTCCTCGACCTCGCGCGGGCTCATCTTGCCGTGCGCCACGCCCACGCGCGCCTCGGGCGCGGCCTCGTGCACGCGCGCCACGGCGTCATCGATGGTCTTAACGCGGTTGGACACGTAGTACACCTGACCGCCGCGGCCCACTTCCAGACGAATCGCCGCACTCACCACATCGGGGTCGTACTCCCCCACGTGCACGATCACGGGACGGCGCCCGGTCGGCGGCGTGGTGATCAGGCTCATGTCGCGCACGCCGCTCGTGGCCATCTGCATGGTTCGCGGAATAGGCGTTGCCGAGAGCGTGAGCACGTCGATTTGCTCGCGCAGGTTTTTGAGCTGCTCCTTGTGCTGCACACCAAAGCGCTGCTCTTCGTCGATGATCACCATGCCCAGGTTCTTGGGGTTCACATCGGCAGAAAGCAAGCGGTGCGTGCCGATGAGTACATCAATCGTGCCCTCGGCAAGCGCCTTGAGTGCGCGCTTTTGCTGCGCCGGCGTGCGGAAGCGGCTGAGCACCTCGACCTCGAGGCCAAACGGAGCAAAGCGCTCAAAGAATGTCTCGTAGTGCTGCTGGGCCAGAATGGTCGTGGGGCAGAGCACCATGACCTGGCGGCCGGAGTCAACGCACTTAAACGCCGCGCGCAGAGCGACCTCGGTCTTGCCAAAGCCCACGTCGCCGCACAGCAGGCGGTCCATGGGCTTGGGTGCCTCCATGTCGGCCTTAATGTCGGCGATGGCCTCCAGCTGGTCGCGCGTCTCGTCGTAAGGGAAGCTCTGCTCCATCTCGATCTGCTCGGGCGTGTCGGGCGGGCAGGCGATACCGGTAATCGACGAGCGGCGCGTATACAGATCAACCAGGTCAAACGCCAGCTTTTTGGCGTTCTTGCGCGCCTTGTTGGTGGCACGCGTCCAGTCGGCGGTGTTGAGTCTGGTCAGACGCGGCTTGTCGCCGTCGGGGCCAACATAGCGCGTGATGCGGTCGACCTGCTCCAACGGCACGTAGAGCTTGTCACCATCGGCATATTCCAGCAAAAAGTAGTCGCGTTCCTTGCCGCCCACTTCCTGGCGCGCAATCTCGCTAAAGAGCGCGATACCGTGGGTAGCGTGCACCACGTAGTCGCCCGGCTTAAACGGGAAGGTGATCTGTGTAATGTCAACCTTGCGGCGGCTGCGCGCGCGGTTGGCATCCATGCGAGCGTTGAGGTCGGCGATCGAGAACACGGCAAAATTGGCGTCGGGCACCACCACGCCCTGCGGCAGGGCAGCGTCCACAAAGGTCACGCGCCCGCGCGAGATGGTGGGCACGGCGGCGCCGGCGGCAGCCTGCGCGGCGCCCGCCTCGAGCGAGCGGGCGTTGAGCGCGTCGGCGCGACGCTCGCGAATGGAAGCATGGACCTCCTGGCGTGCGGCACGGTCGGCGGAATCCGCCGCTGCCACGCGCACGCGGTCGCCGATAGCGCCGGTATTTTCGGGCGCCGCGGTCAGCGATTCCTCAAAGGTAATGCCCTCGTCGCCAAAGGTGAGCTCCATCGACTCGCGCGCACCGCGGTCGGGGATGGCAAACACGCAGGCATAGCGCTTGCCCACGACCTCCTGGATGCGCGTCATAAAACGGTTGTCCGAGCCTGCGATGGCAGGCTGCTCAATCTTGAGCTCGGCCGTCACCGCACCGCCGGCACGGATGAGGCTTACGTAGTTCAAGCGCTGCTGGGCACCAAAATCGAGCTGTTGAGCGCGCACGTACAGACCATCCAGGCGGTCAATCCCTGCCTCGCCGGCACGCGCCTCGATATCCTCGTAGGCGCGCAGGCAGTCGTCGAACAGCGAGCGCGGCTCGGACAGAACCACGAGCGCCTTGCCGCTCACGTGCGCCAACGGGCTTACGGTCTGGCCGTACATCACCGGCAAAAAGCGGTCGAGCTCGGGCGTGACGATGCGCGCATCCACCATCTCGAGCAGCGCCGCCAGTTTGCTGTCATCCTGGCTGGCGCGATAGAGCGCCACATGCATGTTGTGGACGGCCTCGTCGGTGAGTGCCAGTTCGCGGCAGGGAAAGATTTCGATGCTGTCCTCGTTGCCGATGGTCTGCCCCGTGGAGCTCACCATGCGGCGGATGCGGTCAATCTCGTCGCCGAAGAACTCGATGCGCACGGGTGCCTTTTCCTGTGCGGGGAACACCTCGACGGTGTCGCCGTGAACGCGAAACAAGCCGGGCGCATCGGCGGCGCCGGCATTGGTGTAGCCCATGCCCACCAAGCGCTGCGGCACCTCGTCAAAGGGAATCTCCTCGCCCACCGCAAAAGTAGTGGACTCCCAGTAGCGGCTCTCGACCGGCGGCACGCAGCGCAGCAGCGCGCGAGCCGAGGCGACCATGATGCAGTTGTCCCCGCGCACGATGCGCCCCAGAGCCTCGCAGCGCTGCGCCACCACGGCGTCGTCCGGCGCCTGCTCGCGCCACGGATAGTCCTTGCGCTCAGGAAAACGACACACGTGCGCCAGGCCCACGTAGGCGGCAAGGCTACGCGCGGCGCGATCGGCCGCATCCTCGCCGCTCACGATATAGACCGTCGGGCGCGGACGGCGCGCAAACTGGGCGGCGGCCATAAGCGTTCGACCCGACTGAGACACGGCCAGCGTCACGTCCTCGCCAGAATCGAGCCCGGCCTCGACGGTCTGCAGCGCCTCGGCAGTGTAGAGCTGCGCGGCTATACGGTGAATGAGCATGCTGTTCCTCCGGCATTGCAACGCCAAAAGCCCGCCGAGGCAAGCTCGGCGGGTCGTTCGTCAAATTCGTTGCCTGTCATGGTAGCGCATGGAGAGGACTCCAGCTCAAGCGTACGCCCAGCCCCGCAACAAAAACGCCAGATAGAACTGGACTCGCCGGCTTCGCCAAAATCTCCCCGTCACGTCAAACGCCGCAACCACGGAAGGCTCCCCAAGAAACGGCTATTCCTCAAAAAAGCTCGCAACGTTCAAACGGCTCGTCCACTCTCCTATGGTGTTGGCAAAGCCCACACGTGTGTACACGCCTGCAAAACGGCCGCGATACAGATACAAGCCTTCCATATTAGAAGCGGGCGCAAAACCAAGATCATCCACAAGTCCTTTGGGCGCCTCTCCTCGATGCGGCCCATCGACAAGCGTTCCGCGCAAGCAGGGAGTCTGATACTGCTGAGCATACTCCTGTACAATCGCCCCAGCGGCCGCAGCACGAGTAAGCACCTGGGACCATTCCTGTTCCGTGGCATCCAAACCAGCGACAACGCCAACCGCATTGTAGCCGCCGCACGGCTTGACGATCCATCGGTCCTTTTCGGCAAATCTCGACAACTGGGTGCTTTCGTCCAAAATCTCGGTATAGGGCACATGCTCCCGTACAAACGATTGCTCCTCCGGGCTCAACAAGGACTGCCCGGCTCGAGACCACAGAAATGCAAATACGGTCTTAGTCGCACACGGCCACGTTCTAAATCCCCCGACGATGCACGCAATCCCTTCTTGAGCCGCCTCAATTAAGGCCGAGCGTCCATCGCACGGCTTATCCCACAACTCGCCGGTCACCGCGCGCCGCCAGACGCAATCAATAGGACCAGCGGCATCGCACAGGCACCTAGCACCGCTTTCGCCTTCGCCAATCCGCAGGTCGCGCACATCCGCAAAGCGTGCGGCTACACCCCGCCGCCTCATAAGGTCGACAAAATGAGCCGCATCTTCCGAGTCGATGCTTTCCGAATAGTCGACGATTGCCACCGAAGCGGGACATTTCTTTGATTGCGGTGCATAGAGCCCCTCGTCAACGCGGGCCCCGTCGTCCAATCGTGCACTATCCTCGGTGCGGCGAGGATGGGCCAGCTTCCACTCTGCATAGGTCTCAAACAATGCATCTATCCAGTCGTCGCACAAATCGTACTGCCGAAAGCCGGGGTGGTCGGATGCAAACTCCTCAAAGGAAGGCGTCGTTCGCACTGCCTGACAGACCGCATCGGTCACTACCATTCCGGCACTGCCGTCGGTATTGAGCTCGCAAAACGTATACGAACCGGTGTCCTCGTCAAGAAAGATATCAACGCGCGCAAGGGGGATCTGGCAATCATAGCCGGCATCCATAGCGCACAGGTCAGCAAAAGCCGGATCCATGCGAAACCACGCGCGCACGGAGGCATCGGAACAAAACGCCCGCGTCACCTTGTCCATAATGCCGTACATGCGCTCGGACGCCTCCTTAAGAAGCGCCGTCATATCCTTGTCGAATATCTTTGGCGTCAGAGCCCAGGGCGCAGGGTCGCCATGGTAGAGCGCATGGGTTTGAGACAAGTATTCGTCGCCTTTGCGACGACCAGGCAGGTCGCCTTCGCGCGTGCGCACGATGCGTTCAAAATAATCTTCGAGCTCTCGCGTCTTCGATATTGCCACGTTACCCTCCATTGCTTGATTTTTTGCTCATGCTACGCCAGCACGCCACGACTTCGGCGCGCTTGAATAGGCTTCTAAATTAGCAACACATTTTTGCATGGGGCGGCATGAGGCAACATATACTCCTGCTCAAGCGTACGCCCAGCCCCGCAACAAAAACGCCAGACGGGCAAGCCGCCTGGCGCTATCAGAGTGAGCTATACGCCGAGTCTAATCGTAGACGCCCATTTTAAGCAGCATGAAGGTCGGGATGCCGTCACCCTGCGCGACGCGGACCGTGCAAGTCTCGGTACGGCCCATGGATGCGTCCGCTTGAATTGCGGCGATGAACTGGTTCTTTGGCAGGCCGTAGGTGCTCTCGGGGATGTCGGAAGGAAGTAACATGCCGCCAGCACTGTAGACCTCATAGGTGAGCTCGTAAATGTTGTCGCCAAGGTCAGTCGTGCCCGTAACGATGGCACACGGTGGGTTGTAATTTCCCTGGCCATATTCCTGTTTCAGATACAAGTACCCGTCATGCGCTTCGGCCGAATCAGGAATCGCCTGCCCCTCCGGCGTTCTGTCATAAGTCATATCGGCATCGGAAAGCGTCAGACCCGTCAAGCGATTGAGTTCCCTATTGATCACATCAGTCGCCACACGCTGGCTATTACCGTTGTCATAGTCGCCTTTCTCGATTCGATACGGCGCGTTGTCAATAAAATGGCACCAGATAAACTTAACCAGCTTGTATTTCTCGTCATCAGAAAGTCCGTCAGTCGAATCGAAGCCGCCCGTCTGATACCAGTCCCGATCGAAGTGCTCCTCCGTAAAGTTCGACAGGAACAGGTTTGCGGCGGCATAGGTTGCCTGGTCGTTAAGGTCGACTTTTACGCTGCTGCTCGTCTGCTCGGTCTCTTCCGGCTCTTCTTGCTCATCGGCAGGCTTCTCCTTGGCGCTTCCCTTGTCCTTGTGCTCGGCTGAACCCTCGTCGGACCCCAGTACCATAATCTGCGATGAGTTGCCCTGCCCAAGCGGACCCAGCACGCCGGTCAGCGCCAGAGCGGCACCGCCGGCAACGAGCACGCCTACCACGCACATGCCGACAATCACCGCGCGCTTATGTGACTTCTTCTGCACGGGAGGCATCCCTGCCGCCGGCATCGATGCGGGCTCAGCAGGCGCGGCCGCCGGAGAAGCGGCGCCCATGCGTGCCCCGCAGTTCGTGCAAAAATCGGTTCCGTCGGGCATCTCGGATCCACACTTGGTGCAAAACATATTCGGGCATCCCCTCACAACAAACGGCATCTGTCGCCATCATATTGAGCCTTCGCAGCCCAAATGTGTTGCGCAACATTGGTCGCCGTCTTCGGGTGCCGGCAAAACGTGTCGGGCCCTACCCCGTCACGCGCACGCTGGGGCAAAGGTCTGCCAGCGGGCACTCGTCGCACTTGGGCTTACGGGCGTCGCAAATCTCGCGGCCAAAGGTGATCCACTGGTGGTTGACCGATTTCCAGTACTCGTGCGGCAAGATCTTGAGCAGATCTTGCTCGGTCTTGAGCGGCTCTTTGGCGTGCGTCTTGGGACTCAGCATCAGGCGGTGCGCGATGCGGTTGACGTGCGTATCCACCGCGATGCCTTCCACGATGCCGTACCCCACGTTGAGCACGATGTTCGCCGTCTTGCGCCCAACGCCCGGCAGCTTGACGAGTTCCTTCATGTCTGCCGGCACCTCGCCGCCGTAATCGGCGACGATCATCTGCGCGGCCTCCACGGCATGCTTGGCCTTACTCTTATAAAAGCCGAGCGACTTAATGGTGTCCGCCACGTCGGTCACGCTTGCTCCGGCCATGGCCTCGGGCGTGGGCCACTGGGCAAACAATTGGGGCGTCACCTTGTTGACCTGCGCGTCGGTCGTCTGAGCCGAGAGCAGTACCGCGATGAGCAGCCTAAAGGGATTCTCGTGGTCCAAGAAGCACTCGACCGGGCCATAGCGACGGTTAAGGCGCTCGCACACCTCGATGGCGCGCTCGCGTTTGGCGGCATTGGTCTCGCGTGGCATATCGACTCCTCGGCTCGGCAAAAACATAACTTCACGGAAACGATTGTCCCACGTACGGGGACCTTACGCCTCCAAAAAAGCGCCGGTCTGGCGGCTCCACAGGCTTGCGTATTCGCCGCCCGCCTCGACAAGCTGCGCATGCGTACCGTCCTCGACAATCTCACCGTCGGCCAACACCACGATGCGATCGAGCGCCGCCACGGTGGACAGGCGGTGCGCCACCACAATGGAGGTGCGGCCGCGCATCAGGTTCTCGAGCGCCTCCTGCACCAGCGCCTCGGACTCACTGTCCAGGGCAGAGGTCGCCTCATCGAGCACCAGAATCGGCGCGTCGGTGAGGATGGCACGGGCGATGGCCACGCGCTGGCGTTGGCCGCCCGAAAGCTTAACGCCGCGTTCGCCCACCATGGTGTCAAAGCCACAGGGCAGGCGATCGATAAATTCCAGGGCGTTGGCCAGGCGCGCAGCCTCGCGGATCCGCTCGTCGGTAGCGTCGGGGCGGCCGTAGGCGATATTCTCGCGAATGGAGCGGTGGAACAGCAGCGCCTCTTGCGGCACGTAGGCAACCTGACGGCGCAGGCTCTGCTGCGTGCAGCGCGAGACGTCCTGGCCGTCCACGAGCACGCGGCCGCCCTGCACGTCGTCCAGGCGCAACAACAGCTTGGTGAGCGTCGTCTTGCCCGAGCCCGATTTGCCCACCAGACCCACGCGCTGGCCCGCCGCCACATGGAGCGTCAGATCGTTGAACACGCTCTCGCCTGCCGCGGCGTCACGGTATGCAAAGCTCAAGTGCTCAAAATCAATCGCGCCCTCGGTCACTTTGAGCTCGGGGGCATTCTCGTCGTCTGCCACCAGACACGGCTCGTCCAGCACGCGCGCCATCTCGGCCGCATCGCCCAGCGCACGGTTGATGCGCTGCATCATGGAGCTCACGTAGTTCAGACGCATAGTGAGGTTATACGTATAGGTAAAGATCATGACGAGCGTGCCGGCCGAGATGCCAAACCACGCGTTGCCGCCCGCGACGAACACACTCACCACGGCCATGGTAATGACGATAAGGCCCGAGGTCGTAAAGTTGCGCTGCATCATGGCGTGCATCGAAACCGTTTCGGCATCGCGAGCGGCGCGGTCGGCGGTATCGAATAGGTCGCGCTCAAAGTCCTCGCGCCCGCAGGTTTTGACGGCCAGGATGTTTGTGACCGCGTCGGACAGCACGCCCGACAGCTTGTTCTGAGCGGCGGACGTCGCGGCCGAAAGCGGCATGATGCGCTTGTACATAAGCCAGACAAACGCAATGTAGACGACCATGATGCCCACCAGGATCACGGTAAACGTCGGCACCACCGGGGCGAGCGCCGCCACCGTGCAGACAACCGAGGTGATGGTGGGAATGAGCGAATACACCGTCACGTCCACCAGACCCGTGTAGCCGCTCATAAAACGACTCGTCTGGCTCACAAGCGATCCGCCAAAGCGACTGGTGTGGAATGTCATGGATTGATTGGAGAGCGTGTCAAAGCACAGGCGCGCCAGGTGATAGTTGCCCGCAATCTCGAGCTTGTAGACGGTGTAGTCCTGCAGCTTGGAGAGGATCTGGCCTACCAGGTTAACGAGCACGAGCGCCAGAATGTAGGGGCCAAAGACCTCAAGCACCTGGTCGCCCGCCACGGGGCCGGCCTGGACGCGGTCGACGATAAGGGCCATCACGTAGGTGTTGGCAAACGTAAGCAAAAAGATGTAGCCCGCCGACGAGAACACCGAGAGAAAGACGATCAACGGCTGTGTGCGCGTGACGTCCCAAAAACGCTGCAGCGTGCGGCGCACGGTGGAGCGTTTGAGCGGACTGGTGCTTCTCTGAGACATGGGCTTCCTTTCGCATCTGATAGGACGAAACGCCATTGTTGCACACCGAAGTGCGCTTCAGGCACGCACGACGCGAAAAGCGCCCGCGCCCCGCTTTTACGCCGGCGCCCCGCCGTCCGTTGCGACTAGTCCTCGTCTTCCTGGCCCGCGAGTAAGCCCGCGGACTCCAAGCCCAAAATCTCGTCGGCCTCCCGCGCGTCTTCCAGCGCGTCGATGTCCTTGAGCTTGCGCTCCATAACGTTGGTGCGTGTGGTGATAATGCCCTCGACCGTTTTACCCGCGGTCTCGATCTGCTGCTGGGCGCGGCGGAGCGCCTTTTGATAGCGTGGCAGTTCGGCCTTGACGGCAGAAAGTACGCGCAGCACGTCATCGGTGCGTTTTTGCAACTTAAACGTCTGGTAGCTCATCTGCAGACTGTTGAGGATGGCCGCCATGGTGCTGGGGCCGGCAACATTGACGTGATAGTCGCGGCCCAGGGTCTCGATAAGCCCGGGGCGGCTGACGACCTCGGCGTACAGGCCCTCAAACGGCACGAACATAATGCCAAAGTTGGTCGTCGCGGGCACGCTCAGGTACTTCTCACAGATGTCCTTTGCCTCGCGTTTCACCATCGCATCGAGCGTCTTGCGCGCAGCGGCGACGGCCTCCGCGTCGCCCGACTCCTGGGCATCGAGCAGATGCTCGTACGCGTCGCCCGGGAATTTGGAGTCGATCGGCAGCAGCACGGGATCGCCCTCGTCTACCGGCAGCTTGACGGCAAACTCAACACGCTCCGAGGCGCCAGGCTTGGTGGCAACGTTTTCCAGATACTGATCGGGCGTAAGGATGTCCGTCAGGATCGCGCCCAGCTGCACCTCGCCCAAAATGCCGCGCGCCTTCACATTGCCCAGCACGCGCTTGAGGTCGCCCACGCCGGTGGCGATAGATTGCATGTCGCCCAGACCCTTGTACACGGCCTCGAGCTGGTCGCTCACCTGCTTAAATGATGCAGACAGACGGTCGTTGAGCGTACGGGAGAGTTTCTCGTCCACCGTCGCGCGCATCTGGTCGAGCTGAACGTTGTTGTCCTTGCGAATGGCACCCAGCTGGACATCGACCGTCTCGCGCACCTTGTCCAGGCGGTGCTCGATACCCTCGCGGTTGGCGCCAAGCTGTTGGGCCGTCTCACGGCGCAGGTCATCCATACGGTCGCCAGCCTGCGAGAACTCACGCGCGATGGTCAGGTAGCGTTGCTGCTCCACGGCCGCATCGGTTGTCTGCTGCTGCGCGATGGCATTTGCCGTGCGGCGGGTTTCTGCCAGCGCGACGTTGAGGGCATCGAGCGCGCTGTTGGCCTGCTCGAGCGCAGCCAGCATCTCTACCCCGCTATCGCCGCGCTCCCGCAGCTCGGCGCGAAGGCCCTTAAGCTGCAGGGCACAAGCCACAGCAACCCCCACCGCCACCAAAGCAATCACAATAAGCGCAATATCAATAGCAGGCATAGACTCCGCCCAACAAACCCAATCGATTATCAATCAAAACCGCGATCAATCTTACCCCGCCACACGCACCGGGCGCCCGGCCCCTTCTTGGGTGCTTCTCTCTTCCGCATATTCCATAATGCGGCGCGCCGTCTCCCTGCTCACCTTTGAGTCATCGCCGGCTAAGTATGCGTACACGTTTCCCTTATTCAGATTCAAATCGCGGCAGAGACCGTAGCGCGTTACGCCCGATTCCCCTAGCGCTCCCAATGTTCTTTTTCGCATCAGGGCGTTGATCCTTCTGTCCGCCACTGGCTTTTCCTTCACCGCTCTATACGCACGCCAAACGTTGGCATAACGGTTAGGGAGCTCACTTTTGGCGCACAGAGACGCCATGCCACCCGCTTGATCGTACAAGGACAAAACGCCTCGGTAATCCTCTTCCATCCACGAGCCCTCGGATAAACCCAGAACGTATTCGGCTTTTCCTTGCGCCAAAGCGAGCAAAAACAGAGGCTCCGCCACGCGCGGCGCAACCGTCGTCGCCTGCTCAACCAGTTTTCTAAAACTCAGCGACTGCTGTCCGGATAGCTCTCGGCAATAGCCTTTTAAGAATCCCTCAAAGGTCAGATTCAACCGAGCACCTCCTTTTTGTATTGCCTGTATGCGCAGACCATCTCTTGATAACTCCGCTCCGAAGGCGAAGACGCCAGCGCCTCGCCCTCGTCGAATATAAGCCGTTCGAGCAGATCCCAATCAAGTCGGTCGATAAACGCTCGACTATGGAGGTCGACGATGTCGTTCGGACGGTAGGCATAGAGCTTCATTACCGCCAGGTCCTCCAAGGATGGCGTAAAGTACCTGATAAAACGCGCGCCAATATCCAAGGGAATCAAACGATCTTCGTAATTGAATGGCATCTGATTACAATATGCCACCGCCATACCATTCACCTCGGGATATCGAGCTATGATCTCGCGGAGGCACCTGTCTGCCTCAAACACATCAATGTCATGTGTAACCGACCGATTCGTTACATCGTTTAGCATGAAGGCGCTTCCTCCCACCAATACAACGCTCGGCCTGTCGTCTCTTGGACCTATTTCCAGCTCCGCCTCTTCGTCAATGCCCAAAAGAGTCCGCTCTAAATCCTGCTTATACATAGCAAATCCTATTATTATTCATCTTCAATAATACTATTCAGTCGCACGACAGGACCTACAGATTGCAAGAATTCTACTCGTGGCGATAATCCCTACACCCTAGAAGCCCTAATGTGACAAACGCTAACTCTCCCAGCCGGCGCGGACGGTTGTTGCGACATCGCCTAGGCGCTGGCCCAGGGCCGCTAGATGCTGAAGCACCTCACTAGGCGAGGCGCCGTTGAGAATGCACGTGAGGGCATATGAGGCCAAGAAGATTGCCGCGAGTCCCAACGGGATCAGCGCAATCATCGCTAACGTGCGCAGGCGCTGGCCCACGCGGCGGTGACGTGTGCGGCGCTTGTCGAACGCAAGCTCCTGCGCATATGAATCTTGTTGTACGGAATAGTTCTCTGGCGCCGATCCGCCCGCAGGCGAAACCGCGGGCGTGGCATTTTGCACAGGGGGCTGGGCGGTTACCCCTTGCATTTGCATCTCCATGAGCCGTTGCTGCTGACGCAACATGCGCTCAGCTTGTTGCTGCGGAGTCTCAAGAAACAGATCCATGCTGACCTCCAAAATCGGAGCATTCGACGCTTACGCCCAGCATCCCGCACTGCCAAGGCCACGGCAACGCAATCCGTAGCAATAGCTGCAAAGTTTCTTGCTGACAAAAGCTGTCGAAAACCTCAACAACTCCCCCACCAGCACTTTCTTTGAGCTTTTCTATCGAATGATCTTTTGCCCTTCCGCCAGCCCGCCAACTAACCAAAAGCTGACCAAAAGCTTGACGAAAAGTGTGGAGACAGGGACCCCAATCAGAACCACCCTTAAAAAGGGTGGTTTGCTCTTAGGGTATAACCCACGGGCCCCGGGCTCGCGTCTAAAGGCGCGGGCCCGGACTTCGTCCAGGCCTAGTGCATCTTGACCCGTGGCGCGCCGGTCAAACCGGCA
>JAXJJM010000017.1:0-35456 GCA_036298225.1 Collinsella sp.
GTCCGGGCACGAGGATGCCCCCGAGTCACCTTTCCTATGCGCCATGCGGCCCTCAGGGCACGCCAGACGACCCAGGACACCGTAACGGTGGGCGCCGCCCACCGGTCAGCGGCCAGAGCAGGGGGGGCACGCCCGGTCCCGTTCCGAACCCGGAAGCTAAGCCCCATCGCGCCGAGAGTACTGCGGGGCCAGCCCGTGGGAGGCCAGGGCGCCGCTGACCGGTGGACGGCACCGAGCCGTGCGCTTGAACTGAGAAGGGGGAGGCCTCGCGGCCTCCCCCTTTTTTGCGTTTACGGGCTTTTGTCTCACATAGTAGCTGTGTTTTATAACCCTCGTTTGTCGCATCTTCTGCGAACGGGCTACAATAACTTAGTCTGTGCGATATGGAGGTGAACATGGCTGAAGCTGGTATCGGCGTTGATATCGTCGAGATTTCCCGCATGAAATCAATTCTTGAAAAGACGCCGTCGTTTGCTCGGCGTGTGTTTACCGAAGAAGAGCGTGCGTATTGCGATGCATCATCGCGTCCCGCTGCTCACTATGCGAGCCGCTTTGCTTCGCGCGAGGCGGTACTTAAAGCTCTCGGCACGGGTTTTAGTCAAGGCGTGGGTCGCAAGGATGTTTCGGTTACGCGTGATAAACTCGGCAAACCGAAGGCGCTGCTTTCGGGCCGTGCTCTCGAGATCGCTCAAGAACTGGGTGTTGTTGAGGTCGCTCTTTCCATTACGCTTACAGGAGACTTGGCCGTTGCGAATGCCATCGCGATTACCGAAGATGCTCGGCCTAAGCCAAAAGAGGAAAAGGTGAGCACCAAGAAACGCGTAGCGCAGACATTTAAAGAGGCTCGCTCTGTTTTAGATGAGCTTGAGCAGCTGCAGAATTCAGCATTGACGGAGCACCTGGGCGATGCTTCGCAAGATACGCTAGGAGCATAGATGAAACCGGTTTTGAGTACCGAAGAAGTCGTTCGTCTCGAGGATATCATCGAACGCGAAGGGACTTCGAAGGCCGAGCTTATGGAGCTAGCGGGTGAGTTTGCCGCCAACGAGGTCTTGAAGCTCAATCCCGATCGGGTTCTCGTTCTGGTCGGTTTTGGTAATAATGGCGGCGACGGTTGGGTTGCCGCCGATATCCTGAGCCATAAGGGTGTGGACGTGGATATCGTTTCTCCGGTTGAGCCGGATGAGATTCCTGCTGCTCTGGCACGTCATGTTGCTCGTCGTACTGCCGGTCGCGATGTGCACGTTTGCGTCGGTCCCTCGCGTGACGAACTCGAGGTTTTGATCGATAAGGCGGATGTTGTTGTCGATGCCATTTTTGGTACCGGTTTCCACGGGAATCTGCGTTCGCCGTTCTCCATTTGGATTCCTACGGTCAATGAATGCGCCGATTGTGTCGTATCCATTGATGTCCCCTCGGGCCTGAATGCCGAGACGGGCGTTGTTGATGACGACTGCATTCGTGCCGAGCGCACGGTGACGATGATTGCGCCCAAGATTGGTCTGTATAGCGCTGATGGCCCTGAGTATGCTGGCGAATTGATCTGCGGCAATCTTTACGACCGTCTTGACGAAGTCATCGATGATGTTGACCACGCCGCCGAGATTGTCGAGCCCGGTGACTTAGTTGATTACTTTGCTCCGCTACCATCGAATATCGATAAGTATTCCCGTGGCTCTGTGCTTATTGTCGCCGGATCTGCGCAATATCCTGGTGCTGCCATTATGGCGGCCAAGTCTGCAGCTCGCGCGGGTGCTGGTTACGTGGCAGTCGCGGCTCCTGACGCCTGCGCCAATCTTATTCGCATGGCACTTCCTTCGATTCCCGTCTTTGCTATTCCGTCTGATTCCCGCGGCTCCTTTGGCGCCGCTGCGCGCATGACGGTGTGCGAGATTGCAAAGAAGTACAGCTGTGTACTGTGCGGTCCCGGTATGACGACATCTGCCGGCGCTATGCAGGTGGTTTCGGGCTTGCTCGAGCTTGATGTGCCGCTTATCTTGGACGCCGATGCACTCAACTGCCTTGCTAAGATTGCCATTGACGGTATTGATAGTAATCCCGAGATGTATCGTCGCGAGCAGCCGTTGGTTATGACGCCGCACTATCGTGAGCTTTCGCGTCTGGTTGCCGGCGACGAGGTGAACGACCTTGGTACCGCGATTGCGGCCGCGCAGAAGGTTGTCTGGGCTGCAGGCTCCGACAATCTGGTGGTCATTGCCAAGGGGCCGACGACGGCTATCTGTGGCGTTGAGCGTGTGCTGCTGCCGCTCTCGGGTCCGGCTTCTCTGGCAACTGCCGGTTCGGGTGATGTTCTCGCGGGTATTTTGGCCGGCACGCTTGCCACCATGCGCGACGAGATGGATCGTTGGGAGTTGCTGTATTCGTACGCCGTCGCACTTCACAGCTACGCCGGCTTTGCCGCGGCGACGGAGTATGGTGAGAAGAGCGTCATCGCGACCGATCTTATCGACTTGATCGGTCCTGCCATGGAACTGGCGGCAAAGGATGCGCTCGAAGATCTGGGAATCATGGACGAAGGGTCGGATGACTAATCATGAATAAAGCCGATTTGACGCGCTGGTCCTGGGTCGAGATCGACCGCGGGGCGCTCCGTCGCAACACGAGGGCCTATAAGAACTTGCTGAATCCACGTCAGCGCCTGTGCTGCGTGGTCAAGGCCGATGCTTATGGTCATGGAGCTGTTGAGTGCGCCAAGATCATGTATTCGGCCGGTGCCGACATGTTTGCCGTGGCGACGGTTAACGAGGGCGTTGAGCTCCGACAGGGCGGGATTACTAAGCCCATCCTGATTCTAAGCGAGCCGCCTATCGAGGCTATTCCTGCATTGCTCGAGTTCGATATCATGCCCTCGGTCTATACGTCTGACTTTGCTCTTGCGTATGGCGAATGCGCCGTCGCGGCGGGCAAGGTGGGCAAGTACCATCTTGCCATCGAGACGGGCATGAATCGTATCGGCGTTCACTACACACAGGTGCTCGACTTTGTCCGCGGTATAAATTTCCATCGCGGTATTCAGTGCGACGGCGTATTTACGCACTTCGCCACGGCCGATGAACCTTCGGGCTGGGACTACAAGCTGCAGTGTCAGCGCTTTACCGAGGCCGTTCAGGCCATTAAGGATGCGGGTTTTGAGTGCGGTATCGTGCACTGCGCCAACACGCCGTCCTCGATGCTCGACCCCTCGATGCATTTTGATATGATTCGCGCCGGCGTTGGCTTGTATGGCATGCAGCCGTGCGAGCTGAGTGGCCGCGTGATGCAGCTTGATCCCGTTATGAGCGTCCATGCGCGCGTGACGCGCGTGGCACACCCTGCGATGGGTGAGGGCGTGGGCTACGGTTTTACCTACCGCGTACCGCGTACGCGCGTTCAGATCTGTACGCTGCCGATCGGTTATGCCGACGGCCTATCGCGTACACTTTCCAATCGTATGGATGTGCTGTATCGCGGTGAGCGCGTGCATCAGGTTGGCAATATCTGCATGGACCAGTTTATGGTCGCCATTCAGTCCAACCCGGCACACGAGATTCCCGAGGCCGAGTATGGTGACGAGATGATCATTGTCGGCCGCGATGGCGATGCCGAGATCACTATGGACGAGATGGCCCGACTGCGCGGAACGATTAACTACGAGGTCGCCTGCGGCTTTGGCATGCGTCTCGACAAGGTCTACGTGTAGGAGCCGCTATGGGCGTCATGCACATCCCCGGCCATACCCATCAGGCACCACGTGAGGTCGCACTCGAGGAAATTGAGGCCGTTTTGGGCGATTGTCACCTCTGCCAGCTCTATCAGTCGCGTCACAATATCGTGTTTGGCGTGGGAAGCCCCCGCGCTCGCGTGATGTTTATTGGTGAGGCGCCGGGCCGCAATGAGGATTTGCAGGGCGAGCCCTTTGTGGGGGCGGCAGGCGAGGACCTCAACGGCATTTTGTCGCTGGCGGGGCTCAAACGCGAAGACGTCTACATTGCCAACGTGCTTAAGTGCCGCCCGCCGGGAAACCGCAATCCGCGTCCCGAGGAAGTGCTGGCTTGCTCGCCGTTTTTGCGTGAGCAGATTCGAAGCATCTGGCCTGATATTATCGTGACGCTCGGCAACCCCGCGACGCACTTTGTGCTTAAGACCGAGATTGGCATTACTAAGCTGCGCGGCAGGTTCCACCAGATGGGGCATTTTGTAGTAATGCCCACGTTCCATCCGGCAGCAGCGCTGCGCAATCCGGCGTGGCAGGAGCTGCTGGAGGAAGACTTTAAGATGCTGGGCGACTATCTGGAGCGACATCCCGCACCAGAGGACGCCTCGGAATAATAAGGAGCATATATGTCCCTGGAGCGCCTGGGGGTAGGTACTTACAAAACGACTTGCGCTGCCGATACGGAGTACTTTGGCGAGCTAATTGCACCGTGCCTTGAGGACGGCGATGTGCTCATCCTGACCGGTGGCCTGGGAGTGGGCAAAACTCATTTTACCAAGGGCGTCTCGCGCGGGCTGGGCGATGAGCATATGGTTACGAGTCCTACGTTTGCGCTCATGGCCGTTCACGATCAAGGTCGTATTCCGCTGTTTCACTTTGATCTATACCGCCTGGAGCATGCCTACGAGCTCGAGGATACGGGCATTTTCGATGTGCTGGGCTATGAGGGTGCTTGCCTGCTGGAATGGGGCGAACAATTCCAGGACGAGCTGACGGATGAGTATCTTTCGGTGACGCTCAAGCGTGATGAGGGCGACAGCGATGTGCGAACGATAACACTTGAGGCGCACGGTGACCGCGCAATGGAGCTTTCCCATTTGATTGATAAGGCTGTACAAGATGAGCTTGCATAACGACAACGCGCTGGTGGTGGCGCTCGATACCTCGACCGACATGCTTGCCTGCGCGGCAAGCTGGATTGATGGGCAGACGGGCGAGACGAAGCTCGTGAGCGGCGACCACATGTGTCGCCGTCACGCCAACGTTGAGCTCGTGAATACCGTTGATGGCGTGCTGGCTCAAACCGGTCTGGATCGCAGCGATGTTGGTTGCTACGTGGTCGGCCGCGGTCCGGGGTCGTTTACGGGTGTGCGCATCGGCATCTCCACTGCCAAGGGCCTCGCACGTGGTGCCAATGTTCCGCTGCTGGGCGTGTCGACGCTCGACGCTTGCGCTTGGACGGCGTGGAAGGCTGGCGTGCGCGGCAAGCTTGGTATCTTGGCCGATGCTATGCGCGGTGAGGTATATCCGGCGCTGTATATGCTGGTCGATGAGGGTCCCGAGCGTCTGTTTCAGCGCGAGCGCGTGGTCAAGGCCGCCGTGGCGCTTGATGAGTGGCGTCAGACCGCGGGCTGGGATCAGGTTCAGCTAACTGGTGACGGTCTCGTGCGTTATGGCAAGCTGCTGGGTGAGGACGAGACGGCACGCTGCGTGGAGCGAGGCCTGTGGTGGCCCTCGGGCGAGGGCCTGCTGATGGCGCACGCCGCAGGCGATGGCGATCCCGCTCGCGTCTTGCCGATCTACACGCGCCTTTCGGACGCCGAGGAAAACGAGCGCAAGCGCCTGGGCCTTGCCGAGAGCGCGCAGAGTGAGGTGACAGGTGTTGCCGACGAGCTCGCTGGGCGTCATCTGCAATTCCGCCCCATGGGCGCGGCGGATGCCGAGGGCGCGAGCGCACTGGAGACCGCCTGCTTTGAAGGCGCCGGACACGAGGCGTGGACGCCGGGCATGTTCTTGTCCGAGCTGGGCGAGGACGTTGCCGCTCCGCGTAGCTGGTGGGTGGCGCACGACGACGGTCAGTTGCTGGGTCTTGCCGGCGGTATGGTCGTGGACGGTGATGTGCAGATTCTGGATGTCGCCGTCGACTCGGCACATCGCCGTGAGGGCATTGCCCGCAAGCTGCTGTCGCATGTGAGCTATGATGCCCAGATGCTCGGCTGCACCACGGCTTCGCTCGAGGTCGAGGACGGCAACGAGGGCGCGATTGCGCTCTATGCCGCTCTGGGCTTTACCGAGGTGGGTCGTCGTCGTGGCTACTACGGTGTCGGCAAAGACGCCATCGTCATGACGGCCCCACTTCCCCTCGTACTTCCGGTCGATAACGCCTCGCCCGAGCCGACGGCGGCAGAGCAGCGCGTATGGCCGCTGCCTGCGCCTGGGCGCTCCGAGGGGGAGCGTGCCGAAATTGAGCGCCGCCGCCTAGTGCTCGCTATCGAGAGCTCCTGCGACGAGACGGCCGTGGCGATTATCGATGCGGATGGCAATATGCTGGCCAACCAGGTGTCGACACAGATTGATTTTCACGCCCGCTTTGGCGGCGTGGTGCCCGAGATCGCCTCGCGCAAACACGTTGAGGTGATTGTGAGTGTCGTGGATGCGGCGCTCGAGGATGCCGCAGCATCGCTTGGTCTTGAGGGTGGAGCCATCGCGCCGAGCGAACTCGCCGCTGTTGGCGTGACGCAGGGTCCGGGCCTGGTGGGTGCTCTGGTAGTGGGCGTCGCCTTCGCCAAGGGCTTTGCCTATGCCGCCGGCAAGCCGCTCGTGTGCGTCAACCATCTGGAGGGCCATCTGTTCGCCAACCTGCTGGCGCAGCCCGATCTCAGGCCGCCGTTTATCTTCACGCTCGTCTCGGGCGGTCATACCATGCTCGTGCACGTGAAGGCATGGGGCGACTACGAGGTACTTGGTGAGACACTCGACGATGCTGTGGGCGAGGCCTTCGACAAGGTAGCCAAGGCGTTGGGTCTGGGCTATCCCGGTGGCCCCATCATCTCCAAGCTGGCCGAGACGGGCAACCCCCGCGCGATCGATTTTCCTCGCGCGCTTAACAGCAGGGGAGACTATCGTTTCTCGCTTTCGGGTCTTAAAACGGCCGTGACGCTCTACATCGAGCAGGAGACCAAGGCCGGGCGCACGATTCACCTGCCCGATCTGGCGGCTTCGTTTGAGGCAGCCGTCTTTGACGTTCAGTACAAGAAGGCCAAAAACGCCCTGCATGCCACCGGATGCAAGGAATACTGCATCGGCGGCGGCGTCTCGGCTAATCCGCATCTGCGCGAGATGATGATCAAGAAGCTTGGGCGTCAGGGGATCCGCGTAACGGTGCCGCCCTTGTCTGCCTGTACCGATAACGCAGCCATGATCGCGGAGGTCGCCCGTCGTAAATTTGACCGAGGTGAAATCTCGCCGTTCGATGTCGACGCCGATCCGAACATGACGCTGTAGCTGGTACGGCGCGGTCCCCGGACGGAGGGGCCGGATATAAGGTTTCCTGCTCTACAGTCCTGCGCAAGACGAAGGCCACATTAAGTGGCCTTCTTTGCGTGCGGAACTCGCGATAAACCTTATATCCGGCCCCTCCGTCCGGGGACCTTTCTGTATCGATATAGCTTTTGGGCTGGTTTGGCGTCGACAACGTCCAGCAAGGTTAACAAGCCAGCGTCGAATTTCCGGCGTTCTTTAGCTGAAAGAAAAAGTTGGCATGCGGAGCTTTGCTCCGCACATTTGGGATGGGAGCCCCTGAGGGCCGCGGGAGCCGGGCGGCGCATATGAACTTTATCGCGAGTTCCGCACGCAAAGGAAAGCACTTAATGTGCTTTCCGTCTTGCGCAGGACTGTAGAGCAGGAAAGTTCATGTGCGCCGCCCGGCTCCCGCGGCTCTCAGGGGCATCTCTCATGCAAAAACTGTCGTGGGGTAAAGTCCGAGGTCAGTGGCGTTTTATACCGAGAAATCCAAAAAAGTTGAAAATTCATTACAAATTTGCGTTGACTTTAGGTAACTAAAGTTTCATACTCCTTTTCAACCACTGGGGGATGTGAACACGCACGGATCGTTCGCATCATGATTGAAGAGGATTTCTTAGACATGTTCACGCATCAGCTAAACATTATCAGCGTAGTAATTATCTGATGCGGGTTAGCACATACAGCTAGCCCGTACGATAACGGGCGGCTGATGAAGATGAGGGCCGTCGAGCGCAACCGACGGCCCTCATTTTTTATGTCTAGGAAGTTCTTTTTAGAGGAGGAAATGTAATGAACGGAGTTTTGCTCATGGTTGTGGCCGCGGCGGTGCTCGCCTGCGGCTATCTGGGCTATGGCCGCTGGCTGGCCAACAAGTGGGGCGTTGACAAAGAGGCCCTCACGCCGGCCAAGCGCATGAAGGACGGCAAGAGCTTCTCGCCCGTCTCCGCCTTTACCGCGTTCTCGCACCAGTTCAGCTCGATCTGCGGTGCTGGCCCTGTCACGGGTACGATCGTCGCCATGGCCTTTGGCTGGCTGCCCGTCGTGCTCTGGGTCCTCGTCGGCGGCATCTTCTTTGGCGCCGTCCACGACTTTGGTGCTCTGTACGCTTCGATGAAGAACAACGGGAAGTCGCTCGCTCAGCTCATCGAGAAGTACATCGGCAAGACCGGCCGTCGCCTGTTCCTGCTGTTCTGCTGGCTGTTCTGCATCATCGTCATCGCCGCCTTCACTGACATGGTCTGCAAGACGTTCATGTTCACCCCGGCCGTTGACGCTTCTGGCGCCGCTACCGGTGCCATCGACTTCACCAAGTCCTATGCCGCTGGCTGCGCTGGCACCATCTCCATCCTGTTCACCTTCGTCGCTATCGCCTTTGGTTGGGCCCAGAAGAAGTTCAACCTCACCGGTGCCGCCGAGTTCGTCACCGGCGTGGTCCTCATGGTTCTCATGTTCGCCGTCGGTATGCAGTTCCCGGTCTACCTGGATAAGTTCCAGTGGTTCGCCGTCGTCATGGTCTACCTGGTCTTCGCTGGCGCTATGCCCATCCAGATGCTCAAGACCCCGCGTGACTACCTCACTTCCATCATGATGATCGTCATGATCGTTTGCGCTGTCCTCGGCATCGTCGTCCTGGGCGTCAACGGTCAGGCCACCATCACCGCTCCGGTCTTCACCGGCTTCTCCACTGCCTCCGGCATGATGTTCCCGGTCCTGTTCGTTTCCGTCGCTTGCGGTGCTCTCTCCGGTTTCCACAGCCTCGTTTCTTCCGGCACCTCTTCCAAGCAGGTCGAGAAGGAGCAGGACGCCGTCAAGGTCGGTTATGGCGCCATGATCGTCGAGTCCTTCGTCGGCATCCTTGCCATCATCGTCGCCGGTATCATGTTCTCCGACATGAACACCGCCGGTACCGGCGCCCTCAACGCCGGCGTCGCTTCCACCCCGTTCCAGATCTTCGCCGCTGGCATCTCCCGCGGTATGCAGGCCTTCGGTGTTGACGGCATGCTCGCTACCGTCTTTATGACCATGAACGTCTCCGCTCTGGCCCTGACCTCGCTCGATGCCGTCGCCCGCATCGCCCGCACCTCGTTCTCCGAGTTCTTTGCCCAGACCAACGACGCCCTGGCCATCGAGTCCAAGGCCGGCTACATGAAGGTTCTCGGCAACCCCTGGTTCGCCACGGTCGTCACCCTGCTTCCCGGTCTCGCCCTTGCCTTTGGTGGCTATGCCAACATCTGGCCGCTCTTTGGTGCTTCCAACCAGCTGCTCGGCGGTATGACCATGATCACCCTCGCCGTGTTCTGCAAGTGCACCGGCCGCAAGGGCTGGATGCTCTACGTGCCCGTCGCCTTCCTGCTCTGCTGCACTTTCACCTCGCTGGTCCAGAGCGCCATGGGCTGCATGACCGCTGTCCAGGCTTACGGCTTCTTCGGCACCATCCCGGCTACCGCCACCACGGCCGCCGTCTCCGTCGCCGCCACCAAGGGCCTGCAGCTCGTTTTCGCCGTCCTGCTGATGGTCCTGGGCCTCATCGTCGCCGTCAACTGCCTCAAGGAGTTCTTCGGCAAGGAGGCCGGCTCCATGCCTGACGAGGAGCCCGAGTGGTCCGAGATGGGCAAGGCCGAGTACGGTCGCGCCGCTGCCGCTGAAGCTCCTGCCGACGCCGAGGCCGCCAAGGCCTAGTCGGTCGGACGGGTTGAATCTCCCATCTATTTGACTCGGAAAGACCGGGTCCGCAGAACGCGGGCCCGGCCTTTTTTGTAAAGACGGGTGATGTCGGGGTGTTCTCGCAGATGTTTTGCGTGGATGGCGGCGCGCGTTGTACCATATGGACGTATATGTGTGCATATGAAAGGGGCCCCGTGGCCAAGACGGTATATTCCGATAACCAACAAAATGTCGATGCTCTGGCTGAGCGTCTGAGCGGACAAACGTCGCTTTCTGCCGAGCGGGCCAAGCTGGTTGCCTACGACCTGCTCTGCCGCAAGGCACTCAAGATCAAGTCGAGCGCGCTGGCACAGATTTTTCGCTCCGTGGATAAGGAGTGCGATACCAAGGCGATGCGCGATGAGCTTATCGCGGCAAAGATCGTGACCAAGATCGAGGGCAGCGGCATTAACGGCCGCCCGGCGTTCTATACCATCAATGCCGAGATTCATGATGCCCAGGAGCAGCCTGTCGAGGATTCCGTTGAGGTTCCTGCTGCGGAAGAAGTTGCCCCGCGTGAGCATATCGATACTGACGAGCTGCTCGATGAGCATGTCGTGCGTGCCTTTACCGCCAAGGCGGGTCGAGGCGGCTTTGGCGGAGGCGGAAAGCGTGATGCTCAGCGCCGCGCCCAACAGGAACGCTTCCGTCGTGCTGTGGCTCAAAAGGATGGGGCCGTTACCGAGGTTGTCGAGAACGAGCCTGTCGCCGAGCCGCAGGAGCCTGTGAAAGAGCAAAAGTCCGCTGAGCCTCAGGAACCCAAGCGTCGTCGCGGTGCGCATTTTAAGGCCGAGCAGCAGGATGCTGCGCGCGAGGCCGAAGAGGCTGCTGAGGTTGTAGACGATTCTGAGAAAACGGCCAAGAAGGCCTCAGACTCGTGTCGTCCCGGTCGCGGCTTTGCAGGTCGCGCGTATCCCGTAAAGCGTCAGGAGAAGGTTAGTCAGGTTCCGGAGGTGCGGGCCGAGAAGGCCGTGAAGCCTGCCGAGCCGGAAGTCCGTGAACAGAAGCCTGTTGATGAGCAGGCTGCTTCCGATACGGAGGCTCAGGGCCAGCAACCTGCGGTTGAACAGACGGGGGAGGGTACTTCGAGCAAGCCTCGCCGCCGTCGTCATCGTGGCGGTCGCGGCTCTAACGCTCAGGATGCCGCCGAGAATGTGGCGCCGCGCGACGAAGATGCGAAGGTGGATGCTCCGATGGAGCAGCCCAAGCGTCAGCCGGCGAAGGAGAGCAAGCCCGAGTGTTCGCAGAAGCAGACGTCATCTTCGAAACGTGAGCGCAATGCCCAAGGCGATTCTAAGCGCAAGTCTCAGAAGAAGCCCGAGTCTGCCGCAGCAGATACGGCTGCCCAGCAGACTGAGTCGACTACCCATGGCGAGGTTTCGGCGTTTGCCCTGGCCCGCGTTCTGGGCAGGCAGCTGCTCAAGGTCGTCCCCACGCCCACGGCGCTCTCCAAAATTAAGGATCAGCAGACCCAGATCGTTAAGGTCGAGGGCAAGGACGGCAAGAAAGCTCCACAGCGCGCCCAGCACAACGAGATGTCCAATCGCAAGATTGCCGAGGAAATCGCAATCATCCAGGCTTGGATCGAGCAGAACCGAGGTGCCGATACGCCGGTTGCCTCGCGCCGCCAGCGTGCCTACCAGATCTTTAACGACGAGAAGGCTTTTGACGGCAAGCACGGTGAGCGCTTGATCAGGCGTATGACCGAAAAGGGCATCAGCATGCAGGCGATCAAGGTCGCCCCCAATCGCCCCGTGCACTTTACGGGCTTCTTTACGCTGGGCGCCGACAAGCCGTTCATTATGGTCGAGAACCTGGACACCTACGACGAGATCGTCAAGCTGCTGCGTGGCCGCAAGCACGCCAAGCTCTTTGGCATCAAGGTGGGCGGCGTGATTTTTGGCGGCGGATGCAAGGCGAGCGTCTCGCATGCCCTGGACGATTATCTGGCTGAGATTGGCTATCGCTTTAACTACGTCTACTACGTAGGCGATATCGATCGCGAGGGCGCGCGCATTGTCGAGCAGGCTCGCAATGCCAATGTGGTTGAGATTCGCCTGCATGCCGGCATGTACCGTGCCATGCTCGCCGAGCATAAGCGTCGCGTGAAGGCCGGCGGCGAGTGCGAGCCCGCGGCTGCCAACCAGGGCGTGCCGCAGAACCTGGCGGCGACGATCAAGGATCTGCCCATGGTTACGCGCGTGCAGTTCCGCAACGTGCTGCGCGAGGGCGGGCGCATTCCGCAGGAGATTCTGATGACCGCAGACTATCGGGATGGCGACTCGGGAAGCTTCGACCGCATGCTCAACAACTAGGGCGTTCGGCCCCGGGAGAGCGGGGACACCGGCTTAGGTTTCCTGCTCTACAGTCCTGCTCACGACGGAGGCCACATTAAGTGGCCTCCTGTTCGTGCGGAACTCGCGATAAACCTAAGCCGGTGTCCCCGCTCTCCCGGGGCCTGTGGTTACCTGGTTGTTGCATGCGGCTCGCTTTTCGGAACTGGGCTGATATTTTCTTGATGTTAGGCGCTCTTGGTCCTAATGGGCTTGGGGCGCCTTCGCGTTTCCTCGGCTTCGCACCCTTGCGGGTTCGAATCCCTCCGCTTGCCCACATAAAAGCGCCCTGGGCCGTTATGGGCTCAGGGCGCTCAGTTTTAATGGCTGGGACGGAGGGATTCGAACCCCCAACAGCCGGCACCAAAAACCGGAGTTCTACCGTTGAACTACGTCCCAATGTGTGGCGTTGCCCAAAAGCAACTCGTTTAGTTTACCTAATCTGCGAGGGCATCGCAAACGCCGTCGAGCAGGCGTACGGCGAGTGTCTGCGCGTCGCTGGCCGTGAAAGTGCCGTTGTAGCGCGTCATGCCCGTGAGCTCAATGCGAATGCGAGCCGACTTCTGCTGCGCGGCGACATTGGCAGTGCGGATGCGCTGGGCCAGGTTGTGACACTCGGCGAGGGCAATCGTGGCGCGCGGTGCGGCGTCGGCGGGCAGCTCGTCGCTTGCGATTTCGAGCACCAGGTCAACGTCGGTTGGGACCTCGGAGTCGCAGAGCATCATGCCGCTGTTGTCGGTCGTTGCCGTGGCGATATTCCACATGCGCGACGCAACACTGCGCGCGATGGGGTCCTCGCCGATAACGGCAATCTGGAAGCGCTCGAGCACGTTGGCGGCGCGAGCAAAACCGATGCGGGACTCGGCTTCGGTGACCGAGGGCTTGCCCTCCCACACATGGTGCAGGCGGTTGATGTAGGCGTAGGTGTCCTGGAAGGCCATGCCGTCGGCAAACAGGCCGACATTTTCCTGGAACTGCTGCAGGGCGGCCTCGGTATGCGGACCAAAGTAGCCGTCGTCTTCGCCACAGGCAAAGCCCAAAACGTTGAGAGCGCGCTGCAGGGCCTGCACATCGGCGCCATGGAAATTGGGCATGCGCAGATAGAGGGTGCGGTCGCCCAGCTTATACGAAGCGTCTACAAGGGCGCTCCAACAGGGGATATCGACGGCATGACCGGCAGCAAGGCCGCTGTCGAGCCTGAAGGTGCTGACGGCCTGCTCAGTGGTGGCTCCAAAGTACTTGTCGGTGACTTCGGCGGCATCAATCGTGTAGCCGAGCTGCAGGAGACGAGACTGCACGTCCTCGACGGCTGCTCCTTGCATGCCCGTTGTAATAGGTTCCATGAACGAACCCCTTTCGGCGTACCATTCGTACTATTTGAGCGTCTGTCGGATAGACAACGCAAAGGGATGCATAAACATGCACTCAACAGTGTAGCAAGTTGTGCCTAAATACGCTGCTGACAGGTTTTATAACCCCCGTTAGTTAAGGCGCTCCACAAAGAAATCTGCCATGGAGAGGAACAGCTCGCGTGCGTGCGGATCAAGCTCAACGTTCTCGATGGCCGCTTTGGCCTTAGCGGTCAGGTCGAGCGCGTAAGTGTGGGCGTAATCGATAGAGCCGGTCTCCTGGAAGATCTCCACGGCGCGTGCGAGCTGCGCGGGATCATCGGTGCCCGAGGAAAGAATCGCCTCGACCTCGTCGTGGTGGCGCTCATCAGAGAGGGCGTGTACGGCGACAAGCGTGCGCTTGCCCTCGGTGATGTCGGTGCGGAAGTCCTTGTTGGCGGCTTCCTTAGTGCCGACAAGGTTGAGCAGGTCGTCCTGAATCTGAAAGGCAAGGCCTGTGTGTAGGCCAAAGGCGCGCAGCGCTCCGATTTGCTCATCGCTGCCGCCGCCGATAATGGCTCCGGCGGCAAGCGGCGTGGCTCCGCTGTAAAACGCGGTCTTGTGCGTCGCCATGTCCAGGTAGTCATCAACCGAGATATCAAAGCGCCCGTCACGGACCCAACCCAGGTCGAGTGCTTGACCCTCAATGGTGCGGACGATCATCTCGGTAAGCTCGTGGAGCACGCGCAGCTTCACGTCGGACTCCAGCGTAGGGTCGTCGAGAACCGTCTTGGTGACCATGGTGAGCGCCAGGTCGCCACAATTGATGGCAAGGCCCGTGCCCTCGGTAAGGTGCATACAGGGCTTGCCTCGACGAAGCTGTCCGTTGTCGGCGATGTCGTCGTGGATCAGCGCGCCCGACTGGAAATGCTCGATAGCTGCCGCGGCGCTGCGGGCGCTCTCAAAGCTGCCGCCCACTGCGGTTGCGGCGAGCATGCAGATAAGCGGGCGGTGGCGCTTGCCGGCGTTGGCCGTAAAAGCCGAGAGCGGCGCGTACAGGTAGCGCTCGATATCGGCAGAGGTCGCCTGTCCGTCAAAGAACGTGGCCAGATAGTCGTTAATCTGGTCAAAGTGTTGGGCTAAAAAGCTGGTAAACGGACTGGACACGGGTTCTCGCATTCTTTCTGAGGTTGCATTGATGCAATATGCAGACAACATATTGCCACATCAGGGCGTTTGGCGCGGCAGTTTTGGCGATTTAGGACAACGGGCGTGCGTTTGATGGAGTGTGCCTAAATCAGCCTAAAATGCTCGAGCGCCGCAACGACACCGTCGTGATCGACGGTGTCGGTCACGTAATCGGCCTTATCCTTGAGATAGTCTGGTGCGTTGCCCATGGCGATACCGACATCGACGGCGTTCATCAGCGAGACGTCATTGCTGGCGTCGCCGATGCCGTATACGGTTCCGTGGTGGGGATCGAGGGCGTCGAGTACAGACTGGATGCCCCCGCGCTTCGTGCATTCGCGGGGCGAGATTTCGGTTACCTCGAGTTCGAGCTCGTTAAAGCACAACAACGGCTCAAGTGCCTTATCTTGAGCGATGTGGTTGGCGAGCGATGTAGACATCAAGATCTTGTAGGCACTGTAATGTTGCAGCTGCGTGACTGCGTCGCCCAGGGTGCGCGCGTATCCGGGAGCATCGGGGGCATCGGCACTCATGCGCACGACGCCGTTGAGACCCTCAAAGCGGATGACCTCGCCCGATTGCTCAAGGTAGGGGGCAAGACGCTGCAGCATACTGGGCGTCATCGACAGATCGCGAACTGCGTGTCCGTTGATCTCGGCGTAACCGCCCGCAAGACAGACGATGCCGGTCCAGGGCAGCTCAAGAAGTTTGGGGTGGATGCAGCTCAGGGTGCGTCCCGTGCAGATAAAGGCCATGTTGCCGTTGGCGACAAACTCGCGGATTGCCTGCGAAACCGCCTCGTTGGGATAGGGGGAGAGGTCCCGCTCGTCTTCAGGAAGGTCTTGGGCGAGCCTGGGGTCTTGCCAGGCGAGCGTTCCGTCGATATCGAAGAAGCAGATATCGACGCGCTTGTGGGTTGCGCTGGCGGCAGGGGAGGCCGAGGTGGTGGGCACAAATCCCGGCTCGAGGCCCATGATCTGGTCAAAATGCTCTTTAACGCGGGGAACGGAGATGCCGATGATCACCTGGGCGGTCTTGCCCGTAATGATGAGGCCCTTGGCGCCCGCCGCGACAAACGACGCGTTATCTGCAACGATGGAAGGGTCTGCGACCTCGACGCGCAGGCGCGTGGCGCAGTTGGTTGCGCCCACGATATTGCCAACGCCACCTAAAAGCTGAGTTACCCGCTCAGCGAGGAGGTGATCTTGATCGGATCGACTATCGACCTCGTCATTGGGGGATTGCTCTTTGGCAAAGTCGCTTCCCGTTAAACAATCGATTGCCGCGCGATTGGCGACATGATTCTCGCGGCCCGGTGTCTTAAGGTCATAGACCAAGATGAGTGCTCGAAAACTAACAAAAAAGATGAGGCTAAAGGCAAGGCCGATACCGAGCGCCAAAAGATAGGCACCGGCATGCGTGCGCATGAGCGGAATAAAGTTGAAGGCTGCCATCTCCATGAGGCCGCCCGAGAAGATGCCGACGATGCCAAAGAGATTCATGGCTGTGGCAAGGCAAGACGATAAGACGGCGTAGAGCAAAAAGAGCCCGGGGTGGGTGAACATAAAGAGAAACTCGAGTGGCTCGGTAACGCCGCAAACCACCGAGGCGATGATGGCGGGAGCAAGGATGACCCTGAGGCCGGCGCGGCGCTCGGGTTTTGCGGTGGAGTAGAACGCAGCTGCGACGGCAGGAAGGCCAAAGACTTTGACCCAGCCGGTGGCGGTAAAACCGGCCCACGGCGCAAGCTCATTAAGGGGGCGCGTGCTATGGGAGAGGATGGGGAGCAAACTGCTCCACGTGGCGTAGATGCCGTCGTTAATGACCAGGTTGTCGTAGTAGATCGGCATGTAGAGCAGGTGGTGCAGGCCAAAGGGCTCGAGTGCTCGTTCTAAAAAGACAAAGATGCCCACGCCAAAGGGACCGACGCCTGCAAGCGCGTGACGCAGCGTATCGGTTACATCGTATACGTAGGGCACGATGGCGGCCGAGATAGCGGCAAGGGCAAACACGGCAAAAAAGCTGATGAGGTAGACCAGCGAGGAGCCCGAGAAGGTGCCGAGCCAATCGGGAATCTTGGCATCGTAGAAGCGGTCATGGATGGTGACGACGGTTGCCGATACCGCCAGCGGGCCGATAATGCCGGTGTCGAGCGTCTTGATGCCGTCGATGACGGTGATACCGCTGGCGGTGGTCAAAGATGACGGGTACTCAAGTCCAAGGTTGTCTCCGCTCAGCTTAATGATCTCGCTCAAAAAGAAGCAGTAGGCAAAATAGGCGACGAGAGCCTCGAGGCAGCAACGAGCCGGTTGTTTTTGGGCAAGACCGATGGGCAGCGCTACGGCAAAAAGGAGCGGGAGGCGTTTAAAGACCGTCCACGAGCCGCGCTGGATGATGGTCCAAAAAACGTACCAAGGGGTTCCGTATACGGCGAGATCGCCGACGATGTCCGCAGTCGTTGCGAGAGCGGAGACGCCGACCATGAGGCCTGATATAGAAAACAGCATGGCGGGCGCGAACATTGCCCCGCCAAAGCGTTGGATTTTTTGCAGCATAATATGCCTTTCGGATGCAACATGCTGTGCGAGCAAGAACGTTTAAACAATGAACTCATTGTAGAGGACTGGCTGCTTGCCGCATTGACGGTTTTGATTCGGTCCGATTTGGGTTTCGGGGGAACCGTCGACGGTAAATAATCCGTGCTTTACCGATAATCGGTTTAAACAACCCAAAGAAATGCTATCGTGCCTAGCCATACATATTCATTAGAGGTGAAACAATGCCAAAAGCGATTTATGAAGGAATCTACCGCGAGATTCGTTCGCGCATTATCAACGGAACCTATGCGTTCCAGGAGATGCTGCCGACCGAGGCCGAGCTGACTGCGGAGTTCGGATGCACTCGCAATACCGTCCGTCGCGCCTTGGGTATGCTGGCCGACGGGATGTTTGTGCAGCCCATACACGGCAAGGGCGTGCGCGTCATTTGGCTTAAAGGCGAAACCGATATGCTGGGCGCGCTCGAGGAAGTCGAGTCGTTTGGCGAGTTTGCAAAGCGCAACAATGCCGTTGCATCGACGGACGTTAAGTCTTTTGAACATCTGGTCTGCACCGAGCAACTCTCTCGTCGCCTGGGCTTTAAGGTGGGCGAGAAGTTGATTCGCGTGGTGCGCGTCCGTAGCCTTAACGGTAACGCTCGCCAGGTGGACCACGGCTATTTTCTGGAGTCGATCGCCAAAGGCCTGACGCCCGAGATCGCCGCAAGGTCAATTTACGACTATCTGGAGCACAAGCGCGGCGTCAAAGTGATGGCGAGCCGTCGTACGGTGAGTGTCGAGCTCGCCAACGATGAGGACTGCAGCTACTTGGACCTTGGTAAGTACAACTGCGTCGCCGTCATGGAGAGCCAATCGTACACCTCGGATGGCATCTTGTTCGAGGTCACGCATGCCCGCACGCATCCCGAGATCTTCCACTACCGCGTCAACTCCAAGCGATAGTCGGCTAGCTCGCAGCCTGACGAGACTCATGCCCTCAAAGCGAAAACGCCCGGTCAAACCGACGATGTATCGGCTTGACCGGGCGTTTTCTCTGCATTCGATAACAAATAATTGTTTATACAAAACTTGTCAAGTATCAAGTTGAAATTACCGTTCACCGAAGTTTTTCTACCGCTCTAGTAATACTTGTTCAAACAACTAGCCAAATAGCGTATCGTACAAATCAGCAAAAGGGGCAAAGTCCCCGAGCCAATCTCCGAAGGCGGCGGCAAAGGGTGCCGCCACGGTGTGAAAGGGTGGATTGTAATGAAGAACGAAATGAGCAGAAGGCAGTTCCTGGGCTTTGCTGGTTCCGCGGCTGCGGTTCTTGGTCTGGGTCTCGTGGGCTGCGGTGGTTCTGCCGGCTCCGGCTCCTCTGCTTCTGGTGACGCTGCCGAGGTCTACTTCCTCCAATTCAAGCCCGAGGTCGATAAGGAGTGGAAGGAGATCGCCAAGGCCTATAAGAAGGAGAAGGGCGTCGAGGTCAAGATCGTGACCGCCGCCTCCAACACCTACGAGGAGAAGCTCAAGTCCGAGATGTCCAAGAGCTCCGCTCCGACTCTGTTCCAGGTCAACGGCCCCACCGGCCTTAAGAACTGGAAGGATTACTGCGCCGACCTGTCCGATACCAAGCTCCGCGGTGAGCTCATTGACGACTCCCTGGCTCTGCAGTCCGATGGCAAGGATCTGGGTATCGACTGGGTCCAGGAGAGCTACGGCATCATCTACAACAAGCAGCTGCTCGAGAAGGCTGGCTACAAGGCCGAGGACATCAACTCCTTCGACAAGCTGAAGGCTTGTGCCGACGACATCCAGGCCCGCAAGGACGAGCTTGGCATTGAGGGTGCCTTCACTTCTGCTGGCATGGATGACTCCTCCAGCTGGCGCTACACCACCCACCTCGCCAACCTCCCGCTCTACTACGAGTTCGAGAAGGAGCACAACCAGGAGGACGACGAGATCAAGGGCGAGTATCTCGACAACTTCAAGCAGATTTTCGACCTGTACATCACCGACTCCACCTGCGATCCTTCGCAGCTTGCCTCCAAGACCGGCGACGACGCCACCAACGAGTTCGCAACCGGCAAGGCCGTCTTCTATCAGAACGGCTCCTGGGCCTACTCTGACCTCGTCAAGGCCGGCATGACCGACGATCAGATTGGCATGATGCCCATCTACATCGGTGTCGACGGCGAGGAGAACCAGGGCCTGTGCTCCGGCGGCGAGAACTACTGGTGCGTCAGCTCCCAGGCTTCCGAGGATGCCCAGAAGGCCACCGAGGACTTCATGTATTGGTGCGTCACTTCTGACACCGCCACCAGCATCATCGCTGACAAGATGGGTCTGACTGCCCCGTTCAAGAGCGCCAAGGAAACCACCAATGTCTTCTCGCAGCAGGCCGTCGCCATGGCCAAGGACGGCAAGAAGACCGTCGCTTGGGACTTCGTCTACATCCCCTCTGAGGAGTGGAAGAAGAACCTCAAGCAGGCTCTGATCGCCTATGCTGCCGACAACAGCAAGTGGGACGGCGTCAAGAACGCCTTCGTCGATGGCTGGAAGACCGAGAAGGCTGCTTCCGAGTAAGTAGTTGCTGCCCAAGCTATCTGATTAGCGACAGGGGGCGGGCAGACGTTGGTTTGCCCGCCCCCTGCATATTGAAAGGACCCTTCTATGGGCAAAGCACTCAAGCGCTGGTGGCCGCTCTTTATGCTGCCCACGTGCCTGGCGTTTATGATCGGGTTCGTGATCCCCTTTATCCAGGGCTTCTATCTCTCGTTCTGCCAGTTTATTACCATCAACAATACGCACTTTGTCGGTATCGAGAACTACGTGCGCGCACTGTCCGATCCGCAGTTTGCCACGTCGTTCTTCTTTACCGTGGCGTTTGCCTTCCTGTCGACGGTGCTCATCAACGTGATCGCCCTCGCCATTGCGCAGGCGCTCACCCGCAAAGCGCTCAAGGGCACCAATATCTTCCGTACGATCTTCTTTATGCCTAATCTGATCGGCGGCATCGTGCTGGGCTACATCTGGCAGATTCTGATCAACTGCCTACTCTCCAACGTGGGCGCCCAGCTCATTGCCCTTAACTCTGCTGCTGGCTTCTGGGGCCTTATCATCCTGACCCTGTGGCAGCAGGTCGGCTACATGATGATCATCTACATCGCTGGTCTGCAGTCCATTCCGTCCGACTACATCGAGGCCGCCAAGGTCGACGGCGCTACGGCATGGCAGACGTTTTGGAAGGTTAAGATCCCTAACCTGATGCCGACCATCACCATCTGCCTGTTCCTGTCCATCACCAACGGCTTTAAGCTGTTCGACCAGAACCTCGCCCTTACCGGCGGCGCCCCCGCGCACTCCACCGAGATGCTCGCCCTGAACATCTACAACACGTTCTATTCGCGTGCCGGTATCGCATGGCAGGGCATTGGTCAGGCCAAGGCGGTTATCTTCTGCATCCTGGTCGTGGCCATCTCCATGATCCAGCTTAAGGCCACGAGGTCCAAGGAGGTGCAGCAGTAATGAAACGCGATAAGGTTATCAACCGCGCGCTCTCGATTTTCTTTACGATCCTGTCGCTCGCGTGGATCTACCCCGTGTTCATGATTGCGCTTAATTCTTTTAAGAAAGCGACTGCAATCAGCACCACCACGGCATTCGATCTGCTCACGCCCGAGACGTTCAACGGCCTCGCAAACTACATGCACGCCCTTAACGAGCAGGGCTTTGCCTCGGCATTTATGTACTCGCTCATCATCACGGTCACGTCGGTCGTGCTGATCTTGGTGTGCTGCTCCATGTGCGCTTGGTACGTGGTTCGTGTCAACAACAAGATCTCGAACTTCTTCTATTACCTGTTCGTGTTCTCGATGGTCGTGCCCTTCCAGATGCTCATGTTCACGCTGTCCAATTTGGCGGACCGCATCGGCTTCAACACGCCGTTCAACATCTGCTTTATCTACCTCGGCTTTGGCGCGGGCCTGGCGGTCTTTATGTTCGCCGGTTTTGTAAAGAACATCCCGCTCGAGATCGAGGAGGCGGCCATGATTGATGGCTGCAACCCGGTCCAGGTGTTCTTTAAGATCGTCCTTCCCATCATGAAGCCCACCTATCTTTCGGTCGGCATCCTCGAGACCATGTGGGTCTGGAACGACTATCTGCTGCCCTACCTTACGCTCGACTCCACCAAGTACAAGACCATTCCTATCTTGATCCAGTACTTCCGCGGCGGCTACGGCCACGTCGAGCTCGGCCCCATGATGGCCTGCATCATGATGGTCGTTATCCCCATCGTTATCATGTACATCCTCTGTCAGAAGTACATCATCGACGGCGTGGTGGCAGGTGCCGTCAAGGGCTGATGCCGTAACTGTTTTGCAAGTTTCTGCGGCGCCCCTCAGCGCGGCGCCGCATATCGAAAGGTAAAGACATGGCCGAGATCGTTCTCAAACATGTTCAGAAGGTGTATCCCAACAACGAGTCCAAAAAGAAGGGCTTCTTTGGCAAAAAGAAGAAGACCGAGGAGAAGAAGCACAACCTCAAGGTTACCGAGGACGGCGTGCTCGCGGTGGAGGACTTTAATCTCACCGTGCATGACCAGGAGTTTGTCGTTCTCGTTGGCCCGTCTGGCTGCGGCAAGTCCACGACGATGCGCATGGTCGCTGGCCTGGAGGACATCACTTCGGGCGACGTGCTCATCGACGGCAAGCGCGTCAACGACGTGGCGCCCAAGGACCGCGACATTGCCATGGTGTTCCAGAGCTATGCTCTGTACCCCAATATGACGGTGTACGAGAACATGGCGTTTACGCTCGAGCTCAAGAAGGTTCCCAAGGACGAGATCGACCGCAAGGTTCGTTCTGCTGCCGAGATTCTGGGCATTACCGAGTACCTCGACCGTAAGCCCAAGGCGCTCTCCGGCGGCCAGCGCCAGCGTGTCGCTATCGGCCGCGCCATCGTGCGTGACCCCAAGGTCTTCCTGATGGACGAGCCGCTGTCCAACCTGGACGCCAAGCTTCGTAACCAGATGCGTGCCGAGCTCATTAAGCTGCGCCACGAGATCAAGGGCACGTTCATTTATGTTACTCACGACCAGACCGAGGCTATGACCCTCGGTGACCGTATCGTGGTCATGAAGGACGGCGTCGTCCAGCAGATCGCCACCCCGCAGGAGGTCTTCAACCATCCCGCGAACATCTTCGTCGCCGGCTTCATCGGCGTGCCGCAGATGAACTTCTTCGATGCCCAGCTGGTGCGCTCGGGCAACGGCTTTACCGTCAAGACCGAGGATATGAACGTGGCGCTCGCCCCCGAGACCTGCGCTCAGCTTGCCCTCAACTGGGACGGCGGCGACGTGAAGGAGATCACGGCTGGCGTGCGCCCCGAGCAGATTCTGCTTGCCGACAAGGACGAGGAGGGCGCGCTCCAGGGTACCGTCGAGGTGACCGAGCTCATGGGTTCGACCGAGCATGTCCACGTGACTGCTCCCGATGGCCAGTTCGTCCTGATCATTCCCGTTGTCGACCTTGAGGCCAAGGGTGCGCTCAAGGCGGGCGACCCCATCTGGTTCAAGTTCGAGAAGAACGCGACCCACCTCTTCGATAAGGTCTCTGGCAAGAACCTTATCTAGGCCCGGTGCATCCGGGCCCTCCCTTTGGGCGACTGCGGTATTGCCATCCTTTTGCCGCGGTCACATATAAGGCTCCCCTCCCGTCCACTGGGCGAGAGGGGAGCCTTTCTTTGTGTTGGGGCTGTCTGACCGGTCGTTTGTCTCGATCTGTAACGGGTGAGGCTGATTTCGGACGTTAGATGTTACAGATCGAGACGGTTCCGCTGAGCTAACCATTTCATCTAAATCTGTAACACCAAAGGTGAATTTCAGCTGCTAGATGTTACAGATTGAGATAAACCCAAGGGGAGGGGCCGGTATGTCTCAATCTGTAACAGCTGGGGCCGTTTTTACCGAGTAGCTGTTACAGATCGAGATTGTTTGGTCGAGTCGGGTCACAGGGTAGCGTGCGGGCACAAAAAGCGGAGCCGCGTTGCCACGACTCCGCTTTCAAGAGGATGGGTAAAGGAAACGAAATTAGCTCAGGTGCCAAATCTCGTCGTTGTACTGGGAGATGGTGCGGTCGGACGAGAAGGTGCCGGCGTTGGCGATATTGATGAGCGCCTTGCGCATCCAGGCGTCCTGGTCCTCGTAGTCGGCCAGCACGCGCTCCTTGGTCTGGATGTACTCCTCAATGTCGAGCAGGGCCATAAACCAGTCCTTGCCCTTAATGTCGTCGTGCAGGCGCTGCAGGCGCTCGGCATTGCCGGTCGCCATAAAGGCCGGGTTGGTGATGAAGTCCACCAGCAGTTTAATGCCGGGCTTGCGGTAGAGCACACCGGCGTCATAGGTGCCGTTGGCATAGAGCTGCTCGACCTGTTTGGAAGAGGCGCCAAAGGTATAGATGTTCTCGTCGCCCACGAGCTCGGCAATCTCCACGTTGGCACCGTCGAGCGTGCACAGGGTTAGGGCGCCGTTGAGCATGAACTTCATGTTGGAGGTGCCGCTCGCCTCCTTGGAGGCCAGGCTGATCTGCTCGGAGATGTCAGCGGCGGGGATCACGCGCTCGGCGGCGGTGACGTTGTAGTTCTCGATCATGACAACCTGCAGGTAGGGAGCCACGTCGGGGTCGTTTGCAATCCACTGCGACAGCGTCAAGATCAGATGGATGATGTCCTGCGCGATAGTGTAGGCAGGCGCCGCCTTGCCGCCAAAGATGATGGTGACGGGGTGCTTAGGTCTGTTGCCGTTCTTGATATCGAGGTACTTCCAGATGATGTAGAGCGCGAGCATCTGCTGGCGCTTGTACTCGTGGATGCGCTTGACCTGGACGTCGATGATGGCGTTGGAGGGAATGGTCACGCCCTGCTCGAGCGCCATGAACTGGCGCATGATGGCCTTGGCCTCGACCTTGGTGGCGGCCAGGCGCTCAAGAACGTCCTTGTCGTCGGCGAACTTGGCGAGTTTGCTCAGATCGCCGGTGCTGCGCCAGTCGGTGCCGATCACATCGTCGAGCAGGCTGGCGAGCGCGGGGTTGGCCCCATGGATCCAGCGGCGGAAGGTGATGCCGTTGGTCTTGTTGGAGAACTTCTCGGGATAGATTTCGTAGAACGGATGAAGCTCGGTGTCCTCCAGGATCTTGGTGTGGAGGGCGGCTACGCCGTTGATGGAGAAGCCAAAGTGGATGTCCATGTGGGCCATGTGGACGGTATCGTGTTTGTCGATGATGGCGACGCGCGGGTCATCGTGCTCGGCCTTCGCGATCTCATCGAGCTTGACGATAATGTCGGCGATGGCAGGGGAGACCTTCTGTAGGCTGGCGAGCGGCCACTTCTCGAGCGCCTCGGCAAGAATCGTGTGGTTAGTGTAGGCGACCATGGAGCGTACGATGGTCACGGCCTCGTCAAACTCGATGCCATGCTCGGTGGTGAGCAAGCGAATGAGCTCGGGAATGACCATGGTGGGGTGCGTGTCGTTGATCTGGACAACGGCGTAATCGGCCAGATCGTGCAGGTTGCTGCCGCGCTCGACGGCCTCGTCGATCAGGAGCTGGGCGGCGTTGCTCACCATGAAGTACTCCTGATAGATGCGAAGTAGGCGGCCCTGCTCGTCGGAATCGTCGGGGTAGAGGAACAAGGTGAGGTTCTTGGCGATCTCGGTCTTGTCGAAGTCGATGGAGCTGCCGGGGACCAGGCCGTCGTCGACACTTGCCAGGTCGAACAGGCGCAGGCGGTTCTTGGTGGGCTGGCCATAACCGGGTACATCGATGTTGACGAGCTTGGAAGTAACGGCAAAATCACCGAACTCGACGGTGTAGGAGCGGTCGTCGTCGACTAGGATGTCCTGCTCACCGAGCCACTCGTCGGGGACGGCCTTCTGCTGGTTGTCGACAAAGCGCTGGCGGAACAGGCCGTAATGGTAGTTGAGGCCCACGCCATCGCCGGTCAAGCCCAGCGTGGCGATGGAATCCAGGAAGCATGCGGCCAGACGGCCCAGGCCGCCGTTGCCGAGCGACGGTTCGACCTCGAACTCCTCGATCTTGTTGAGGTCGTGGTCCGCGGCGGTGAGCTGGTCCTTAACCTCGTCATAGATGCCAAGGTCGATCATATTGTTGATGAGCAGCTTGCCGATCAAAAACTCGGCAGAGATGTAGTAGAGCTTTTTCTTGCCGTTGTTGAGAGGACAGGCGGCAGAGCGCTCCTGCACGAGCTTGGCCAGCAGCTTATAAATACGACGGTCATCGAGCTGCTCGAGCGAGGTGCCAAAGGACTGCTCGGCAAGATCCGCAAGATTGATACGGGGCATGTTTCCTCCTGTGATGGGTTGATTGCATGTCAGAAATTCAAAAGAAGCCCGCGCGAGGGATTGGAGTGGCCTCGCGCGGGGAAAACGGACGCGTCCGCACGATGGAATGGGGTCGGGTGCGGTGGCTCCTATTGGGGAAGCTCGATTTCGGCTTCCGACGGGATGCGGAAGTAGGTTTCGGTCCAGTCGGTGAGTTTGTGCTCGAGCTCGCGGGTGATGGCGCCATCGAGCATACGCCAGGTCCAGTTGCCGCCCAGGGTGGCGGGGGTGTTGATGCGCGCCTCGTTGCCCAGGTTGAGCAGGTCTTGCATGGTGTAGATACAGGTATTGCTTACGCTGGCGGCGATGGTGCGGTTGAGTGCATCGGCCATGGGCTCGCCTGCCTGCTGGTGGGTGTACAGGGCCGTCTGCTCGCGCTGACGCGGGGTGGCCGTTCCCTCAAACCAACCGCGCGCCGTCTCGTTGTCGTGTGTGCCCACATAGGCGACGGTGTTGGCAATGTAGTTGTGCGGCAGGTAGTACGAGTTGGTGCCCTCAAAGGCGAACTGCAAGATCTTCATGCCGGGGAAGCCCGAGTTGTCGCGCATGTCGATGACGCCGGGGGTGAGGAAGCCCAGGTCTTCGGCGATGATGGGCAGCGTGCCGAGCTTTTCCTCGAGCGTCTTAAAGAACTTGAGGCCGGGGCCCTGCGTCCACGAACCGTAGGACGAATCGGGTGAGGAGAACGGCACCTCCCAATAGGCCTCGAAGCCGCGGAAGTGATCCAGGCGGATGACGTCGTACATGTCGAGGGCGGCGCGAATGCGGCCCTCCCACCAGGAGAAGCCGTCGGCCTCCATGGCGTCCCAGTCGTAGATGGGGTTGCCCCAGTACTGGCCGGTGGCCGAGAACTGGTCGGGCGGCGTGCCGGCGACGCTCACGGGATTGCCGGCGGCGTCGATCTTAAAGAGCTCAGGCGTCGCCCACATCTCGACGGAGTCACGCGAGACGTAGATGGGCAGGTCGCCGATGATGAGAATGCCGCGCTCGTTGGCATAGGCCTTGAGGCGGCTCCACTGGCGATCGAAGAAGTACTGCGTCATCTGGTGGTAGAGCATACGCGCCGGATGGTCGGCGCAGACCTTGGCGGAAGCCTCGCCGCGGGTGCGGAGCTCCGCGGGCCACTCCCAAAACGCCTTGAGACCGCACTCCTCTTTGACGGTCATGAACTCACAGTAGGGGATGAGCCAGTCCTCGTTGGCCTGGATAAAGTCATCGAAATCGGCCGGCTTGTCGGCAGCAAAGCGCTCGGCGGCGCGGTCGAGAATCTGACGGCGGCCGCCAAAGATAGCACCGTAGTCGACATTGCTGGGGTCGGATCCCAGATACACGCCATCGATATCGCGCTGCTCCAGATACCCTGCCTCGATAAGCTCGGCAAAGTCGATAAAGTTGGGGTTGCCTGCGCGGGCCGAGAACGACTGATAGGGCGAATCGCCATAGCTGGTCGTCGTAAGGGGCAGAATCTGCCAGTAATGTTGTTTGCACGAGGCGAGAAAATCGACGAAGTCGTAGGCATTCCAGCCAAAGCCGCCGATTCCGTATGGTCCGGGCAGAGATGAGACGGGCATGAGGACGCCGCTTGCACGCTCCATGAATGCGCTCACCAACCTTCTTGTTGTGGGGTCGGCCTGCCGATGGGTGTGCAGTCCGCCTCCGATGTTCTGATTCGATACGCCTATTGTAAAACATGTTGTTTAAACATGTACAGGCAAGATAAAAAAGTTGGTCTATTTTCGGCGAATGGTTACATGCCATGAAAAAGCCCCGACCTCACAACGTGAGATCGGGGCAAGAGCGGTATGTAGGTTTTTGCTACTCGGCGTCGGCGAAGCCGTTGGGGTTGTGGTTCTGCCAGTTCCAGCTATCGCGGCACATGTCCGCGATGTCGTACTGGGCCTTCCAGCCCATCATGCGCTCGGCCTTGGAGGCATCGCACCAGTTGGCAGCGATGTCGCCGGCGCGGCGCTCGCGGATCACGTAGGGCAGCTCCTTGCCACAAGCCTTGGAGAAGGCGGCGACGACCTCGAGTACCGAGGTGCCGGTGCCGGTGCCCAGGTTAAAGATCTCGACGCCGGTTTTGCCGTTCATCCAGTTAAGGGCGGCAACGTGACCAGAGGCCAGATCGCACACGTGGATGTAGTCGCGCACGCCGGTGCCGTCGGGGGTGGGGTAGTCATTGCCAAAGACCTGAACGGCCTCGAGCTTGCCCACGGCGACCTGGGCGACATAGGGCACCAGGTTGTTGGGGATACCCTTGGGGTCCTCGCCGATCAGGCCCGACGGATGAGCGCCGATGGGGTTGAAGTAACGGAGCAGCACGACGTCCCACTCGGGGTCGGCGGTGTGGACGTCCATAAGGATCTGCTCGATCATCCACTTGGTCCAACCATAGGGGTTGGTCGCGGGCTTCTTAGGATCCTCCTCGGTGACGGGCGGGTTGTCCGGGTCGCCGTAGACGGTCGAGGAGCTCGAGAAGATGATGGACTTGCAGCCATGGTTGCGCATGACGTCGATGAGCACCAGGGTGTTCTCGATGTTGTTGTGGTAGTACTCGACGGGCTTGCTCACCGACTCGCCGACGGCCTTAAAGCCGGCAAAGTGGATGACGCGGTCGATCTGATGGGTATCGAAGATCTTGTTCATCGCATCGCGGTCGAGTACGTTGGCCTCGTAAAAGGTGAGGTTCTTGGCGGCCTCGTCGCCCACGATGGTCTTGACGCGGTCGACGGCGACGGCGCTGGAGTTGGAGAGATCATCGACGATGACGACCTGGTAGCCACCCTCGAGCAGCTGAACGACGGTGTGCGAGCCGATAAAGCCGGCGCCGCCGGTAACGAGGACGCAGGTGTCTTTGGGGTCGAGTGCTTTGAACATGTAGTCTCCTATCGAATCAGGAACACTTCTAGAGGGGAGTATAGCGCAGGCAGGGACGCCCAAATCATGCGCTGTAGGAAAAGCAGAGGATTATGCTAACGTACTCATAACAGAGCTTGCGCACGCATAACCTGATCTTTGACGCTCGCTTACGAGCCGCCGACCTTGCAGTTTCCTGCCGTTCGTGGAAATCGTTGGGACGCGCCATATGTACGCTAGTATGTATGAGTTGAGCGACATATAAATAAGCATGTAACGGAGTACATATGTCACCAAACAGCGATTCCATTCTTTCCCAGGAGCTCTCGCGTCGCACTGCCCTAAAGGCCCTGTTCGGCGCCGCTTCTGCGGCAGTTCTTTTTGGCCTGCCCGCTCGCGCCCATGCGGCGGAGGCTTCCAAAGAAACCACCGATAAATTGAATGCCGCCCAGGCCCAGCTCGACGAGGTCCAGGCCCAGCTCGACGGCATCGCAAATGAGTATGCGGCGCTGGCCAACAAGAATGCCCAGACCCTCAACGACATTGAGAATGTCCAGGGCAAGATTGACGACACACAGGCCCAGATCGATGAAAAGAAGGCCGAGCTCAAGAAGAAGCGTAACGACCTTTCCGATCGCGTGGCCGCCAGCTACAAGTCCGGCGGCACGAACATCCTGTCGCTGCTGTTGGCCTCTGGCTCGTTTGAGGAGCTCGTTGCCAACGCGCATTACGTTGAGAAGATCAACAAGAGCGACCGCGATGCCATCGAGGACATCCAGACGATTCAGGCCGAGCTCGACGCACAGAAGACCGAGCTCGAAGCACAAAAGGCTGACCTGGAGAAACTCAAGGATCAGCAGACGGCTCAGATGCAGGATATGCAGGCCAAGCAGCAAGAGGTCCAGACCGTGCTGAACGGTCTTTCCGACGACGTCAAGGAGCTCATGGCTCAGCGTGATTCCGAGATTCTCGCTGCCGCCCAGGCCGAGGAGGCCGCTAGGAAGGCCGCCGCTGCCGCGGCCGCCGCGAACAAGAACAATTCCTACTCGGGTGGTTCGAGCTCGGGCGGTGGATCGTATGCGCCCGGAACTCCGCAGCAGAATGCCGGCTCGGGCAAGCAGCAGGCCGTCGTCAACGCGTGCTACTCCACGCCTTCGCCGGGTCAGAACTGGTGCGCGGCGTGGGTTACCAATGTCTTCCGTAACGCCGGCGTTGGCTACTTTGGCGGCAACGCCTGCGACATGTTCAACGCCTGGTGCTATAGCTCCGACCGCTCGGCGCTGCAGGTGGGCATGATCGTGGCCGACTCATCGCATAGCGGCACCGGCATGCCGGGTCTGATCTATGGCCACGTGGGCATCTATGTTGGCGGCGGCATCGTCATGAGCAATGAGGGCGCCATTACGTCTAAGTCGCTTGATTCGTTTATTAGCTTCTATGGCACTGGCTCTGGCGTGCGTTGGGGCTGGCTCGGCGGTATTGCGCTGTCGTAAAGCCGACGGGGCCGCGTGCCCGCCCGCATTATATTTGATTGCCTGCTCGGGCAGTCCTGCGCAAGACGAAGGCCACATTAAGTGGCCTTCTTTGCGTGCGGAACTCGCGATCAATCAAATATAATGCGGGCGGGCACGCGGCCCCGTCGGGTTCGGGGCGCGACACACCGGACTGGGTTATCTGAATGAATATGGTGAAGGCCCCTTTCGGGGCCTTCTTTTTATAAAAATTCGCCTACTCGGTGGACTTCGGGTTCTAGGTCTACGTCGAATTGGTCTTTGACGGTTGTTTGGATGTGGCGGATGAGTTCGTCGACATCGGCGGCGGTGGCGTGGTCGGCGTTGACGATGAAGCCGCAGTGCTTCTCGCTCACCTGCGCGCCGCCAACGGCGTGTCCTCGCAGGCCGGCATCCATGATGAGTTTGCCGGCAAAGTAACCCTCGGGGCGCTTGAAGGTGGAGCCGGCGCTCGGCATGTCGAGCGGCTGCTTGTCCTCGCGGCGCTGGCGGTAGTCATCCATGTCGGCCTTGATCATCGCGGCGTTGCCCGGGGCGAGATTGAAAGTGGCCGAAAGCACGATGAAGCCGTCGTCGGCGATGCGGCTCTTGCGATAACCCAGGTTGAGCTCGTCGACATCGAACTCGATGATGCTGCCGCTACCACGGGTACCGTCGTCAAGCATGCGGGCGGGCTTGTAGACGCGCACGGACTCCAGCACATCGGCCATGCAGGCACCGTAGGCACCGGCGTTCATGTAGCAGGCGCCGCCGACCGATCCGGGAATGCCCGAGATGGGCTCCATGCCGGTGAGACCGGCCTCGGCTGCCGCCGCGGCGACATCGGAAAGCAAGGCGCCGGCTGCCGCCGTGACGTGCGTGCCGTTGACCGTAATGTCGGAGAGGCCCTCGCCCAGCGCTACGACGACGCCGCGGATGCCCTTGTCGCCGACGAGCAAGTCGGAGCCGTTGCCCACGATGGTGAGTGGCAGGTCGCAGCGATAGCAGGTATCGAGCGTGGCGACGAGGCCCTGCTCGGTATCGGGCGTGACAAAGACGTCGGCCGGGCCGCCGATCTTAAACGTGGTGTGCTCGCGCATGGGCTCGCTCATCAGCACGTTGTCCTCGCCGGCAACGCCAGCGAGCGCGCACAACAGGTCCTCGTTAAAAAAGTCGTTCTCGTGCATACGAATATCCGCCTTTTGGTGGTCGTTGTCATCAATCGATTGCAATATACCCCACCCGGACGGATTTGGTGCGCTGGCGGCGATAAAACAGCCGTCCACCGGATTGGTAAAGTGTTTATCACCGAGGTAGAGGGGTAGTCGCTATACTTTCAAGAGATTGCGCGTAAACCCGGAAGGAGCGAGATGGCCAACAAAGTCACCCTCAAGCAGATCGCCCAGGAGGTGGGGCTTTCCCCCTCGTCGGTCTCGCTTGTTCTCAATAATCGGCCCTGTCGCATCTCGGAAGAAAACCGCAAGCTCATCAAAGAGGTCGCGGCGCGCAACCACTATGTTCCCAACCAGATTGCGCGCAGCCTGGTCATGCGCGAGTCGCGCACGCTGGGCCTTATCGTCCCTAACATCGAGAGCCGCTTTTTTGCCTCGCTCGCCGGTAGCCTGGAAAAGCGCTGCCGCGAGGACGGCTATGCGCTCTTCATTACCAGCTCGGGCGGAAGCGCCGATGACGATCTGGAGCTGCTGCGCCAGCTGGTGACGCGCGGCGTTGATGGCGTCTTTCTGGTGGTGGGTGACGAGTTCTCCGATGACCGCGCCCTGCGCGAAGAAGTCAGCCACCTGCCCATCCCGGCCGTAATGGTCGACCGTGCCATTGAGGGGCTCGAGTGCGACAAGGTGATGTTCGACCACGAGATGGGCGGCTATATGGCCACCCGCTATCTGATCGAGCAAGGCCACCGCCGTATTGCCTGCCTGGTTAATGCCCGCCGTTCCAATACGGGTCGCAAGCGACTTGCCGGCTATGAGCGCGCGCTGCGCGAGGTTGGCCTGCCGATCGACGCGCGTTTGGAGTTTGAGAGCGAGTACTACATTCCGAGCGCATACGAGGCCTCGGAGGCAGTGCTCGCAACTGACGCCACTGCCGTGTTCGCAAGCTCGGATAACATTGCCCTCGGTTTGCTCAAGCGTTTGCACGAGATGGGGAAGAGCATCCCGGGCGATATCTCGGTGGTGAGCTATGACAACTCGGCGGCCGACGTTCTCTTTGAGCCGGCGCTGACCGCGATTGAGCAGGACCCTGGTGTCCTTGCGGAGCATGCTTTTGGCTGCATGTCCAAGCGTCTTGCCGGTAGGGGCGGCAGGCGTGCCGAAGAGGTCGTTCTGGAGCCGGAGCTTATCGTTAAGGACAGCGTGCTCGAGCTTACTAAACACAACTAAACACGTTTATCAATTTGCAGAGACCGAATGTGGAGCACCTGTGACGTGCAATGCCGCAGGTGAATGTCGCGTTTTGCTAATCGATGGGATTGATAAGGGTGGTAAAACGTTTTTTCACCATGATAAAACGTTTTAGCAAATATACTAGTCCCAACGAAAGGTTGCCGTATCGGAGGGCGACCGCACAGCGAAGGGACATAAACAATGGCTAAAACACTGGGGACGCCGTGGCAAAAGCTGGGCCACGAGGTGCCGGCTTCCGAGCTCGAGGGCGTCGACCTGTATTGGCGCGCATCGAACTACCTGTCCGTCGGTCAGATCTACCTTCGCTCTAACCCGCTAATGTGCCCCGACTTTGTCGACGAGAAAACCGGTGAGGTGCGCGACTTCGGTCGTCCGGACGTTAAGCACCGCCTGGTTGGCCACTGGGGCACCACGCCCGGCATCAACTTCCTGTTCGGTCACGTCAACCGTCTGATCGCCGACCACAACCAGAATGCTATCTTCTTGATGGGCCCTGGTCACGGTGGCCCCGCCGGTACTGCTCAGTCGTTGCTCGACGGCACCTACCGTGAGATCCGCCCCGACATCACCAATGACGAGGCCGGCCTGCAGAAGTTCTTCCGCCAGTTCTCCTATCCCGGCGGCATCCCGAGCCACTTTGCGCCCGAGACGCCCGGTTCCATCCACGAGGGCGGCGAGCTCGGCTACACGCTCAGCCACGCCTACGGCGCCGTTATGGACAACCCGAGCTTGTTGGCCGTGGCCGTAGTGGGCGACGGCGAGTCCGAGACCGGCCCGCTCGCGACCTCTTGGCAGTCCAACAAGCTCGTGAACCCGGCAACCGACGGCATCGTCCTGCCGATCCTGCACCTCAACGGCTACAAGATCGCCAACCCCACCATCCTTGCCCGCGTGTCCGACGAAGAGCTCACCAAGTTCTTTGAGGGCATGGGCTATAAGCCGCACTTCTTTGTCGCCGGCTTTGACGATGAGAGCCACGCAAGCATTCATGCGCGTTTTGCTGCCCTGTTTGAGCAGGTCTTTGACGAGATCTGCGACATCAAGGCCGCCGCACAGGCCCAAGCTGCCGCTGGCGAGACCGTGGTCCGCCCGGCCTACCCCATGATCGTGTTCCGTACGCCCAAGGGCTGGACTTGCCCCAAGCACATCGACGGCAAGAAGACCGAGGACTCCTGGCGCGCGCATCAGGTGCCGCTGGCGAGTGCCAAGGACACCCACGAGCACTTCCGCGTGCTGCGCGAGTGGCTGCGTTCCTACAAGCCCGAGGAGCTCTTTACGCCCGAGGGCCAGGTGCGCCCCGAGGTGACGGCCTTTATGCCGACCGGCGAGCTGCGCATCGGCGCCAACCCCAACGCGAACGGCGGTAAGGTGCGTCGCGAGCTCGAGCTGCCCGATATTCATGCCCACGAGGTCCCCGTCGCAACTAAGGGTCATGGCTGGGGCTCCACCGAGGCCGCCCGCGTCTTTGGTGAGTACACTGCCGACGTTCTGGCCAAGAACATGGATGACTTCCGCATCTTTGGTCCCGACGAGACCGCGTCCAACCGTCTGCAGGCTGCCTACAAGGTGACCAAGAAGCAGTGGGATGCCGGCTTCTACGAGGACGAGGCCAACGACGAGCTGCTGGCAGGCTCCGGTAAGGTCGTCGAGCAGCTGTCCGAGCACCAATGCGAGGGCTTCCTTGAGGCCTACGTGCTCACTGGCCGTTCCGGTGTGTGGAGCTCCTACGAGAGCTTTGTCCATGTGGTCGACTCCATGGTCAACCAGCACTGCAAGTGGCTCGAGGCTACCAAGCGCGAGATTCCGTGGCGTGCCCCCATCAGCGGCCTTAACATTTTGCTGTCGAGCCACGTTTGGCGTCAGGACCACAACGGCTTCTCGCATCAGGACCCCGGCTTTATCGACCTGCTGCTCAACAAGGCCAACGACACGCACATCGTAAACGCCTACTATCCGGCCGACGCCAACATGGCTCTCGCCGTCGCCGAGCGCGTCTACCAGTCCACCGACTGCGTCAACGCCATCTTCTGCGGCAAGCAGCCTGCTCCGACCTTCCAGACGGTCGACGAGGCCAAGGCGGAGCTCGCCGAGGGCGTTGCGACCTGGGAGTGGGCATCGACCGCCGATTCGCTCGCCGAGGCCGACGTCGTGGTCGCCACCTGCGGTGACGTGCCGACGCTTGAGGCTCTGGCTGCAACCGACATGCTGCGCGAGCTGGGCATCAAGGTATGGTTCGTCAACGTGGTCGACCTGCTCAAGATCCAGAACGTCTGCGAGAACGACCAGGCTCTCAGCGACGAGCGCTGGGCTGAGCTGTTCGGCTGCGGCGAGAAGCCCGTCCTCTTCGCGTTCCACGCTTATGCCGGCACGATTCGCCGTCTGATTTGGAACCGCCCCGGCCACGATGCCTTCCGCGTCCACGGCTACGAGGAGAAAGGCTCCACGACAACGCCGTTCGACATGCTGCGCCTGAACAACATGGACCGCTGGGCACTGGCCGCCGACGTGCTGCGCCTGGTCGACGCCGATAAGTTTGCCGAGCAGATTGATAAGTGGGAGGCATTCCGCACCGAGGCCTTCGAGTTCGCGTGCGATGAGGGCTACGATCACCCGGCCTTCACCGACTGGGTCTGGCCCGACGCCGCAGCCGCAACCGCTGCCGACGGCGCGCTCTCCGCAACGCAGCTAACTGCCGGCGACAACGAGTAGGTAGGCATCCGGGACGGTCTCGCGCTGGGGCCGCCTCCGGGCGGGGAGACTTTGTCCGGGGAAGTGGGCTTCGCGAACTTCCCCGGACAAAGTCACCCTCCCGGGCAAGGCCCTCTCGACCGTTTCGATCTGCGGGGCTGAAAATTTTTAATGCAACGGTGACTTTGCTGATGCTGCCCTGGAGGCTGCGCATCTTTCTTTGGTCAGCTAGGATTGCATTGCCGGGGCCGGGGTGCCTGCTTTGTTTTGAGA
>JAXJJM010000018.1:0-9573 GCA_036298225.1 Collinsella sp.
GCCTGTAGCCGACCTTGCGCCTGAGCTTCATGTTGGTCATGCCGTCGTAGCCCGCCGCGACCCAGCGGTAGATGGTCGAGGGAGACAGGTCCACGGGCCCGCCGTTGCGCGCCGCCATCTGCTCGGGCGACAGCCCCCGGCGCAGGCAGTCCCTGATGGCCTCCAGCCTCGCCGCCGCGGCGGGCTCGTCGGCGTCGAGCCCGCGCCTGGACGAGACGAGCACCGAGTCCGCGCACAGCTGCGCGGCGCGGGCGTCGTAGAAGACGTGCGGGCGGCGCTTGCAGCCCAGCGCGCGGTAGCGGCCGCAGCCGTTGCAGCATCGCGGCCACGCCGCCAGGCGCGGGCAGGCCGCCGACAGGTCGGTGCCGGCGTCGACGCGCTCGCCGCGCCTGGACTTGGGCGCCGTCACGAACCTGTGCGACGCCACCTCCGCGCTCACCGTCGAGGGCGACCTGCCCAGCTCCCTCGCGATCTCCCTGCACGATGCCCTGCGCTCCAGCATCCTCTGGACCGTGTCCCGCTCGTGCCTCGTGAGCCTGCCGTAGGCCCTCGGAACCGCCCTCGCGGCGCCCTTCCCGTTCTTTCCGGACATGGTGTCCTCCGATCTCCCGGGGCCGGCCGGTCCGGCCCTCAGGGTATCGGGTTCCCACATTCATCCGCACATGTGCGGATGAATGTGGGAGGTGTTCGGATGAAGTTGATATTCAAGGAGCTAATTTCATTCTGCTTATAGCTCGCAAAATGATTACCAATTGTTTGCTTAGGTTCTATAATATTTAGAGGTAAATGTAATAATTCTACAAAACGGAGTTTCCATGCTTCTTGAATTCAGTATAGAGAACTACAAGTCGTTCGCGGATAGGGCCACTTTCTCAATGGAGGCGGCCCCTAAGCAGAAGGGGTTGGACTACAGCCTCCACGTACAAAAGGTCGGCAGGAAGACCTATAAGGGTCTCTCGTCCGCAGTCGTCTACGGCCCCAACGCAGCGGGTAAAACGGCGATAATCGGAGCTCTGGACACGTTGAAGCACATCGTGCTTCGCGGCAATGTTCGCGATGCCGAGACCATGACGTCGCCCGACCGCGCGGCGTTCGACCTGTCGTTTATCCCCAACAGCGGCCTCGCCGACCCCAAGCCCGTGTCCTTCGGAATCCGCTTCTTCGAGGGAGGGGACCTGTTCGAGTATGACCTGAAGGTAGACCTGGGTGCCTTCATGGACTTGTCGTATGACAGGGCGATTGTGCGTGAGTCGCTGTTGGTGAACGAGAAGGTCGTTTTCGATCGGCGCTTGGAGACCGTCAGCCTCGGCGACTTGGGCTCTGGAACACTTGCCGAGCAGCTTTCCGATGCGTTTCGCGAGAACAAAGCGGCTGCGATAAATTTCATATCCGGCTTCAGCCGAGACGAGCTGTTCCTGACCAACGGTTTCAAGCAGATCGTCAGCCCCAGGCTCAGCGCGCGCGTCACTGGGTGGTTCGACCGTGGGCTCACTGTCGTGTACCGTGCCGACAGACTAAAGACGGTGCAGGGGGCGGGGCTCCCGGACAAGGCCGTCTACATCAACGAGACGATTGACGCCGCCGCCAAAGAGTTCGGCGTCAGCTCCAATGCACTGGGCTTTGTGGTGCCTGAGGGCGAGAGCACGCCCAGGCTTAGCTCGATCTTTGCCGACGCCGAGGGCAACCTGGTGCGCGCGGTGCCCGCCGAGGACTACGAGTCCTATGGAACGGTGCGTTTTGTCAACTTGTTCCCGCTGGTTGCACGAGCCATCGCAACGGGAGGAACGTTGGTGGTGGACGAGTTCGATGCGTCCATCCATCCCATGGCGCTCATGAGCATTGTGAGCGTGTTCCATAATGACGACATTAACAGGCACGGCGCCCAGCTGGTCTTTAACACCCACAACCCGGTGTTCCTCAACGGCAATGTGTTTCGTCGTGATGAGATCAAATTCGTGGAGCGCGATCGAGAGACGGGCGGCAGCACCTGCTATGCGCTATCCGACTTCGGCACCTCGGGGCCGTCCGGCGTGCGTAAAGGGGACGACTACATGAAGAGCTACTTTGTAAGCCGCTACGGCGCCATCGAGGACATCGACTTTTCCCCAGTGTTCGAGGAGCTGATGGGGGATGACGCCGATGGCCAGTAGGAGGCAGGCGGACAAGTACTGGTTCTCCGTGGAGGGCGAGACCGAGAAGTGGTACCTCGAGTGGCTCCGTGACGTCGTCAACGCCGACCCGCGGGCGACGAGGAAGGTTGCCTTCGACGTTAAGGTCGAGAAGAACCCGCTCAAGCGTGCGAAGAGCCTAAACGTCGTTGGGAAGGCCGAGGTCTGGCATGTCTTTGACCTGGAGGACGAGGACGAACTGCACGTAAGGCAGACCCTGGACACGCTTAAGCGAATGCGCGACGCGGGCAAGCTCGGCCGCGGCGTCAAGTACATGAACGCGTACTCGAACTTCACTTTTGAACTGTGGATCCTGCTGCACAAGCTCGACATGCGCGCCCCGCTCAACCACAGGACTGGGTACCTGAGGCTCGTGAACAGGGAGTTCGGCGAGAGCTATCAGGACCTCGATGAGTATAAGCACGAGGGCAACTTCAAGAGAGCACTCGGACAGCTAACGATTGATGACGTCGTGGCGGCGGTCGCGCGTGCCAAGAGGATAGCGGAGGCCAACGAGGCTGACGGACACCGCTTCGCCGAGCACTGCACGTATCGCTACTGCCTGGACAATCCCGCGACGGATCTTTGGATAGCAGTCGAGAAGGTACTTAAGGGCGCCGGTATTATCGGTAAGTAGAATTAAGGCATGGTTTCGCTTGTCGACATGCCTACGCCGTTTCCCGCATACTGCTCCGCTGCGATGTCCGCGAGGCATATCTGTTTGCCTCTTTCGTATCGATCGCTTTGATGCCCCTTGTTGGCGCTTTTCCTGCTGGGAATAGGGCTTTTGGTGTTGAACGCCGCTACTGAAACGCCCAAACTTCGAAAGTGCGGGGAAAATCGGAATCTGCCGACCACAACCCGTTTTCTGCCAACAAAACCGCAGGTCGTGAAGGTGTAATACGGGGCATGCTCGGCAGTTCTCGGATTTCCCCGCACTTCCGAAATCGCCGCCCATTAAAGGCCAATCAACGAGCGGCGATTGTCTCCCACACCAGTCAGACGGTAAAATTCTGTCCATGATTACGCTTACCGATATATCCTCTGCCGTCTGTCACGTGCTGCCCCGCTACGACGTCCGCGAAGCATATCTGTTTGGTTCGTTCGCTCGCGGCGAGCAAACGCCCGATAGCGATATCGATTTGCGACTCGTTTGCGGCCACACCATGACGTTCGGCGCGTTATATGAGCTCTCCCTTGAGCTCGAGGAGGAACTCGGTCGAAAGGTTAATTTCGTCACCAACCCACCCGACAACATGCGCCTCGCCTTCCGCAAAAACATCGAGCAGGATGAGGTGCGACTCTATCAAGCAGCGTAAACGGGACAGGGTCTACCTAACCCGCATTGGAGAGTGGGACTCCGATGAGCGCTGGGAAGGGGCAGCGTAGCTGCCGTATGTCCTTAGGCATACCCTTACAGATTGGCACCGCTTAGATACCCTGCCGGGCCTGGTGCCCTACAATAGGCGTGGGATACTTTGCACGTCGAACGAGGTGGTTGTATGACGGCAATTCAAGCATTTGCGGTTTCCGGCAGGGAAGATCGCCCGGTCGACTTTAGTTTTGACCACGCCGAATGTTTCTTTCCTGCGGTCAAATGGTTCAACGTCGAAGGTTTATCTGCCGACGATCTTACTTTCTTAACAGAGTTTGTCAGGACAAACGCCCCATTTATCTTTGAGCTCGCCGAACGCCAAAAAGCCGGACCGGCGGTGGCATAATGCCTGAGTTTTCCCGCATACTTCCGAATTTGGCGAGTCTTAGAAGCCAATATTGAACTTAAACTCGGTTCCATACACCCTCCTGCTCTTTGAATATAAGTATCGCCCTAGCGATAGTGTGCCCTACTATCGCTAGGGCGATACCTGTTAGGAGACTCGCGTGGAACTGTGGCATGGTTCTCAGAAAATCATTGAGACTCCCCAGCTTGGCCTGGGGAAAGTCCATAACGACTATGGACAGGGATTCTATTGCACAGAGAGCCTCGATCTTGCAAGGGAATGGGCATGCTCGCGTGATGCCGATGGCTTTGCGAATCGCTATGAACTCGATATGGCCGATCTCAAGGTACTCGACCTGCTATCGCCGCAATATTCAGTTTTGCATTGGATAGCGTTGCTTGTAGAGCATCGTTCTTTTCGCAAGGACACCGCTATTGCCGTGGGGGCGTGCGAATATCTCCACGATCATTTTCTACCTGACACGAGCGCTTGCGACGTGATAAGGGGATGGCGCGCGGATGACTCGTACTTTAGCTATGCCAGAGCTTTTGTGAACAATACGATTACCGTCGATCAGCTTGGTCGATCTATGAGGCTCGGCAACTTGGGAGAGCAGTTTGTGCTCAAAAGCGAGCGCGCGTTTAAGAGCATTCGTTTTCCTGGATTTGAACGTTCGCCACAAGCTCTGTATGGTCCATTGGCCAAGGAGCGAGATGTAGCGGCAAGGGAGCAGTATCGGGAGCTACATGCCGAAAATCCGTTTGAGGGAATTCGTATCGTCGATATCATTCGAGAGGGGATGACGGGCGATGACCCACGCCTACAGTGAGATGTATCTCGAGGATGCCATGAGAACGCTGGGCGAGGCGGTCGATTTTGCTCTCTGTGACCAAGGGTTGAATCCAGCCGAGTTGACGGCGATCCTGTCGAACGCTTTTGAGATGAAACAGTTTGAGCACGGTATACCTCGCGTCGTCTGCGGCATGTCGGGCGACGAGCTCGCGCGCGAAATTATCGCTCATGCGGGACTAAGCCCCGTCGCATGCAGGGAGACCTATCCGTTCGGCCGTTCGCCTCAGTATTGGGCGGGCTGGGTTTTGGCCTATGCGCAATGGATGTGCAGCTTGTGTTTTAGCGACCTTCTTGAAGTCGCCCCGCTCGATTGGATCATCGGCTCGTACCATCCGCTTCACGAGGCCTCCGAGGACAAATTCGCCCAGATTGTCATCGAAAAATGGAACAACGCCCAGGCAGACAAAAAGGGCCTCAAAGCGGCACGAAAGGCGGCCGGCCTAACGCAAAAACAGCTCGCCGCCCAATCGGGGGTTAAACTTCGCGCCATACAACTCTACGAGCAGAACCAGCTCGACCTACGCCGCGCCTCGGTCTCCTCGGCATTGGCGCTCGCAAACACCCTTAGCTGCGCCATCGAAGACCTCGTCTGGCAGCCGGTTGCCCTGGAGTACGACTCGCGGGCTATTCCGTCCGTAAAGCTATAGAGGAGGTAGACATGCTTTGGAGCTATGTTCAGCTAGATGACGGCGCTGGTCGCACTGTTCAAGAAGATCATTCAATAACGCACGAGGCAATTTCAACATCACCGATTTTGCTCAACGGCGTCACGTCGATCGATGAAGCCATTCGACTGACCATTGAGGGCATGCCCAACGCGCTCAGGCTCTTGGAGAACTCATGATGGCGGCTATGCAGCGGAGCGCTCATCCGTTCGCGCCGCTCGTGCTCGATGATGCTGGTTCGCTCGAAGCTATGGCCGCGGCCGTGATGCGCTTACACAGCACGCTGCTGACGGTCGGGCGCTGCTATACGACTGACGCCACGGGAAACCGGGCAGCGCTTGAGCTTGGACGTGTCGAGTCCGTGCTTGCGGGTGCATTCTGTACAATATTCGGTCAATCGCCGGCAGATCGCTTCGCAGACATCTTTGACCAGGTCACCTACGTGGCCGAGCACATGGTCAAGGACCACATCTTTGAGGACGGTAACAAGCGCACCAGCCTTGTCTTTGCGTTGTCCGTCCTAAGGTTCGCCGGCACTCCGGTCGTGCTATCCGACAGCCCCGACCCCAAAGACAACCAGTACTACGCCTGGATCCAGGACCTCGTATCCGGAAACCGTACGACCAGTGGGCTCGCCGAAGAGCTGCGCCGCGGTTGCATTGCGGGCATGGGCGACCCGTCGCGCGTATAGAATCAAAGCATCCGCACGCCTGGCATTATCTTGATTGGAAGCCATATGGAAATCCCTGGTACCTTGTGCAGCAATGTCTACGACTTTGCGTTCTGCCCTGAGCCCTGTTACGACCGCCTGGCCGACCTCGCCGATCCTGAGGACTGGGGTCCTAGCAACCGTATCCTCAAAAACTACTTGTCGTTTTCGTTCAGCCGCGCGGTGTTCCTGACCGAGCGCGACGCGGACCAGACTGCGCCGTCCAACCTGCCTCTGGTGTTCGACGACGACCGTTGCCTGTTTAACACCGGCCTGTACACGCGCCGCTACGAGACCATCTACGGTCTGTTTGAGCCCAACACCAAGCCCGATGCGCGCCAGCGCTGGTTTTTAAAGGGTTTCTTTAAGGAAAGCGACCCCATGCTGGTCTCGTTTGAGTACCTGCCGTGCCGCGTGCGCTTTGCCGAGGACCCTTCCGAGCTGGTCTTTGACTACCGCCTGCCCATCCGTTCTAACATCGACCACATTTTGGGCGACGAGGAGAACCTGACTCGCATCCCTGCCAGCCTGATGGGGGAGGGCAACTCGCTGCTGCTGCGTCGCGCCTTCGAGGGCGCCGTCGTCGAGGCTGCGCGCCGCGCCGCCGCCAACTACACGCTCGCGGTGCCGCAGTTTTACGGCGGCCGAATCCAGCTGTTGCTGCCGCTGTGCCTAACTGGCGACAAACCCGAACTGGCGCTGACCATCCAGCGCGAAGACGGCTTCTACGCCGCGCACACCTGCCTCACGCTCGACATGGCTTACAACAACGCGCGACTCATCTGCCGCCCCGAGACTTCGTGGATTAAGCGATAAATGGGGGATTAGCTGCAGGTTTGCTGGGTGGTCTGCCTACGTTGGCTTTGCTTGCGACCACGAATTTAAAATCGAGAGCAAAAAGTTCTTGGTAAACCACGCGCGGCTATGTTAGTATCTCTTTTGCCGAAAGGCGACGGGCGATTGGCTCAGGGGTAGAGCATATCCTTCACACGGATGGGGTCACAAGTTCGAATCTTGTATCGCCCACCATCAAAAGCGCAGGTCAGAGGTCTTAAACCTCTGGCCTTTTTCTTTTTGACACCAAGGGTGACACCAAAACTGACACCAAAAACAAATCAAACTTTTCTAAAACGACATAGCCTACCTGCGGTTCTTTTGCTGCCTTCTTGCTCATTTTTAAATCGCGAATTTAGTATTTTCCCTGTTCAACCTTGTATATGACAATAAGAATTATGGAGACAGGGACCCAACAAGCAGCATCACTACCTGCGCGTTTCGCCATTCGCGCCAGCTTTCGACATATATCGTCCATCTCTTGGTCAGTGTTTGGTCAGCTTCCGGTACTTACCCGCATGATGGCCAAATAGATAATCGGCCTCGCCCACATTCCAAACGGCTCGCGGCCGAAACCAGGGGAGGCCCATATGGACGAGATTGTCTGCGCAAACACCGCATTCCGCTACTGGCGCTGCCCGCCCCAGGTCCGCGGCCTCTACCCGCGCCTCCCAAGTTCCGAGGACGGCTGGCTTGCCCTAGCTCGATCACCCTTCACAATCGATGTGCTCAAGACGCCGATAGTCACCACGACGGCGCCCGGTGGCGTTAACTACCATTCGGGATTACGAGCAACAATCCACTGCAAAGATGCTTCGGGGGCGGGCAATACGCTAGAAACCGCGATGGGCTTTAGAGTAACTAATCCACTTGCGACGTTATTTACCCTAGCTCGTTTTGTATCTCCAACCGATCTCGTCCTTGCGATGTTCGAATTCTGCGGGTGGTTCTCGGTCTTTGAGCCAACCGCCGTAGCCGAAGCAGAGCTTGGCAAAGCCGAAGACACCGCAGGAGATAACACCACCGAGTCCCTCTTTGAATTCGATGAAAGCCAGGATGAAGCGTAGTGGAAACGCGTTTATGCACGCGTGAAAGTCAAAGAACAAGTAAATACAAAAGGGTCAAACAAGCAAAAGACGACTAAGGAAGTCACGAAACTCAAAGGTACTTCGCTCTGGATGAGGAAGCCACTCATCGAATTAAACGAGCTTCATGAGTACGCCACGAAGATGAAAAGCCGCAAGTGGGGTGCTAAATTCTACAAAGCCGCGCAGATGGTAACGGGTGTAGCAGCGTCTCCGCTTGAAGTTGCTGGAATTCTATTGTTGTCGCTTCCTCGCTCCCGCGGTGGCGCCGGCTTTAGGAATGTATATGTCAATGACTTTACACCGCTTACTGCATCGGCACAGAGCATTGCGGGGCAAAAAGCCTGCTACGGGGACATCGTGATTGTTAACCCAAACATAATGAAGGCAGGAATCGTGGAGCTTCAAGGAGAGGTCATCCACGGATCGGGAGCCGTGCTCGACCACGACGCCAAGCGTATGACGGCACTGCAAAGTATGGGGTATGACGTCTTCCTGGTTACGCACGACATGCTTAACGATACCGAGCAGCTTGATGCGATAGTGCGAAGTCTTTGCTCGCGCCTGGAATTGCGCTATAGGTGCAAAACTAAAGCTCAAAAGACAGCCGAAATGGAGTTGCGAGCCAACGTCCTATGCAATTGGCAGGAAATCGGTCGTTAGGCGGGTGCCCTGCCCACTTCCGGGCGCCCTCGGTCGGCTGCCTGCGATGCCGCCGCCACGAAACCGGCCCATCTACTACGTTTAGCCCCGACCCCTCGACCATACCCCGTATTTCGCGAAAACCGCAGGCCGTCTACCTGCGGTTTTATTTTTACTCATAACGGCGTGGTCGGGGGATGCCGTCCAAACGCAGTAGATGGGCCGGTTTCGTGGCGGACGGTCCGCGGGGGGGGCGAAAGGGCCAACGGAAAGGCGGGCGTCGCGGGCCCCTCGTTCTTGAGCCCGTCCCGCATCCGCGATCGCGGCGGCGAAAGTTTTTCCAAAATTGTCCTTGCATCGCCGTCCGAGTTCCCGTATAGTACTTTATCGCACGGGGGCGTAGCTCAGCTGGGAGAGCGCTTGACTGGCAGTCAAGAGGTCAGGGGTTCGATCCCCCTCGTCTCCACCCGAGCATTGAATGAGGCTCCAACGCAAGTTGGGGCCTTTTTTCATATCAGTCAAATACTACTTCGCTCGAAGACCACGAGAAAGATCGTGCGTTGAATGAGCATCGATCGCATGGTAGTATTTTTCGACGTGGCGAACTGTCAAGATTGTCTTTACTAAGGCTGTGCGAGTTCATCACTTACAAGGGCTCTTGGCGCAACGGTTAGCGCAGGGGACTCATAATCCCTGGGTTCTGGGTTCGAATCCCGGAGGGCCCACCAGGTTTTTCAACAGGTCAGGCAATATGTCTGGCCTGTTTTCTTATTCGCGGCAGTGGTTTTCACTTACAAATAGCCTGTTTGCCCACTTCCGGGCGCCCTCGGTCGGCTGCCTGCGATGCCGCCGCCACGAAACCGGCCCATCTACTACGTTTAGCCCCGACCCCTCGAC
>JAXJJM010000019.1:0-5710 GCA_036298225.1 Collinsella sp.
GCGTATTTCCAATTCAACGCGTTTGACATGACCGACCGCGAGACTGCCGCCATTGCTGCCGTTCGCAGCGGCGCCTACCGCAAGATCGCATCCAAGCGCAGCGTGTGGTTTGCCTGCATGGCGCCGGTCGGTGCCTATGACGAGTCGGTGTATACCGGCGGTTCGTTTGTGCTCGACGACTGCGGTCGCGTGGTGGCCCAGGCGCCGTGCTTTGAGGAGAGCCTGCTGGTTCAGGAGATTCAGCGCGGCGTGATGCTCGATGCCCTGGAGGATCACGAACTGCCCGAGTTCCGTTCCGAGGAGTGGCTGTGGCAGGCGCTGGTGCTCGCCGTGCGCGACAACGCCCGAGCCCACGGTGCGTCGCGTGCTGTGGTGGCACTCGAGGGTGACTTGCCGTCGTCCCTGCTGGCGGCGCTGGCCGTCGACGCTCTGGGCCCGCGCAATGTGATTGGCCTGGTGCTGGGGCGCAACCGTATCTTTACGCCGGCGCAGGAAGAAGCCGAGGCTGCCCGCTGTGCCGCCGTCCGCGCCATCGCCGAGCGTCTGCACATTCGCACCGTCGAGCGCGATGCACCGGATGCGGCGCGCGTGCTCGATCGCGACGTGTCGGCGGGCGATGCCGAGCGCCTGCGCTCGCGCACGCTGGGCCTGATGCTGGAGGATACGGCGCTCGAGCTGGGTGCGATGGCGCTGAGCCCGCTGTCCAAAACCGAGTACGCGCTGGCGGCGCCGGCGCTTTGCGGCGGCTACCAGGGCGACTTTGCGCCCTTTGGCGATGTGTACCTGTCGACGCTTGAGTTTGTGGCGCGTGTGCGCAACCGCACGTCTGCCGTGGTGCCCCAAGAGCTCGTGACGCTCAACGCAGTGGAAGATTGTATGGAGCGCGTGCTGGCGCAGGCGCTCTCGACGCTCGACGGTCCGGTCGATATGCTCGACCGTGCGGCACAGCTGCTCGGCGGGCTTGAGCCGGGTGAGGTCGATGGCGCGCTCGAGGCGCACGTGGACCGCAATCGATCTTTCGACGACATCCCGATGGCCGCTGGCAAGCCTGAGGCCTGCTCGCTGCTGCTGATGCTCGTTCGACAGGGTGAGGCTGCCCGCCGCATGTTGCCGATGGCGCCGATCGTCTCGGCCCGTTCGTTTGCCGAGCGTGCCTGGCCGTATATGCTCGCGTGGTCCGACCTGGGGCTTAACGGCAAGGAGCGTATGACGGTCGATTCGCTGGCGCGCGCCGAGGTGCGCCGTTTTGCTGACGAGGATACGAGCGAGCGCGTGCGAAACGAGATGATGGGCGTGCTGGGCGAGCTACTGGGTATTTCGCCCGAGCAAATGGAGGAGCTGCGCTCTGAGGACGGTCAGCGTCGTTTACACGAGGGAATGAAAAAGTTCGAGGGCGAGGTTCAGGACGCCATCGATAAGATGATGGGCGGCCAGGGTGGCCCGCAAGGTGGGCCCCAGGGCACGCCGATGCCGCAACCGCCGATGGATCCCCGACAGTTCCCATTCTTTAGCCAAAACTAACTATGGGATGGGATTCGCTCCCAACCCCGATACTTCAACTAAGCACCTCAGCCCTGTTGTGTTATTCTAGAACAGACGTTCGTGAATAGTGCGCGGGGCCTTGCCTTGTGCTTTGAAAAAGACGAGGGGAGGTTGGCTTGGTTATCTTGGGCATTGACCCCGGTTTGGCTCATACGGGTTGGGGGATTATCGAGGAGCGTCGTGGCGAGGTTCGCTGCCGTGCCTATGGCTGCATCGAGACCAGTGCCGGAAGTCCGCTCGCGGTGCGCCTGTCGCATATCGCCCGCGACCTCAAGGGTGTCGTGGAGCGCTACCGCCCCGATACCGCTGCTATCGAGAGCATTTACTTTGGCGCCAACGTTCGCTCGGCCATCCCTACGGCTCATGCCCGCGGTGCTGCACTCGTGGCGCTTTCGGAATGCGCGCTCGAGATTGGCGAGTACACGCCCATGCAGATCAAACAGGCTGTTGTGGGCACCGGCGCCGCGGACAAACGGCAGGTCGCCTACATGGTGCGCACGCTCACGCAGCTCGACCACGACCCGCATCCCGACCATGCCGCCGATGCCCTGGCCTGCGCCATCTGCCACGTAAACCTCAGCCGCACCCGCGCCCTCACCGGTGGCGAGTTCTATCAACAGAGAGGAACCGGATACTGATGATTTCCCAGCTCCATGGAACGCTTGTCGAGGCCACGATGAGCTCTGCTGTCGTCGATGTGTCGGGCGTTGGCTTTGAGCTCGGCATCTCGGGCAGCACTGCGGCCACGTTGCCGACGCCCGGCGGCGAGGTCCGCCTCTATACGCGTATGCAGGTGCGCGAGGACGCCATGACACTTTTCGGTTTTTCCTCCAAGGATGAGCGCACGATGTTCGATCGGCTCGTGTCCGTCTCGGGCGTTGGCCCGCGCTTGGCGCTCGCCGTGCTTTCCACCTATACCGTGGGGCAGCTGTATTCGCTGGTGATGGCCGAGGACGACAAGGGCATGGCCAAGGTACCCGGTGTGGGCAAAAAGACAGCTCAGCGCCTGATCCTGGAACTCAAGAGTACCTTTGCCAAGGATAAGGGCTTTGTGCCGGTCGACGTGATTCCCGGCCAGGTTGCGATGCCCGTGCCCGCTGCTGCTCCCTCGGCCATCGATGACGCCCGTGCGGCACTCCTTTCCATGGGCTTTAGCCCGCAGGAGACCGATGTTGCCCTGAGCGGGTATGATGGGCAGAATATGCGTGTCGAGGATCTGCTCGGCGCGGCGCTTAAGCGACTCGGAATGGATGCGTGATGTGGGAAGCCGATGACTCTCAGGACCTGTGGGCGACGCCCGGTAACTCGCCGGCGGCATCCATGGCGCACGGCGAGCGCATGGTGGGCTCGGAGCTGACGGCCGAGGACCTCGATGTCGACCGCACTTTGCGCCCCCAGCGCCTGGACGACTACTGCGGCCAGGAGCACATCAAGCAGAGCCTGCGCGTGTTGATCGAAGCGGCGCAGAACCGTGGCGAGACGCTCGACCACGTGATTTTCTCGGGTCCTCCGGGCCTGGGCAAGACCACGCTGGCCACCGTTATCGCCAACGAGCTGGGCGCTCAGATCAAGACCACGAGTGGCCCCGCCATCGCGCGCACGGGCGACCTGGCGGCCATCCTGACTAACTTGCAGCCGGGTGATGTGCTGTTTATCGACGAGATCCACCGCCTCAACCGTTCGGTCGAGGAGGTCCTGTACCCCGCGATGGAGGACTTTGCCCTCGATATCGTGATTGGCAAGGGTCCGGCGGCGCGCTCGATTCGCCTGGATATCCCCAAGTTTACGCTGGTAGCGGCAACGACTCGCTCGGGCATGTTGACCGGCCCACTACGCGACCGTTTTGGCATTTCGTATCGCCTGGATTACTACACCGTCGAGGAGCTCGCCCAGATTGTGACACGCTCGGCGACCATTCTGGGTGTGACGATCGACCATGCCAGTGCACTCGAGATCGGCTCGCGTTCCCGCGGTACGCCGCGTCTTGCCAACCGTCTGCTCAAGCGCGTGCGCGACTACGCGCAGGTGCGCGGCAACGGTCCTATTGAGCTTGACATTTGCCGTCAGGCGCTCGAGTTCTTTGAGATCGACGAGCTTGGTCTGGACTGGATGGACATTCGCATCTTGGAGACGCTTGCCAAGACGTTCTCCGGCCGTGCCGTGGGCCTGACGACGCTTGCTAGCGCGGTGGGCGAGGACCCGGGTACGCTTGAGGATGTCTACGAGCCCTATCTGCTGCAGTGCGGTTTGATGATTCGCACGCCCCAGGGCCGCCAGGCAACGCTTCGCACCTTTGAGCATTTGGGTATTGAACCGACCCTGTAGGAATGGGCTTGTTTTAGCGCATCTGTAGGCTATCGCTGGGCATCGGGTAAACATATCGCCGTTCATCGGTTATGGGCGTTTTACTATTGCGCGCCCGTGCTATGCTGAATTGGTCTTTTTCTCATTCGGTAACGAAAGGACCGCCCATGCCTACTGACATCGAAATCGCACGTTCTGTCACGCCGCTGCCTATTACCGAGGTGGCCAAGAACGCCGGCGTCGACGTTAAGCACCTTATTCCGTACGGCTTCGACAAGTCTAAGGTCGACTATTCACTGCTCAACGAGCCGACTGATCACCAGGCCAAGCTCGTTCTCGTGACCGCTATCAACCCAACGCCTGCGGGCGAGGGCAAGACCACCACGACCATCGGTCTGGCCGATGGCCTGCGTCGCCGCGGCGTCAAGAGTGCCGTGGCCCTGCGCGAGCCTTCGCTCGGCCCTGTCTTTGGCGTTAAGGGCGGTGCTGCCGGTGGCGGCTGGGCTCAGGTGATCCCCATGGAGGATATCAACCTGCACTTTACCGGCGACTTCCACGCTATCGGTGCTGCCAACAACCTGCTGGCCGCCATGCTTGATAACCACATCCAGCAGGGCAATCAGCTCGGTATTGACGTTAAGCGCATCACCTGGAAGCGCGTCGTCGACATGAACGACCGTCAGCTGCGCCATGTTATCGATGGCATTGGTGGTAAGGCCCAGGGCGTGCCGCGCGAGGACGGCTTCGACATCACCGTCGCCTCCGAGGTCATGGCAATCCTGTGCCTGTCTACGAGCATCAACGACCTCAAGGAACGCTTGGGTGAGATTGTCGTCGGCTATAGCTTTGCCGGCGAGCCCGTCCGTGCCCGCGACCTCAAGGCCCAGGGTGCCATGGCCGCGTTGCTTAAGGACGCGCTCAAGCCCAACCTGGTGCAAACGCTCGAGGGCACGCCCGCGTTTGTCCACGGCGGTCCCTTCGCCAACATTGCCCACGGCTGCAACTCTATCATGGCCACGCGTATGGCGATGCGCTTTGGCGATGTCGCTATTACCGAGGCCGGCTTCGGTGCCGATCTGGGTGCCGAGAAGTTCCTCGACATCAAGTGCCGCATGACGGGCGTTCGCCCCAGCGCCGTCGTGGTCGTCGCGACCGCTCGTGCGCTTAAGTACAACGGTGGCGTCGCCAAGGCCGACCTCAACGAGGAGAACCTCGAGGCACTCAAGGCTGGCATGCCCAACTTGCTGCGTCATGTCGACAACATCCAGAACGTTTATGGTCTGCCCTGCGTGGTCGCCATCAACCGCTTCCCGACGGACACCGAGGCTGAGCTTGCACTCATCGAGTCCGAGTGCCAGAAGCTCGGCGTCAACGTTAAGCTTTCCGAGGTCTGGGCCAAGGGCGGCGAGGGCGCGCTCGAGCTGGCCGATGAGGTCATGCGTCTGATTGAGCAGCCGAGCGAGCTCAAGTTTGCCTATGAGGACGGCGCTGATGTCGCTGATGCCCTCGAGGCCGTTGCCACCAAGGTCTACCGCGCCGACGGCGTTGACTTTACGCCGGCCGCCAAGCGCCAGCTCGCCGAGCTGCGCGAGAACGGCTTTGGCAACCTGCCGGTGTGCGTCGCCAAGACGCAGTACAGCTTTAGCGACAACGCCAAGGCCCTGGGCGCTCCCGAGAACTTCCGCATCACCGTGCGTGAGCTCAAGGTTTCCGCCGGTGCCCACTTTGTGGTCGCGCTGACCGGCAGCGTTCTGACCATGCCGGGTCTGCCCAAGGTGCCCGCGGCCGAGAACATCGACGTCGACAACGACGGCAACATCACCGGCCTGTTCTAAGCCCGCTGCTCATAGCCGCTTGCCCGTCC
>JAXJJM010000020.1:0-21797 GCA_036298225.1 Collinsella sp.
GGCAAGCCCGCACGCGACGGCGATTCCGACCTCGATCGCGCGCACAGCCCCATCGCGAGACATAGCGGAGCCGTGCGCGATGTTACCGCTCCCCCGCCGCACGTTCGCGCGCACCATGCGCGCGTCTTCTATGCCCCGGGCCATACCCACGTCGACGGGCACGACCTCGGCACCCGCGAACGCCGCCATGCGGCAGGCGCTCGTGGCCCCCTCGCACATGTTGCGCGCGACGGCTCGCGTCACGTCTTGCCCGCTTTGCGACACGCCTTCGGCAACGACCCCGTTGTCGGAGAAGAATACCGCGAGCGCACGGGGAAACTCGGCCACCTCGGCGCTCCCCTGAGCTGCGGCGATACACGCGACGGCGTCTTCAAAGTCGCCCAATCCCCCCAAGGGGTGCGCGATGGAGTCCCACACGGCATACGCCGCGGCGCGGGCGCACTCATCTGCGGGCGCGATCCGGGAGAGCGTGGCTTCGAGCACGGCGCCCGGCGTCGACGAGAACGCGCGCCCGACTTCCTCGCGGATGCAGGCAAGCGCGGTTTCGATTGCTTCAGCCATGCCGTCTCCTCTCTTCAAACGACGCTGCGGCAACCGCGAACGCGCGCGCAACATCGGGGTTCGCAGGATAGTAAACATGCGGGAAGCCCGCCACCAGGGACGGGGTGGTCGTCATGCACGGCCAGCCCTTGTCGCGCCGGGGCTTCTGCGCCCAGAAGTCGCCGCCCGGGCAGGTGGACTGCCAGTAGTGGAACTCGTGCGCGCGGATGCGTGTGCCGCGCGGCCCGTAGAGCCCGTCGCGTTGAGAAGCGAGCTCCACGTACCCGAAATGGGACAGCCTTCCCCCGTTCTCGCTTGCGCCCTCAAGGGCACCCGCAACAGGCCAGCGCCGCCCCTCGCTATCGGCGATTTCGCGCTGTAGGTACAGAAACCCACCGCATTCGGCGACCGTCGGCATGCCGGATTCCACCGCGCGCCGCACTGCCTCGCGCATCGGCGCGTTCTCGGAGAGCTGCCGCGCATGGAGCTCCGGGTAGCCGCCCCCCAGATAGAGGGCGATTGTCCCCCGGGGCAACTCGCTATCACACAGGGGGCTGAAAAAGGCCAGCTCGCAACCCAGGTCCTCGAGCGCGCGCAGGTTCTCCTCGTAGTAGAACGAGAACGCCTCATCACGCGCGACGGCGACGATGGGCCGCGCTCCCGCGATCGGCTCCAACCAGTAAGGCTCCTCGCGGATATCGAGTGCCGTCGCCGCTATTTCGAGCAAGCGGTCGACGTCGACGCTCTTTTCCACCAGCTCGGCCATCTTGTCGATGCGCGCGGAGAGCTGCTCGACCTCGTCGGCGGTCACAAGCCCCAGATGCCGGCTTTCGAGCGAGAACGCCTCGTCGGCGGGGATATTACCCAAAACCGCGACGCCCGTGTGCTTCTCGATCGCAGGCGCCGCGTAGGCGCAGGCAGCGGCGCTTGTCTTGTTCAGCACGACGCCGCGAACGTTCGCACAAGGCAGGAACTCGGCGATGCCGCGGATTACGGCGGCGAGCGATAAAGACGCCCCGCGCCCGTTCACCACTAAAACGACCGGCGTTTCCGTGTCGCGCGCAACCTGGTAGCTGCTCGCGTCGGCCACGCCGGGCGCCATGCCGTCGTAGAAGCCCATGACCCCCTCGAGCACCGCGACATCCGCGCCCGCGGCGCCGCGTGCGAGCAGGGCGCGCAGCGTCGGGGCGTCGGTAAAGAAGCCGTCTAAGTTGCCCGAGCGCGCACCCACGACGCGGCGATGAAAGAGCGGGTCAATGTAGTCGGGGCCGCATTTGAAGGCCGCGCATGCAAGGCCGCGGCGCGCGAACGCGCGCAGGAGCGCGCACGTTACGACCGTCTTGCCGCTCCCACTCGAGGGCGCAGCGACCATGAAGCGCGGGATGGACGTGCTCACCGGGCGCCGCCTTCCCCACCTGCACCACGCGCGCTGACGAGGAACACGGGGTTTTGCGCCTTCATAAGATGGTGCGAGCCTACAGCCTCGGCGCGGGCGGCCGACACCTGGCACGCCTCGAACCCCTTAAAGCGCGAACCCGAGAGGAGCGCGCACGCCTCGGTGAGCGTCTCAACAGTGACGCATGGCACGCACAGGCGAACCTGCGAGTTCTTCTCGAGCGCTGCCTCCACGATGGAGGGAAGCTCGCCCGCGCTCCCGCCGACGAACACAGCGTCGGGAACGGGCAGTTTCGCGAGCGCTTCGGGGGCGACACCGGGGACCGCATGCACGTTGCCGCACCCGAATGCATCCGCGTTCTCTCGGATGAGCCGCACGCCGGCCGCGTTGCGCTCGACCGCCCATACCGACCCCGCTCGCGCGACGAGCGCCGCCTCGATCGACACGCTCCCCGTGCCGGCTCCGACGTCCCACACGGTGTCGGTAGCGGTAAGGCGCAGCTTCGCGAGCGCGACGGCGCGCACCTCCTGCTTGGTCATGGGAACGTCGCCGCGGATGAAGAGCTCGTCGGGAATGCCCGAGGAAGCGTACGGCCAGCGGGAACTCGCGGCGCGGGATGCGAACTCGATAAGCATCACGTTCAAGTCGTCGAACGTCTGACCTGCGATTTCACTTGCGGTCGCGCAGGTGATGCGCTCGTCGGGGTACGACAGGCGCTCGGCCACCGTCACGCGCGCATCCCCGAAGCCCGCCTGCACAAGCTCGCCCGAAAGCCGCGAGGGGTCTTCCCCGCCCGACGTGACGAGAAAGAGCTCACCTGCGCGCTCGGCCTCGGCCACGATGTCGCACGCCACGCCGTGAGCGCTCGCGAAGCGCCAATCCTGCCATGGACGCGCGAGGCGCGCGGCGAGATAAGACGCTGAGCTTATGCCGGGAACGACGCGCACGTCCACCTGCGCGTCGCCGGAGAGCGCCTCCACCAGGCGGCGCGCGCCGCTGAACAGCCCCACATCGCCCGTCATCACGACCACGGCGCGCCGCCACGACGCCGCATCGGTGAGCGCGGCGACGATGTCCGCCGTCTTCACGAGCTCGCATCTCACCACGTCGGGCGGCACGTCGATGCCGGCAAGCGCGCGATGAGCGCCGATGACCACGTCGGCGAAGTCGATAGCGTCGAGCGCCGCGCGCGAGAGCAAGTCGAGGTTTCCGGGCCCCGCCCCGATGATCGTTACCTTTCGCATGGAATCTCCCGATACCCGCGCGGCGTGACCATACGGCCGCCTACGAGCTTCGTGTTCGCGTTGCCGACGAACACGGTGGTGAACATGTCGGCGTCGATCTCCCCCAGCTCAGAGAGCCTACACATGCCCGACTGCTGCCCCTCACGCCCGATGTTGCGTACCCAGCCGCAGAGCGTGTCGGGGGCCTTCCATTCGAGCATAATCTTCGCCGCGCGTGAGAGCCTGTCGGCGCGCTTTCTGCTGCGCGGGTTGTACAAACAGATGCAGAAGTCGGCGCTCGCCACGGCGGCGAGCCTGCGCTCGATGACCTCCCATGGCGTGAGCAGGTCGGAGAGCGACACGACCGCGAAGTCGTGGGCAAGCGGGGCGCCGAGCACCGCCGACCCGCTCTGAGCCGCGGTGGCCCCGGCGATAACTTCCACGTCTACATCGGGGTAGTCCTCCGCAAGCTCCAGCACGGGGCTCGCCATGCCGTACACGCCCGCGTCACCGCTGCACACGAGCGCCACGGCTTCTCCGCTCTGCGCGCGCGAAAGCGCCAGGCGGCATCGTTCGACCTCGTGCATCATCGGCGTCGCGAGATGCGCCGCGTCGGGCACGGCGGCGAGCGCGAGCTCCACGTATTTCGTGTACCCCACAACGATGTCGGCCGCCTCGAGCGCGCGCCGGGCCGCAATCGTCATGCCGTCGGGGCCGCCCGGGCCGATCCCCACCACGAAGAGCTTTCCCATCACCGCTCCTTAAACGAAAGTTCGATAGTTACCTTGGAAAACGCGACGGTCACGCCGCCGTGAGCGAGCTTCGGGAAGATAAGTTTGCCCCCGTCCGCGAGCGCCGCGCGCTCGCACACGTTGTCGACCCCCACCGTCGCACGCACGAAATCAGATGGCGAAACGCTGCCTTCGACCTGCGACAACTCCTCTGCGGAATACGTCGCAAGCGGGATATTGCGCGCGCGGCAGAAGGCGAGCAGACCCTCCTCGTGCGCCTTCACGTCGATCGTCGCCGCCTCGCGCACGGCCGAAGGCGAGATGCCCGCCTGCCCGCACGCGAGAAGAAACGCCTCCCCGATGGCTTCGGCGCACGCACCGCGACGGCACCCTATGCCCGCAACGATGCAGGGCACGACAAGGCGAAGCGGCTCGGGCGCAGGCGCCTGCGCCCGCACGCCCGCCGGCTTCCACGTCTCACCGGCGGGCACGACCTCGCCCGTTGTCTCCGACGCGCGAACGGACGCACCTGCATTCGCGCCAGCGAACGGCGACACGACGATATCGGCCCGAGCGCGGTCGGACGCAATGTCAACCCCCTCAGGTGGCTGTCCCGAAATCGGCATGTCGGAATAGAGCGCCACGCGCCCGCCCGAAAGCAGCCGCGCCGACACTCGCTTGATGGCCTCGGGATTCGAAACGGCGAGCCCCGCACAGCGCGCCCACGTATCCACCGCCCACACGCCGCGGACGTCGGTCGCCGTGGTGATGACGGGGATGGCCCCTGCCGCGCGTGCCACAGTTTGCGCAAGCTCGTTCGCACCGCCCAAATGCCCCGACAAAAGCGGGACGGCAAAGCGCCCCGCCTCATCGATCGCCACAACCGCGGGATCGTTTGTCTTCGAGGCGACATGCGACGCGATCGCCCGCACGGCGATGCCCGCCGCGCCCACGAACAGAAGCGCGTCCGACGCTTCCCACGCGAGCGCCGTCCATGCGCGCAGGTCGGCCTTCCCCTCGCCGAACCCGCGCGAAACGGAAACGTCCCAGCCAGGGTCATCTTCACCTGTCTGTGCGCAATCGGAAAGCGCGCGTGCGGTGCGCTCCGCCAACACATACCCCCTCTCAGTGAACGCTATGCAGGAAACCCTCATCTAGCGCACCACCATCGTCGAGAAGTAGCTGCCCCGATCGGGCACATCGTCGAGCGAGCGGTACACGCGCTCGCCCGGAAGCCCACAGTCCTCTACGAGCTCGGCACCGTCGAAGGCGCCCTCCTCGCGAAGGATGCGCTTCGTGTCCGCAAGCGAGCGGCGCGCCTTCATGACCACCTTCGTCCCCGGCAAGCCGATTGCGCGGCGCACCCCGTACAGCACGCCTTTACTCATACGTCGCCCCCAATTCCCCGATAACTGCATCGGCGCCCGACGTGCGGAAAAGCTCGCGGCGCTCGGCGTCGAACACGACCGCGGCGATGTCGCATGCGCCCGCCGCGCGGCGGCGCAACCTGTCCTCGATTGCCGCAGCGAGCGAGGCACGCACAACGTCCCCCACGCCGGCGGCCTCGATTACCTCGAGCGCCGCCGTGGTCGTGACCGACGACACGATCTCGCGCACGGTCTTCGCGCCCGCGCCGGCCAAGGCCGCGTGGGCGGCCAGAATCTCCGCGCGGCAGTCAGCGGTACGCGAATGGGTGTCCATGATGCCGCCAGCGACCTTCACCAGCTTGCCGATGTGTCCCACAAGAAGGACATTGGTGAATCCCTCGCGAACGCAGCAATCAATCGCATCGCCCACAAAGTTGGAGATGAAGACCACCGGCGCACCGTTTAGGTGGAAATGCCCCGAGATGAACTGCCCGCCGTAGTTGCCGGGCGTGAGCACGACTCCGCGCCGCCCCATAGCCGCATGCTGCCGGATCTCGAGCTCGATGCTGTCGCGCAAGGCAGCGAGGCTGCGCGGCTCGACGATGCCCGTCGTGCCCAGGATGGAGATGCCGCCCTCTATCCCCAGGTGCGGGTTGAAGGTCTTTTTGGCAAGGGCAACACCCTCGGGTACCGAAATCGTCACAGCAATATTTCCAGAAAAGCCGTGCGCGGCGCACACCTCGCGCACCGCCGAAGTGATCATCGCGCGCGGCGTCGCATTGATGGCGGCCGCCCCCACCGGCTGCTCGAGCCCGGGCAACGTCACGCGCCCCACGCCCACGCCGCCATCGATGGAAACTTCCGATTCGCGCGTAGGCACGCCCTTGCTGCCCGCAGCGCCCGTGCCCGACCCCGCATGTTCCACGCACGCGTACACGAGCACGCCGTCGGTCACATCGGCATCGTCGCCTGCGTCCTTTCGCACGGCGCACTGGGCGCACCCCTCGCCGATGCATGCGTCGACCACGTCCGTCTCGACGGGCAGCCCGCCGGGGGTGACGATCGACACGCGGCCCACGGTCTTTCGTGACAAGAGCATCTCGCAGGCCGCCTTCGCCGCGAGAGCGGCGCAGCTCCCCGTGGTGTAGCCGCAGCGCAGGCGGGTCGTCCCGGTATATATGTAGTGCTCGAAGGCCACGCTAGCTGCTCGCCTTCCGATACCCCGTGGCAAACGAAGGGTCGTAAAGCTTGCTGCGCTCGTACGACTCCGCTTGCGCGCCGTCGTGCGCAAGCCCGCCGCGAGCTCCGAGAACGCGGCCCACCACCACGAGCGCCGTGCGGTCGATGCCCGCTCGCGCGCCCGCATCGGCGAGCGTGCCCACTGTGCAGCGCACCACGCGCTCCTCAGGCCAGGTCGCCTTGAACACGAGCGCCGCCGGCTCGTCGGAGCTGCGGCCCGCGGCCAAAAGCTCGGCGGAAAGCTCGGCGAGCATACCCGAGCTCAGGAAGATGACCATAGTCGAGCCGCTTTCCGCCATGGTGCGCATGCCCTCGCCCGCGGGCATGGGGGTGCGCCCGGAAAGCCGCGTGATCACGACCGACTGGCTGATTCCCGGCAGCGTGTATTCCTGGCGAAGCGCCGCCGCGGCACCGCAAAAGCTCGACACGCCGGGCACCACCTCGTAGTCCACGCCGCGCGCGTCGAGCGCGTCCATCTGCTCCTGGATGGCGCCGTACAGGCACGGGTCGCCCGTGTGCAGGCGCACCACTTCCTCGCCCCGCGCATCCGCCGCGCACATCGCGTCGAGCACTTCCTCCAAGGTCATGTGCGCACTGTCATAAACGACGCAGGATTCCTTGCACTCGGCGAGCAGCTCGGGGTTCACAAGGCTCCCCGCCCAAACGACCACGTCGGCCGCGCGCAGAAGGCGCGCCCCGCGCAGCGTGATAAGGTCGGCGGCGCCCGAGCCAGCGCCAACGATTTGAATCATCCGAGCCTCCCCTTCCCGTTTCTCATCGTAACCGTTTACGCCACCCTTCGCGCAGCGGGCAAAACACGGCGCCCGCAGCGGCAATCGGCGCAAATACGCAGGCAGGAGGCGCAATGCCGCCCGCCCTGGCTTTGACACGTTCACAAGCGCCCACTATCATAGTAAAAGTTTCGGCAACGAGCATATGACAATCGGATAAAAGGAAATGACCGGCGCGGCGCCGCACAGCCCGCGCTGGCTTGCGGAGGGAACCAGGTGGGAATCCTGGGCAAGGGACATTACTGTATAGGACGCGCGGGCGAACCGCCTCGCGCCCCAAGCCAGACTGCTTCGCCTTTTCCTCACGGCATCGCCGTGGCGTTAGCTCCTTGTGAACCCCGAGGGGTGCGCTTTTCTTTCGCTTGTGCCGACAAGCAACTGTCGCCGGGGGACCGGCAAACCGAGGAAAGGAAAAACCATGTCCGACCAGATGTCACGCCGCGGCTTCATGGGCGCCGCAGCAACCGGAGCCGTCGCGCTCGCCGGAGTCGCGCTCGCGGGCTGCTCCAACACCTCCACGAGTTCCGAGAAATCGAGTGAAAAGGAGAAGGCCGTGAAGCCGGTCATCCTCGTCACGAGCTTCGGCACGAGCTACAACGACTCGCGCCACATCACCATCGGCGCCATCGAAGACGCTATCCGCGAGAAGTACTGGCAGGACTACGACATCCGCCGCGCCTTCACCGCGCAGATCATCATCGACAAGCTGAAGAAGCGCGACGGCATCACGATCGACAACATGACCGAGGCGCTCGACCGCTGCGTGGAAGACGGCGTGAAGGAAATCGTCGTGCAGCCGACGCATCTCATGGCTGGCCTGGAATACGCCGACGTGAAAGACGAGCTCGACAAGTACGCCGACAAGTTCGACAAGATCTCGCTCGGGGACCCGCTGCTCACCTCCGACGACGACTACAAGAAGGTGGCCGCAGCCATTAAGGAGAACATGGCGTCCTTCGACGACGGCAAGACGGCGCTGTGCCTCATGGGCCACGGCACCGAAGCCGATTCCAACGACGACTATGCCAAGATGCAGGAAGTGTTCAAGAACGAGGGCTTGACGCAGTTCTTCGTCGGCACCGTCGAGGCTGAACCGACCTGCGAGGATGTTATCGCCGCCGCGAGCGCCGCAGGCTACCAGAAGGCCGTGCTCGCGCCGTTCATGGTGGTCGCGGGCGACCACGCGAACAACGACATGGCAGACGAGACCGACCCCGACAGCTGGGCTGCGAAGTTCGTGGCCGCCGGCTTCGAAGTGACGTGCCTGCTCCAGGGTCTGGGACAGAACGCCGCGGTCGACGACATCTACGTCTCGCACGTGGACGACGCCATCGCCAAGCTGTAAACTCGCCGCGCACGGGGGCGCCGGTCGCGTCCCCGTGCAACGGGCATGCGCCTTCCCCAACTGACGGCGCATGCCCGTTGCATTCGCATCCCGCCCGCCCACCGCACGGCGCGGGCGGTCGAAGCGATTGAAAGGAACCCCCTCCATGTTGAAGAAAACCCTCGCCTTCGCCCTGTCAGCGGCGCTTTTCGCGTTCTCGCTCGCCGGCTGCGGCGGAAATTCAATCGACAGCGCAAAGGCAAGCGATGCCGATTCCCAGGAAAAAACCGAACAGGCGGCCGATGCGCCCGAGGGCGCAAGCGCTGCCCCCATCACCGCCGACAAGGTGGCCGACGGCACCTATCCGATCACCGTAGATTCCAGCTCGAACATGTTCAGGATTGTGGACGCCCAGCTCATCGTGGAAAACGGCTCCATGCACTGCGTGATGACGCTTTCCGGCACGGGCTACGGCAAGCTCTTCATGGGCACGGGCGACGAGGCTGCCGCCGCGAGCGAGGCCGACTTCATTCCCTATGTGGAAAACGCGGAAGGCAAGTACACCTACGACGTGCCCGTTGAAGCGCTCGACGAGGACACCGCCTGCGCCGCGTGGAGTATTAGAAAAGAGCAGTGGTACGACCGCACGCTCGTGTTCGAATCCGCCGGCGTCGATCTGCGCGCCGACGCACTGAAGTAACGCCATGCGGTCGATTCTTCCCAAGGGGGAAAGCAGGAAGCGTCGCAGCATCGCGGTGCGCGCGATCGCCTGCGTTCTCGTCGCCCTGTTCGCGCTTCCCTTCGCGGGGTGCAGTGCGAGCCCGAACGCGACCGGTGGCACGGCAGGCTCTCAGGAATACACTGTGAGCGTCTCGCTCTCCGGCGGGTCAGGGCGCGCAAGCATCGCCTCACCCACCACAATTGTGAAGGATGGCGACACCTACACCGCGACCATCACCTGGTCGAGTTCGAACTACGACAAAATGACCGTCAACGGCGTGGACTACGCGCCCGTAAACGACGGCGGCAACTCCACGTTCGAGATACCCGTCACGCTCGACGAGGACATCGCCGTGTCGGCCGAGACCGTCGCCATGTCGACGCCGCACACCATCGACTACACGCTCCACTTCGACTCATCCACCATGAAGGAGAAATCGGGCGACGATGCAAGCGGCGGCTCCCCTGCGGGAACGGCTTCAAGCGCCGCGGCCGACTTCCACAACGCCGATTTGGGCTGCGGCTGGGAGCCGACGGGGGCGCTTCAGCTTGAATACGCCGAGCACTTCACTGTCGACGAGTACGAAGGCGGCCTGCGGCTTATCTGCATTTCGAACGGGGAGCGCTTCCTCGTGGTACCGCAAGATGCGAAGGTACCTGATGGGTTGAGCTCCGACATCGCGGTCATAAGGCGTCCCGCCAACAAGGTGTACCTCGTGTCGTCGGCGACGATGTGCCTGGTCGACGCGCTCGATGCGAACGACAACATCCTCATGTCGGGCACGAAGGCCGACGATTGCTCGGTCGCGGGCTTCAAAAGCGCACTCGAAAGTGGGGCGATCGCCTACGGCGGCAAGTACAGCGCGCCCGACTACGAGCGAATATCGGCCTCGGGCTGCACGCTCGCCATCGAGAACACCATGATCAACCACACGCCCGATGTGAAGGAAAAGCTGCAGAAGCTCGGGCTCGTCGTGCTCACCGAACAGTCGTCGAGCGAGCCCGAAGCACTCGGGCGCGTCGAGTGGATTAAGCTTTTCGGCGTCCTGTTCGACAAGGAAGACGAGGCCGCGCACCTGTTCAACGAGCAGAAGGCCCGCGTCGAGCAAACGTCGAGGCTCGCGTCGTCAGGTAAAACCGTGGCGTATTTCTACATTAACTCGAACGGGGCCGCCGTCACGCGGCGGGCGGGCGACTACGTGGCGCAGATGATCGAGCTTGCAGGCGGCAACTACGCGCTCGATGACGCGCAGACGGCGTCGACGTCAGGTTCGTCAGTAACGCTCGAAATGGAGCGCTTCTACGCGACGGCGAAGGATGCCGACATTATCGTCTACAACGGCACCATCGACGAATCGGTTGCCACCTTGAACGACTTCGTAGGCAAAAACGCGCTATTGTCGCAGTTCAAAGCCGTGAAGAACGGCAACGTCTGGGTCACAAGCGCCGACATGTACCAGCAGATGACTTCCACCGCCGACATTATCGACGAGCTGCACGGGGCGTTCACCGGCGATGACGCGAGCAACTTCCATTATCTGAGGAAGCTCGGCTAGCGCCATGAGAAGCCGGCTTTCCATGACATACGACGAATCGGGGCGCGCCGCGCGGTGTCGCGTCGTGACGGCGCTGCTCGCTGTTGCCCTCATCGTGCTCGTCGGGGCCAACCTGTGCATCGGGAGCGTGCTCGTGCCCGCAGACCACATCCCCGGCATCCTTTCGGGAGGCGCGGCCAATTCCATGGAAATCCAGATCATCTGGGAGATTCGTCTGCCGCGCGTGCTTTCAGCCGTGCTTCTCGGCGGGGCACTTTCGCTCTCCGGGTTCCTGCTGCAGACGTTTTTCAACAACCCCATCGCCGACCCGTTCATCTTGGGCGTCTCCTCGGGCGCAAAGTTCGTCGTCGCGCTTACGATGATCGTACTTCTGGGCGCGAACCAGGCCATGTCCTCGCCGGCCATGGTGGCCGCAGCGTTTCTGGGATCGCTTATCACCATCGGCTTCGTGCTCCTCATCGCACGGCGCATAAGTTCCATGGCCATGCTCATCGTGGCGGGCGTCATGGTGGGATACATCTGCTCGGCGGCGACGAACTTTCTCATCGCCTTCGCCGACGACCAGTCCATCGTGAACCTGCACAACTGGTCTTTGGGTAGCTTCTCGGGTTCGAGCTGGGACGACATCGCGGTCATCGCGGTCGTGGTGATCACCGTGAGCGCATGCGTATTCGCGATATCGAAGCCCCTTTCCGCCTTCCAGCTGGGAGAAGCCTACGCGAAAAGCGTCGGCGTGAACGTCGCACGCTTCCGCGTGGTGCTCGTCCTTCTAGCGAGCATGCTCTCCGCCTGCGTGACCGCGTTCGCTGGTCCGGTGTCGTTCGTAGGCATCGCGGTTCCGCATCTCGTTAAGTCGGCGCTGAAGTCGTCGAAGCCCATCCGCGTGATTCCTGCGTGCTTCTTGGGAGGCGCCATCTTCTGCGCGGGCTGCGATTTGATCGCGCGCACGCTGTTCTCCCCCGTCGAGCTTTCCATCAGCGCCGTCACCGCCATCTTCGGCGCGCCGGTGGTTATCGCACTCATGTTGAAGAAACGAGTGAGGTAGATGGGGGAATTCATGCCGCGGCCCAAAACGCTCAGAGGGGAGTCGAACCTCGAAACCCCGGTCGCAACGAAGGCTGACGGAGCGCCGCTTTTCCGCATAAGCGACCTGTCGGCGGGCTACGACAAGAAGGTCGTAGTCGAAGGCGTCGAGCTGGAGGTTCGCGCGGGCGACGTCGTGGCGCTCATCGGGCCGAACGGCTCGGGCAAGTCGACCATCTTGAAAACCATCACACGCCATCTGGCACCGCTTGCCGGCGCGGTCGAGCTCGACGGGCGGGAGATTTCCCGATGGAAGACGGCGGAGTTCGCAAGGAACCTTGCCGTTATGCTGACAGATCGACCCCGGACCGAGCTCCTCACCTGCCGCGATATCATAGAGGCGGGAAGGCATCCCTACACCGGGCGAATGGGCACACTCTCGCCCGACGACCATAGTCGGGTCGACGAGGCCATGAAAACCGCACATGTGGAAGAGTTCGCCGAGCGCGACTTCATGCAGATAAGCGACGGGCAACGCCAGCGCGTCATGCTCGCACGCGCCATCGCACAGGATCCGCGTGTGCTCGTGCTCGACGAGCCCACGTCATATCTCGATATCCGCTACCAGATCGACCTGCTGCGAATACTTCGCCACCTTGCGAAATCGCGGAATGTGGCTGTCATCATGTCCATCCACGAACTCGAGCTCGCGCAGAAAAGCGCCGACAAGGTGATTTGCGTGAAGGACGGCCGGGTCTTCCGCGCCGGCGCACCCGAGGACATATTCACGCGCGAGACGATTGGCGAGCTCTACGGCCTTCAACATGGCACCTTCAACGAGCGCTTCGGCAGCGTGGAAATTGGGCGCCCACACGGCGATGCGCACACGTTCGTCATCGCTGGCGCAGGTACGGGGTCGGCTGTGTTTCGCCAGCTCATCCGGCAGGGCAAGGCGTTCTACGCGGGCGTTCTGCACGAAGGGGACATCGACTGCGAGCTCGCGCGCGACCTAGCGACGGAATGCGTGGCCGAGCGCGCCTTCGAGCCAATCGGGGATAAAACCATAGCCCGCGCCAAAGAGCTCCTCGTCCACTGCGCACGCCTTATCGTGTGCCCCGCCGCCTTCGGCACCATAAACGCCCGCAACGCAGAGCTCGTCGAGTTCGCACGCTCGCATGGTATCGAGGTCATGCGAGCGTGCGAAGGCGCATCGGAGGATTTCAAAATTGGAGTGGGAAGGATAAACTGGACTTTCTTTTAAGGATCCTCAGGCTACAGCTCCTACGCCGGCAAGGTCTCCAAGGCGCCGGAGAACCTCAGGAACAGGAATTTCCACGCCGACGAGCCCAACTAGGCCTAATCCAAGCGAGATTCCAGACTCGACAGACCATTGAGAGTCAGATCGTTGGCGACCTCAGAGACGCGCTCGATAGGAACCGAGCCGTCAGACAGCGCCCACGTGCGATAGATACCGATAATACCCGACAGCAAAAACGCCAGATAGTAGTCGAACATCTCGTCCTTGAGACCTTGGGGCAGCAGATCGCGCTCGGCAATCTCATGTTCGAGCGGCGCACGAAGACGAGCCATGAAATCATCGAGCGGAATATTCTCGATCAGCTGACGATTGAGCACTAAGTTGTTGCACAGTGCCTCATTAACGGTTTTAAAGAAGGTCGCCACCGCGCCCAGGGCGCGCTCGTTGGTGTCGCCGTCCATGGAAGTAAGCGTTTTCTCGACCGAGTCGACAATCATCTCCACCACATCGACGGCAATGGCATCGAGCAGGCCATCAACCGTGCCAAAGTGAACGTAAAAGGTCTTGCGGTCGACATTGGCCTCGCGCGCGATGGCACTCACCGTAATGTCTGCCAGCGGCTTTTCCATGAGCAGGCGCTCGAAAGCGGAAAGGATGGCATTGCGGCTGCGAACGATGCGGCGATCAAGGCGCGGTTTGCTGGTTGCCATGGGCGTGTCCCTTCGATATACGAGCAATCATCAACAGATGAGAGATAATCTACGTAAGAGGATTATCTCTCAAACAGCACAAATATACCCCGCATCATGAAGAACGCACGACTGCCCTACTGCGACTTAGGGTGCTTCTTCTTATTGAGTGCCGACGGAGATACGCGAATACCGTCGCCCGTCTGGCGCACATAGGTTTTATGAGTCGGCTTAGCGGTCCCAGGAGCCTTCTGAGCGTGCTTCTTGGGATCAACGGTAACAGCATTCGTGGGGTGCGGCTTAGTGGGCGCAGAGGGCGTCTGAGGCGTGCGGCCGAGCTTGCGCATCACGCGATCCCAGCGCGCATGGATGCTCTCGTTGTGGGCGCTCTTAAGTCCCAGCAGGGGCGCAGCCAAAATGGTAGGCGCAATAAACGTAATGAGACGCCACAGCAGATAGCCGGCGGTCGAAGCCGACCCAAAGAAATGACCCAAGAACAATGCAAAGCCGCCCTCAGCGCCACCAGTTCCACCGGGCAAGGGAACCGCAGAGCTTAACAGCTGGACAAAGGCGCTCGCGGCCATGACCGAGAAAAAGTCGACCTCGTGGTGGCCAAAGGCAAGCATCAGGAAATACGGAACCAGATAGAAAAACGCGAGCTGCAGCATGGTGATAAACACGGTGAGCAGCATGGAAGAAAAATGTCCGGCCGAAAGCTTGAACTTCTCGGAGAAGGAGTAGATCTCGCCATCGACAAACGTGCGCCAACTCTCGATCTTAGTGGCCGAGACACCAATGCGCTCGAGCCAATTGATGATGCAATGGGCGACGCGCGTGACGGTCTTAGGCATGAGCGCGACGGCGAAGATGCCAAGCAAGATGCAGCAGTGTCCACCAAAGCTAAAGACGCACAGCAGCGTCATGTCGCCGTAGCGTTCGGCAAAAAACGGCATACGGGCGAGCAGCAGGATAGCGCCCCAGGCGACCAGGCCAAACTGGTACACGATAAAACGCGTGAATTGCGTGGCGCCGGCCTCGCCCACGTTTTGGCCGGCCTTGGTCAGGCGATAGATCTGAGCCGGGGTGGAGCCCATCATCATGGGCGTCAGGTTGCCAAAGAAGATGCCACTCGCCTCGACCGAGATCAGGTCGCGGATGCCGACGGGCGAATTGGGATCGAGCCAGACGGCGATCGCATAGGCCACAATGCCAAAGAACAGGTACATGAACATGCAAAGACACGCGACAACGAGCCATGACGCCTGGACGCTCGACATAGCGGCCCAGAACTGCCCCATCTGCCCGGTTACCACCAGATAGACGATATAACCTACCAGCACGACGCCGATAAAGATGGCGCCGCGGCGTGCGCTCTTATTGTCATCTCCGCCCGAGGCCTCAACCTCGACCTGGGGCTTAGACGTATGCTGAGAGGACTCCGTCATGAGACTCCTTCTAACAGTCAAAATATCTTGGATATTGTACCCGTAAGGGCCATAGGCAGAACGCAAAGCTCTGGTTCAAACGGGAATTGCAGACGGTTGTTTGAAAATAAAAAACCCGGCCTTCCATAGGAAGTCCGGGTATCAGATGCGTGGTAGCCCGTACCAGATTCGAACTGGTGATCTCCGCCTTGAGAGGGCGGCGTCCTAAACCGCTAGACGAACGGGCCATAAGCCTCAGCAGAAAAGAAGTGGTAGCCCGTACCAGATTCGAACTGGTGATCTCCGCCTTGAGAGGGCGGCGTCCTAAACCGCTAGACGAACGGGCCACATGACATCTGCACTGCCGTGCTGCGAGGAAATATATTACGGGACAAAAAACGTCAGCGCAAGAAGAAATTCCAAATTGCCAAAAAATTGTCGGCAGGTTATGGAACACGCAGGTAAACTGGGTAGCTAATGCAAGTTGAGATGGAGCAAAAGAGCTTCGCGCTCATTGGGAATGTTGTCTTCAATCACGGCGTCGAGGGCCGTGTTGAGTAGCTGCCCCAGTTCCGGCCCGGGCTTGACGCCGGCGCGAATCAAGTCGCCGCCATTGATGGCAAGCATCTTAAGCGTATAGGGCTCCCCCGCCGCAAGCAGCTCGTGAGCCAGCGCGCGCATCTCCTCGATCGTCTCGACGTAATAGAAACACGAAGGTGCCTTGCCGAGTGTGTCGGCACGCTTAAGGTCCATGAGCTCGTCCATCAGACGCGGCGTATCGACACCCTCGCCCGAAAGCGCGCGCATCATATTGAGCAGGCAGGATCGCTCGGAACGCAGCGGCTTATCATGGTATTTGATCAGCAGGCACACATCGCGAACCAAATCGTGCGAAAGCGCCAGACGATCCATGATGACACGCGCCTTCTTGGCGCCGAGCTCGGGATGACCGTAGAAGTGTCCGCTTCCGGCATGATCGACCGTAAAGCAATCGGGCTTGGAAACATCGTGCAAAAACGCCGCCCACATAAGGCTCGACGAGGGCGCGACACCATCGCACAGCGCCAGCTCCCCTGCCACCGTCAGCACGCGGGCGATATGCTCGTAGACGTTAAACGCATGGTAGACGCTGCGCTGGTCAAACCCGCGAGCGGGCGCGAGCTCGGGCACGGCGGCGCAGATGAGCTCGGGATAGCGCAGCATCGCGTCTCCCCCATGACCGGTCGAAAGAATGCCCTCGAGCTCAATACCCACACGCTCACGCGCCACGGCATCGAGCAGCGGCGCGCACTCGGCAAGCGCACGCTTGGTCTCGGGTTCAATCATAAAGTCCAGACGGCAGGCAAAGCGCACCGCACGCAGCATGCGCAGGGCGTCCTCGTTAAAGCGACGCTTGGGATCGCCGACAGCGCGAATCAGCTTGCGCTCCAAGTCACCCTGGCCGTCGTAGCGGTCGACAAGCCCGCGCTCGGGATGCCAGGCCATGGCATTGACGGTAAAGTCGCGGCGCGCCAGATCGTCCTCGAGCGAGGCGGCACGCTCCACACTCTGGGGATGACGACCATCGGTGTAAAAGCCATCCAGACGGTACGTGGTGACCTCGATACGCTCGCCATCGGAAATAGCCGTGATTCCGCCAAATTTAATGCCCGACTCCACAACAGCGATGCCGGCGGCCTCGAGCGCCGCTTTGGACTCCTGCCACAGGCCGCTACAGCACATATCAACATCGTGGCTGGGGTACCCCATCAGGGCGTCGCGCACCCAACCGCCCACGTACCAAGCCTCAAGACCAGCCGCCTCAAGCGCGCGCAGGACGCGCAGGGACGCATCGGACGGTTGAGTACCGTTGAGCGAAACATTGCACATGCCTATGGCCTCCTGCGACTATCAAATTGGCTATCGATTGCGTCTGCAAGAAGTCTAGCAAGAAACAGCCTCCACTGCACACGCAAGTCCGATAAACAAAAACGCATCCGTCCTAGTCTAAGACGGATGCGAAATAATCAAACTATTCAGACAAGGTGCCGGAACTAGCAGACCTGGCGAACCTCGATGTGCTTCTTATATTCGTCCACCTTGGCAAAATCGCCCAGACCGGGGCACTCGACCACGTTGGCGCCGGTAGCCATCGACAGACGGAGGGCGTCCTCGACTCGCTCGGGAGCGTCGTGCCATACGGACAGGAAGGCAGCGAGCGAGGAATCGCCGGCGCACACCGTCGACAGCAGCTTGACGTCGAAGGTGCGATTGGCAAACCAGATGTGCTCGCCGTTGGAGAAGTACGCACCGGCGCCACCGAGGGTCAGCAGCACGTTCTTGGCGCCCTTGGCGTGCAGCTCGGCCATAGCGCCCTTGACGGACTCATCGTCGCCACCGCTCACCTTAATGCCAAAGATGTCGAGCAGCTCATCGTCATTGGGCTTGATCAGCAGCGGCTCCATGGCAATGAGGTCTGCCAGCTGATGGCTCGAGATGTCGAGGACGAACTCGGCCCCCTTGGCCTTGACGCGGCGCAGGACCTCGGCCAAGAAGCCCTCGGAAGTGTTGGGAGGCAGCGAGCCGCTGATGACCAGGCAGGTCATGTCATCGAGCGAATCGATGAGCTCAAACATCTCCTGCTCGTTGGCCTCGTTGATGGCGGCACCGGCGTTGACCATGTTGTACTCGGTGTCGGGGCCGGCGTTGAGGAACACATTGACGCGCGTGATGCCGTCGGTCCACACGGGCTTGACGGGCACGCCCAGGGCCTCGGCGCCCTTAACGATAAACTCGCCCGAGAAACCGGCGAAAAAGCCCAGGATCGTGGTGTCGACGCCGTAGTGGTCAAGCGTAAACGAGACGTTGAGGCCCTTGCCGTTGGGCGTGTAGACGGCGTTGCGGGTACGCGTGACGGTGTTGGCAGCAAGACCGTCGCAGGCGATGTTGTAGTCAATGGCGGGATTTGCAGTGAGCGTGTAAATCATGAATGTTCCTTTCACGAAGCAACGTGTTAATGAAAGTATATTCCACGCATCGGTAAAAGGCTAGGACAACTCGGTGAACGGTGTGGAAGCGATGAAGTACGGCGGAACACCTCTCCCCCGTGGCGGAACAAAAAGGCGCCCCAGCCGAAACCGGGGCGCCACATGCGCACGAATATGTCGCGTTTCGATTACTGACGATCGAGTTTGCGGACAGCAACGCGCTTGCTGTACTCGTCGACGTGACCGAAGTCGCCAATGCCGACGGACTCAGCAACGTTGGCGCCGGTGGCCATAGCGAGCTTCATGGCCTCCTCGACGTTGTCGCGATCCCTGTACCACTTGTGCAGGAACGCAGCGAGGGTGCAGTCGCCGGCGCAGACGGAAGAAACCAGCTTGATGTTGAACTCACGCTTGGCGTACCAGATGTCCTCGCCGTTGGAGAAGTAAGCGTCGCCGCGGCTACCACGGGTGAGCAGCACGTTCTGAACGCCAGCGTCGTGAGCCATCTTCATGGCAACGCGGACCTCGTCGTCGGTGTCGACCGGCACGCCAAAGATGGCCTTCATCTCGTGATGGTTCGGCTTGATGAGCAGCGGCTTCTTGTGAGCGAGCTCCTTGAGCTTGTCGGAGGACAGGTCCAGGACGACGTCGGCGCCACGAGCCTGAGCGTGCTCCATGACCTGAGCCAGGAAGTCGGGCGTAGCTTTGGGAGGCACGGAGCCGGAAACGATCAGGCACTCGAGATCGCCCGCGGTGTCCAGGATGTTGTAGAGCTCCTCCTGGTGCTGCGGCGTGATCGGAGCACCGGGGTTAAGGATGCCGTACTCGTGCTGGCCATCGTTGACGTAGGTGTTAATGCGCGTGATACCGTCGGTCCAGACCGGGCGGCAGAGGCAACCCAGGTTCATGACCTCCTCGACGATGAACTTGCCCGTGAAGCCAGCGAAGAAGCCGAGCGCGACGGTGTCGACGCCCATCTTCTTAAAGGCGAAGGACACGTCGAGGCCCTTGCCGTTAGCCGTGTAGCTGGCCGAGCCGGTGCGGACGTTCTCGTCGGGCTCGAGCGGAGAGCTCGAAACCGTCATGTCGACAGCCGGGTTAGCGGTTAGCGTGTAGAACATTTACAGTACCCCCTGTATATGTGAGGGCCGCGTGGCCGGCCCATTCCAACCACGCGGTTACCTCTGATACCAAATTAGCGAGCTGCGGACTCGAGCAGTGCCTTGACCTCGGCGGCGGTGTTGCAGGCGAGCGCCTTCTCGGCGAGCTCGTCGCACTCGGCCTTGGTCCACTGGCTGATGGTCTTGCGGGCGCGCAGGATCGACGGAGCGCTCATCGAGAACTCCTCCAGGCCCCAGCTGATCAGCAGCGGCTCGAGCAGCGGATCGGCAGCGGCCTCGCCGCACATACCGACCATGATGCCGGCCTTCACACCGCTCTCGATGATGTTCTTGAGCGAGCGGAGCACGGCGGGATAGTAAACCTGGTACAGGTTGGAGATGGTGTCGTTACCACGGTCGGCGCACATGGTGTAGCCGATCAGGTCGTTGGTGCCGATGGAGAAGAAGTCGGCGACCTCGGCCAGGCGGTCAGCGAGGAGAGACGCGGCAGGCGTCTCGACCATGATGCCGACCTCGATGTTCTCGTTGAACTTGCGACCCTCTTCGGTCAGCTCGGCCTTGCACTCCTCGACGAGCTCCTTGACGGCAAGGACCTCCTCGACGCAGGTGACGAGCGGGATCATGATCTTGACGTCACCGAAGGCGCTAGCGCGCAGCAGAGCGCGGAGCTGGACCTTGTACTGGTCGGGATTGGCCAGGCAGTAACGCACGGCGCGGAAGCCCATGAAGGGGTTGTCTTCCTTGACCATGTGCAGATACGGAATCTCCTTGTCGCCACCCACATCGAGCGTGCGGATGATGACCGGAGCGCCCTTGAGCGCGCTGGCGACCTTACGGTAGGCGTTGAACTGCTCCTCCTCGGAAGGAAGCTCAGCAGAGTCCATGAACAGGAACTCGGAGCGGAACAGACCGATGGCCTCGGCGTCGTGATCGAGCGCGTTGGGCACGTCATCGGGGTTACCGATGTTGCAGGCGATGATCTTCTTGATACCATCGGCAGTCACGGACGGCTTGCCACGGAAGGCCTCGAGGGCTGCCTTCTCGGCAGCGAAGGCCTCGGCCTTGGCGGTGTAGGCAGCGAGCGTCTCCTCGTCGGGATCGGCCTCAACGATACCCTTGCCGCCGTCGACGACAACGGTCATACCGTTGCGCAGCGCGGTGCAGCTGTTGGAAACCGAAAGGACAGCCGGAATCTCAAGGGCGCGCGCAATAATCGCGGAGTGCGACGTGCGGCCACCGGTCTCGGTGACGATACCGGCAACGTGGGCCTTATCGATCGTGGCGGTCATGGACGGCGTGAGGTCGTGCACGACAACGACGGTGTTCTCAGGCAGGACGGAGAGGTCGACGACCTCCTTGCCCAGCAGCTCGGCCAGAATACCGGTGCGGATGTCGGCGATGTCGGCCGCGCGCAGACGGAACATCTCGTCGTCCATGGACAGGAACATGTTCTCGAACATGGTCGAGGTGTCCATGAGCGCCTGCTCGGCGCAGGTGCCGCCGTCAATGGCGGCGTTGATGGCATCGGTCATGCCCGGGTCCTGAGCCAGGACAATGTGTCCGCTCATGATCTCGGCCTCGGCCTCGCCCACCGTCTCCTTCATATGGTCGGCCTGAGCCTGGGTCTTCTCGCAGAAGACCGAAAGAGCGGTCTGATAGCGCTCCTTCTCTGCTGCCGAATCAGCAACCTCGTGCGGCTCAAACGTCAAGTCGGGATCGACGGCGACCATGACGGTGCCGATACCGATACCCTCGGAAGCGTTGACTCCCTGATACATTCCCATTCCTCTCTCCGTGTCATGTGATAAAGCGTTTTGCCATATCCATGACAAAAGAGCGCAGCTACCTTACAACAGGTCACTGCGCCCCCAAATATGAACTTAGTTGTTCAACATGCGACCCGTTTGAGTTCTACTCGCCAAGACCGCTCTTGATGAGCTCGATGGCAGCAGCCAGAGCCTCGGCCTCGTCAGCGCCGTCGCACTTGACCTCGACCTCGGTACCGCAGGGGATACCAGCAGCCATGAGGGCCATCGGGGACTTGCCGTTGACCTCCTTCTCGGGGGTGACGACCGTCACGTCACAGGCGTACTTGCCCATGGTGGAGGCGAACAGACCAGCCGGACGCATGTGCAGACCCTGAGGATTAACGAGGGTAGCCTTCTCAGAAACCATAATTGACTCCTTTTTGTGTTTAACCCCTGTCATGCATGTGGCAGGAGTCAGATTCACGACGTTCTTTATATTAACTCACATCAAACGGTTTTTCATTATGTTTCGGACGAATTGTTGGACAGATGTGTTTGTCGTCCGCTTGCTCGCCGGGCGGGGCGATTAAGTTTGCTGCTCTACAGTCCTGCGCAAGACGGAAAGCACATTAAGTGCTTTCCTTTGCGTGCGGAACTCGCGACAAACTTAATCGCCCCGCC
>JAXJJM010000021.1:0-43592 GCA_036298225.1 Collinsella sp.
CCCGGATGCGACACTGAAGTAAGTGTCCATCCTCGCAGTATCCGGTTCTCAAGGTGCACGCTCTGCGGCTCATCCGGTCCGACCGGGCCGCGCGGCAAGGAGATATATTGCCAGACCGGAGGGCCCCCGCGGGCGGGAATCTGGGCGTACACATTTCCTACACATCCTGTGATCCGACTAACGTTTGCCAGCCGTTAACTACCGCTCGCCGAGCATCTCTTTATATAAGGCAGTCTCATGGTTAAAGCGGATACGTCCCCCTAGCTAAAGCACAGCCAGCATCGAGCAACTCATCACGTTCTTCCACCGAGAACCCCTCGGCGTAGACGCGCACCACTGGTTCGGTCCCGCTAGGACGGACCAGCAGCCACGTGTCATCCTCGAATGCCAAACGCAAGCCATCCATATGACTAACGTTTTGCGGCACCTTGCCACAAATCGACTTGGGGTTTACGCCCGGCAGCAGGGTTCGTAACGTTTCGGCATCTTCGGCCTCAAGGCGCAAATCCCGTCGACCGTAACTCGTCTTACCAAAACTATCCTCGAGTTGGTCGACCAGAACGCCCAAAGGCGCGTCCGTCTTTGCCATAAGCTCACACAGAATCAGACAGGCGAGGATTCCATCGCGCTCGGGCATATGCGCGGCGATGCCGATACCACCGGCTTCTTCACCGCCTATGAGGACGCCGCCCTTCTTCATCTCTGCCGCTATATATTTGAAACCGACTGGTTTGACGGTCACGCGGCAGCCAAGCGCCTCGGCAATGCGACGCACGAGCGTCGAACACGAAAGATTGACGACGACGCGCCCCTCCAAATTACGAAATTGAACCAAGTCGCCCAAAACGAGCGCCATGATCTGATGCGGATGTATATATCTGCCGCGCTCGTCAACCGCGCCGATACGATCGGCGTCGCCGTCGGTCACCAGGCCGGCGCAAGCTCCGTCCTCGATAACCGCGCGCTCGCAAGTGTCCACCCAAGGCTCAACGGGGTCGGGGCAGATATCTTCTTGGTCAGACGCCTGCCCGGCGTGAATCTCGTGCACCTCAACGCCAAGCTCGCGCAGCAAGTCGGCTAGATAACCCTGGGCTGCGCCGCCCATGGGATCGACAACCACGCGCAGGTGCGCGTCGCGGATGGCTTCGGCATCGACAAACGATGCCACCGCCTGCATATAGTCAGGAATGATATCCGCGGTGCGATATTGCCCCTCGATCCCCATTGGCTCGGGAGCCATGGTCTCTTCGAGCTCTTCGATGACATCCTGGTTGGCGGTCGAGCCGTCACCCATGCGAATCTTGAGGCACAGATAACCCTGCGGATGATGGGACCCCGTCACCATGAGCGCGCCGCACGCCCCACCGTCATAAGCCGCCGCCCACGTAAGGGCAGGGGTCGGAACAGGTCGCGAAGCGAGCACGGCGTCCAGCCCGTGCGCTGCTAGCACGCCCGCCGCAAGCTCAGCGAACTCGCTCGCCAGGGGCCGGGTGTCGAACCCTATATATACCGTTTTGCCCGGATTGGTCTTTTGCCACAACTCGCCGACGGCATCGGCGATACGGGCAACGTTATCGGCAGTGAAGTCCTCATCGACGCGAGCGCGCCAACCGTCAGTTCCAAAATGAATTATCGCGCACACGCGCAGACACCTCACAGTGTTTGGATCATGGTACGCGTGAGGTATACCCGCAACACGCACTCAGCAACCTGCCGGCACCAGCATTCACCATTTGGGCAAATGCTGCCGAGGACATGCAAGCAATAAAAAAAACCACCCCGTATGGAGCGGTTTTGCCCTTTATATATCGAGCGCCTCGGCCATCGCTGCCGTAGTGATTGCCGTGGTTCCACAGCAACTGCCCACCATTGCGGCGCCGGCATGTCTCCATTCGATGCATGCGCGCGCGAAAGCTTCGGGATTCTCGTGCCATACGGGGCCATCCTGAGTCTGGACCGGATCGCCTACGTTGGGACGCACCGTAACGGGAGTAGTCGCCGATGCAACCATCCTGGGCACCGCCGCATTCGCGGCCGCAAGCGAACAGCAATTAACACCAACCGAGTTTGCGCCGTGTTTTTCGGCGTACAAAACGGCTGCCTCGATGTTGAGGCCATCGCCCAGCAGGTCGCCTTTATCGTCAACGACAAAACTCACCAGAACAGGCATGCCGTCGGCGGCATCTCGGGCGCCGGCAAGCATGGGCTGCAGATTACGGATAGACGTCACCGTCTCGATCAGCAGACCGTCAACACCAGCATTGAGCAAGGCGTGCGCCTGTTCGCGCGCAATGCCGCGGATTTCACGATACTCGACAGAGTCCTCGGCAAACCACTCAATACCGATCGGGCCCATCGAGCCCAGCAGTAGCTGAGGGTGCGCCTGGCGGGCATCGTCGACGGCCCCGCGATTGACCTCCGCCACGGACGGCGCAATCTGGTCGTGCTTGAGGGCATAGCTCGATGCCTGAAAGGTATTGGTAATGAGCACCTGCGCGCCGGCGGCGACATACAAGCGATGGATACGAGAAACGGTCTGCGGCTCTGCCAGATTCCAAAACGCCGGTGGAATGTCGGCGGCATCGTACTCACTCAACAAAACACTGCCCATGGGGCCCTGCGCCAACAAGGTCTCGCTCGACAAGCGGCGCGTAAGTTCCTCGGCACCAAAGCGGTTGTAATAACTCGTATCCATATATATCCCGCTATTCCTCGACGCTGATTCCCTGCTTTTCGAGATAGGCGAGCCAGCGGCTCATCGTGTCCTCGGATAGCGCATGCTCCATCATGCAGGCCTCGGAATCGGCTCGCTCAAATTCGACACCGAGCTCCTGAACCAAAAACGTACGGATGAGGCGATGACGGTACCAGATAGCCGTGCCAACCTCGCGGCCGCGATCGGTCAGGATTACCTTGCCGTAGTGCGATTGCTCGACAAGCTCGGATGCCTTGAGCGCCGAAACCGCTTTATTGACCGATGCCTTGGAGACGCCAAGGCGCTGCGCGATGTCGACCGATCGCACGCCGTTGGTTTCCCCCTCTTCGCTTTCAATGCGAACCATGCACTCCAAGTAGTCTTCGTTCGCCACCGTCAGATGTAGTTCGCGCGAGCTATTTGTCGTATCCATGATCTTCCGTCCCTTCTGCATTCAATGGCTGATTCTACCCCATCCAAGCGTCGTGGTATGCCGTGGCATACCGTGCTAGAGTTCTTGTTGCACACGACGACCAAGATTGGAGCGGTCTTTATGGAAAACACCACCACGAGCCCCGATGTCCTCGAGCGCTTTTTGCGCTACGTCCAGATCAACACGCAGTCCGAGGATGCAAACTGTGACCAGGTACCCTCGAGCGCCGTTCAGTTTGATCTTGCCAACGTACTGGCTGAAGAACTGCGCGAGCTTGGTGCGGAAGATGCCCACGTGACCGAGCACGCCTATGTCTGCGCGCATATCCCCGCAAGTGTGGGCGCTGAGGACAAGCCCGCCCTGGGCCTGATCGCCCATCTCGACACCACCGAAGTTGCACCGGGCGCCGGCGTGAAGCCGCACATCGTACACTACGAAGGCGGCGACCTGGTCTGCGGCGCGGTTGACGGTAAGCCCGTTGCCATGAGCACCGCCAAGCTTCCCGCCCTGAATGACCTCGCGGGTGAGGACTTGGTCTGCAGCGATGGCACCACGCTGCTGGGCGCCGACGACAAGGCGGGCGTCGCCGAAATCATGGCGCTCGTCGCGCGTATCGCCCAGAATCCCTCGCTGCCCCACCCCGCGCTCGGCATTTGTTTCTGCCCCGACGAGGAGATCGGCCACGGCGCCGAGCTGCTGGATATTGAAGCCTTTGGTTGCAAGTACGCCTACACGGTCGACGGTGGCCCCGTCGGCGAGTTGGAGTGGGAGTGCTTTAACGCTGCCGAGGCGACCGTTCGCTTTGAGGGCCAGTCCATCCACCCCGGCGACGCCAAGGGCCGCATGGTCAACGCAGGCAATCTGTTCTGCGACTTTAACGCGCTGCTCCCCTATGCGCAGCGCCCGGAATACACGGAGGGCTACGAGGGCTTCTATCATCTTGAGGGTGTATCTGCGACTGTCGATCACGCCACGGCGCGCTATATCGTTCGCGACCACGATGCCGCCAAGTTCCAGCAGAAGCTCGAGCTGATTGATTCCGCCGCAGCACTGCTCAACCAGCGCTTGGGCGAGGAGCGCGTGACGGTTGAGATCAAGCAGCAGTACCGTAACATGGCCGAGATCGTCCGTGACTACCCGGAGCTCATTGATGTTGCCAAGGAAGCCTACCTTGCCTGCGGCGTTGAGCCCCAGGTGCTGCCGATTCGCGGTGGCACCGACGGCGCGCAGCTGTCGTTCCGCGGCCTGCCCTGCCCCAACCTTTCCACGGGCGGCTACTGCTACCATGGCGTCAACGAGTTCGTCCCGGTCAGTTCGCTCGTCAAGATGACCGACGTGCTCCAGGAGCTCGTCGCCCGCTTTGCATAAGCCTGACCGCACAAGTCCAAAAGACAAATCGCCGCGTCCTCAAGACCGAGAACGGGGCGATTTTTTAGCACAATGAGAACAGATAGACGTGCGCCAACCTCTTGGCACAAGGAGTGTCCCAAACTGCCGGCACATAAGGAACGTCCCCAAGTGCCAAGTGCCGCAAGAGTGTCACCTTTGACTAGTCATTTAAGAACGTCCCCAACGACTGCGTCGATGTTTTGGCAACGACAGCGAGTGGGTCGCATTTGAGACAAGGTGACGTGAAACGAAAGGGCGCTGACCTTCTGGTCGCGCCCTTGAAGTTGAACGTCAGATTGTCCAAATGCGGCCCGCGTAGCGTCAAGCGGTTACGCGGGCTGGTAAGCCCGCGTAACCCTAGTAGTTAGCTTCGTAGCCGTTACCGTCGCCGGTGGGCTCTTCGTAGTAGTCCGAATCGCTCGAATCGCCTGAGTCATCGGAATCGTCAGAGCTGACCGATGAAGTTGCGGTACCGTTTGCGTAGTCGTCAGACGTGTTGTTGTTCAGGTCGCCGATCGTAGAACTGGAACCGTCGGAAAGACCCATGGTGTTGGGACCCTTGGGATCCTTGCCGGCATCGACGCGCTCCATCATTTCCTTGAGCTCGTCCTCGTAGACAAAGACGTAGCTCACACCGTCGATCATGGTGCTGTCGTCGGCGTACGAGGGCAGGTTGGCCGAGTAGATACCGTCGACATCCATACCGCGCATGGCGTTGACCGTAGCCACGATATCCTGAACGCTCATATCGGTTACGAGCATATCGGACAGCGAATTAACCAGGCCAAAAATCTTCGTGGCATCGAAGTTATTGAGAATCTGGTTGGCAAGGGCGCCAAGCACCTGACGCTGGTGGCGCATGCGCGTGTAATCGCCGTCGGCATAGGTGTAGCGGCAGCGGGCATAGGTAAGGGCGGTGGCACCGTCCATATGCTGCTGGCCAGCGGTAATCTTAATATCCAGGTGCTCGGGGTCGTCAACATCATCGGTTGCGTTAATGTCGATACCGCCAACCGAATCAATCAGCGCCTGCATACCGTCGAAGCTGACCTCGGCATAGTGGGAAATCTGAACACCGCACAGCTCGTTGACCGCCTCGACCATGGCCTCGGCGCCGCCAACGGTATGGCAGGCGTTGATCTTCATGGTCTCGCCCTTGTACTCGACCTTGGTGTCGCGCGGAACGGAAATGAGCGTCGCCTGCTTTTGCGTGGGGTCGATGCGTGCCAGGATAATCGAGTCGGCACGATACGTATCCTCGCCCGGACGGCCGTCGGTGCCAAGAAGCAGCACGTAGAACGGATCCTTTGCCTCATCGGTGTCAACCAGAACCCGACGCAAATTGTCGGTAATGACATTAGAATCGCCGAGCTTGCCCATAATGGTGGCAAACCACAGGCCGGCAGCGGTAGTGGCACTCAGCAGCACACCAAGCACGACAATGAGCGCGACGTGACGAATCGTGTGGCTACGACGACGTTGACGAGCGCGCTCGGAATAGCGAGCCACGTTATCGCGACTGTAGATCTTGGCCTGCGCACCAGTTGAGGGTCTTCGGGCGGTGGTATCCGCGAGGGGCTTTTTATTAAACATAGGCAACCTGTATTAGTAGATGACGGGATCGGGGACGGTAGCATGCTCGACATGCGCGCCGAGCGCCTGCAGCTTTTCGACAAACTGCTCGTAGCCGCGCTTGATGTGATGGATAGCCGAAACCTCGGTCGTCCCGTCGGCGATCAAGCCCGCTACGACGAGGGCCGCTCCGCCACGCAGATCGGGCGAGGTAACCTGTGCACCCGAGAAACCCTTGACGCCATGAATCATGGCATGATGGCTCTCGATACGAATGTCGGCACCCATGCGCACCAGCTCAGAGGCAAACATAAAGCGATTCTCGAAGATGTTCTCGGTAATAACGGAACTGCCGTCGGCGAGAGCGGAGAGCACCATAATCTGCGCCTGCATGTCCGTCGGGAAGCCGGGGAACGGAAGCGTTTGGATGTCGACCGGCTTGATACGCTCGGCACGGTTCACATGGACGCCATCCTCGACGCGCTCGCAGTCGATACCCATGAGCTCCATCTTCTTGAGCACCATGCCCAAGTGAATGGGGCAAAAGCCCGTGACATCGACACCACGATCGTCGGCCATCAACGCACCGGCAACGATAAAGGTACCGGCCTCGATGCGGTCGCCCACTACGCGATGGGTAACAGGATGCAGTTCTTCCACGCCCTCGATGGTCACGACAGGCGTACCGGCGCCAACAATCTTGGCGCCCATCTCGTTGAGCATGTTGGCGAGATCGACGATCTCGGGCTCGCGGGCGGCATTGTCGATAACCGTGGTGCCCTGCGCGCGCACGGATGCCATGATGAGGTTCTCGGTCGCACCGACGCTGGCGAACTCGAGCGTAACGGTGGTACCGCGCAGACCTTGGGGCGCATTAGCGTTGATGTAGCCGTGGGCGGTATCGAACTCTACGCCCAGGGCCTCGAGACCAAGAATGTGCATATCGATCTTGCGAGCACCCAGGTTGCAGCCGCCCGGCATGGCGATCTTGGCGCGATGGAAGCGGCCCAGCAGGGGTCCCATCACGGCGGTGGAAGCACGCATCTTGGCGACGAGCTCGTAGGGGGCCTCCCAAGAATCGACCTGAGAGGTATCAATCTCGAGCGTGTGCTCGTCGAGAACATCGATCGTAGCGCCCATGCCCTTGAGCACCTTGCCCATCACGTGGACATCGGAAATATCGGGCACGTTCTGCAGCGTCGTCTTGCCCGGCGCCAGAAGCGTTGCCGCCATGAGTTTGAGTGCGGAGTTCTTGGCGCCCGAAACGGGCACGGAGCCTCCGATGGCGTGGCCACCCTCAACGCGGATAATATCCAAGGTCTACCCTTTCAAAAAGCATGCCCGGGATGGCTGAGCCATCCCGGGCATGATGTGTTCGCAAATGGTCGAACGCTAAATCGTTTGACTATTGGGCAAGCTTGAGCTTACACCATGCGATTTCATTATAGAGGTAGGCGCGGCGTGCATCATCCTCCGACAAATTACCCAGCTTCTCTTCAAAACCTTGAATATCAGCTTTAAGCTTGTCGGCATCGACGGTCGCCAAATCGCAAGCGCGCTCGGCGAGAACGGTCACGACATCGTCCGCAACCTGGGCATAGCCGCCGGCCACGGCAAACGTGTGGTCGACAGTGCCCATGGCCTTATCGGAAACGCGAACGTAACCGCGGTCGATCGTGCAGATCTCGCTGGAGTGAGCAGGCAGAACGCCAAACTCGCCATCCGTGGACGGAATCGACACAAACGCAGCGTCGCCCTCATAGGCGCAGCTCACGGGGCACACGATGCGGATACGCATAACCTACTTCTCCCCCATCTTGCGGGCGCGCTCGCGCACGTCCTCAATCGTGGAAGCATAGCGGAAAGCCTGCTCGGGCAGGTCATCGGCCTTGCCGTCGACAATCTCGGCGAAAGAGCGGACGGTATCCTCGACGCGGACGTAGACACCGGGGTTGCCGGTGAACTTCTCGGCGACGTGGAAGGACTGCGAGAGGAACTGCTGAATCTTACGGGCACGGTTGACCGTAAGGCGCTGCTCCTCGGACAGCTCGTCCATACCCAGAATGGCGATGATGTCCTGAAGGTCGGAGTACTCCTGCAGGAGCTCCTGGACCTTGACGGCGACACGGTAGTGCTCCTCGCCGACGATCGAGGGATCGAGAGCGTCGGAGGAAGATGCGAGCGGGTCGATAGCCGGGAACAGGCCGAGCGACGAAATGCTACGCGAAAGAACCGTGGTGGCGTCGAGGTGCGTAAACGTTGTGGCAGGCGCCGGGTCGGTCAGGTCGTCTGCGGGGACGTAGACAGCCTGGACGGAGGTAATGGAGCCCGTCTTGGTCGAGGTAATGCGCTCCTGGAGGTCGCCCATCTCGGTTGCCAGCGTGGGCTGGTAACCAACGGCGGACGGCATACGGCCCAGCAGTGCGGAAACCTCGGAACCTGCCTGGGAGAAGCGGAAGATGTTGTCGATGAACAGCAGAACGTCCTGGCCACGATCACGGAAATACTCAGCGGTAGTAAGGCCGGCCAGACCGATGCGCAGACGCGCTCCGGGCGGCTCGTTCATCTGACCATAGACCAAGCAGGTCTTGTCGATAACGCCAGACTCGCTCATCTCGAGGAACAGGTCGGTGCCCTCGCGGGTACGCTCGCCGACGCCGGTGAACACCGAGGTGCCGCCGTGCTCCTGGGCGAGGTTGTTGATGAGCTCCTGAATCAGAACGGTCTTGCCGACGCCGGCGCCGCCGAACAGGCCCGTCTTGCCGCCACGGATGTAGGGCTCGAGCAGGTCGACAGCCTTGATGCCGGTCTCGAAGATCTCGGTCTTGGTGGTGAGCTCGTCGAAACGGGGCGCTGCATGGTGGATGGGGTAGAACTCCTCCACCTCGGGCATGGGCTTGCCGTCGACGGGCTTGCCCATGACGTTCCAAATGCGGCCGAGCGTCTTGGGACCAACGGGCATCTTCATGGGCTCACCGGTATCGGTGGCGATGAGGCCGCGCTGCAGGCCGTCGGTCGAGGACATGGCGACCGTGCGGACGACGCCGCCCGGAAGCTGGCTCTCGACCTCGAGGATCGTGCTCAGGTGACCGATCGGGGTCTCGGCCTCGACCGTGAGCGCGTTGTAGATCGGGGGCACCGCGCCGTCAAACTTGACGTCGACGACAGGGCCGATGATTCGCACGATGCGACCATCACCGGCAGTCGTCTTCTTGGTGGCTTCCTCGACCGCAAGCTTTACGGTGTTATTAGCCATTACTGTTCCTCCAATGCTGAGGCTCCGCCGACGATCTCGTTAATCTCGGTCGTGATCGAAGCCTGGCGCACGCGACTATACGTGCGGGTAAGGGTCGAGATGATCGCGGTGGCGTTTTCCGTCGCGGAGTGCATGGCCTTGCGGCGTGCACCCTGCTCGGCAGCCGCCGAATCGATCAGGGCCTGGTAGATGACCGTCAGGATATAAGACGGCACAAGCTTGCCGAGAACATGCTCGGGAGAGGGCACGAACTCGAACGTGGACGAGATGCGCTTAGGGGCGTCGGTCTCGTTCTTACGCGGACCGTGGGCCATAGCGATCATCTCGGGGTCGAGCGGCAACAGATGCTCGACGCGAAGCTCCTGATCCACGCGGTTCTTGGCGTGGTGGTAGACAAGCTCGACACGGTCAAGCTCACCGGCACGATACGCATCGCAGATATGAGAGGAGATCATGCGGGCCTGATTGAAATCGGGCTCAGAGGAGTTGCCCTCAAAGTGCATGACGACGTTTTCGCGGTCACGGAAATACGTGGCCGGTTTGCGCCCACACGCGATGATCTCGCACTCGATGCCGTCGTTCGCCCAAGAAGCGGCGAGCTTTTCGGCCGTGCGCTCCACCGTCGTATTGAAACCGCCGGCAAGGCCGCGGTCCGAGGCAATAACGACAATCAGGCCATGCTTGACGCTCTCATGCTTCTGCAGCATGGGATCGGTGCCCGAACAGGAGGCGTCGCCGGCGACCGTCAACATGACGTCGGTCAGCGCCTCCTTATAGGGCTCGGCCTGCTTGGAGCGATCGAGGGCACGACGGATCTTGGCCGTAGAGACCATCTCCATCGTGCGCGTGATCTGCTTGGTCGTGGTAACCGAGGAGATTCGCTTCTTAATGTCGCGAAGGTTGGCCATGGGGCTTAGTTCTCCTCTGATCCAGAAACATCCGAATGGTGCTTGGCCATGAACTGCTGCTTGAAGTCGCCGATGACGCGCAAGAGCTCAGCCTTGGTGTCATCATCGATCTTCTTGGCGCGAACCTTGTCGAGCAGCGAGCCAAAGCCATTGTCCATGTACTCGATGAGCTCGGCACGGAAAGGCAGCACGTCGGCAATCTCCAGGTCATCCAGGAAGCCCTCGTTGCCAGCGAACAGCGTAATGATCTGCTCGCCAACCTCAAACGGCTTGTAACGCGGCTGCTTAAGGAGCTCAGTCATGCGAGCGCCGTGGGTAAGCTGCTTTTGCGTGGCCTCGTCGAGGTCGGAGCCGAACTGTGTGAAGCCGGCGAGCTCCTGGTACGAAGCAAGGTCCAGACGGAGGTTGCCGGCGACCTGCTTCATGGCCTTGGTCTGTGCGTCGCCACCGACGCGGGACACGGAAATGCCCACGTCGACTGCCGGGCGCTGGCCCTGGAAGAAGAGCTCGGACTGCAGGTAGATCTGACCATCGGTAATGGAAATGACGTTGGTCGGAATGTAGGCCGAGACGTCGCCGTCCTGGGTCTCGATGATCGGAAGAGCCGTCATGGAGCCATAACCGTTCTTCTTGGACATCTTGACTGCACGCTCGAGCAGACGAGAGTGCAGGTAGAAGATGTCGCCAGGATAGGCCTCGCGTCCGGGCGGACGATGCAGCGTCAGCGACATCTGACGGTAGGCCACAGCCTGCTTGGACAGGTCGTCGTAGATGACGAGCACGTGGCCGCCGGGGTTGGTCTCGCTGGCGGGCTTGCCGTCCTCGCCGTTGTACATGAAGAACTCGCCGATAGCGGCACCGGCCATAGGCGCGATGTACTGCATAGGGGCGGAATCGGCAGCGGTGGCCGAAACGATGATGGTGTAGTCGAGCGCGCCGTGCTGAGCGAGGGTCTCGCGGATGTTGGCAACCGTGGAGGCCTTCTGGCCGATGGCGACATAGATGCAGACCATGCCCTTGCCGCGCTGATTGAGGATAGCGTCGATGGCGATGGCGGTCTTACCGGTCTTACGGTCGCCAATGATGAGCTCACGCTGACCACGGCCGATAGGCACCATGGAGTCGATGGCCAACAGACCGGTCTGAACCGGCTCGCACACCGGGGTACGGTCGATAACGCCGGGGGCCTTGAACTCGATGGGGCGACGGTGCGTGGCGACGATGTCGCCCAGGCCGTCGATGGGCTGGCCGAGCGGATTGACGACGCGGCCGAGCATGGCGCGGCTCACGGGGATATCCATAATGCGGCCAGTGGTGCGGCACTCGTCGCCTTCCTTGATGGAGTCGACGGCACCAAACAGAACGGCGCCGACCTCGTCACGGTCAAGGTTCTGGGCAAGGCCGAAGACGGTCTCACCGGTATCGGAGCTCTTGAACTCCAGAAGCTCGCCTGCCATGGCGCTCTTGAGGCCGGAAACGCGCGCGATGCCGTCGCCTACCTCGTCGACCGTTGAAACCTCATGCGTATCGACCGTCGCGGAGAGGCTCGTGAGCTGCTCCTGCAGTTTCTTGGCGATATCCTGGGCATTGAGGGTTTCGGACATTAGGCTTCACCTCCGTACGAATTAGCAGAGTTTGCGAGGGTCTCCTGCGCGATGCGCAGCTGCGTCTTGACGGAAATGTCACGACGCTCGCCGCGGGCCTCGAGCACCAGGCCGCCCACAATAGACGGGTCGACCTGCTCGATAAGGAATACCTTGCGGCCGAAGTCCTGCTCGCATTTCTTAGTGATGGTTTGACGCAGCTCGTCGTCGAGCGGGATCGCCGTGGTGACGGTCACGCCCACTACATCCTCGTCTTCCTCGGCAACATACTTAAAGGCAGCTGCCACCTTGGGAAGAAGGTCGAGCTGGTCGCGCTTGGACATGGTGTCGAGCACGGCGATGATCTCGGGGCTGGCAGAAGCCAGGCGCTCGATCATCTCGAGGTCCTCGAACACATGGTTCTCGGCCTTAGCGGCTTCCAGAAGGGAGCGCGCGTAGGTCTCGAGCACCTTGTCCTGATAGCGGCTAGTCGGCATTCAGGCTACCTGCTTCCTGGATGTAGCGCTCGATGAGCTTCTTCTGCTCGGCATCGTCCTCGAGTGCCTCGCCCACGATCTTGGTGGCGACGGCAACGGACAGGTCGGCGATGGAGCTCGCGGCACCGGCGTAAATGGACTTGCGCTCGTCCTCGACGGTCGTATGGGCCTTGGCGATGATCTCCTCGGCCTCCTTGTGAGCAGCCTCGATGATACGGGCGCGCTCGGACTCGGCGTCCTTACGGGCCTCGAGAACGATGTCGGCAGCCTGACGACGGGCGTCGGTGACGATCGAGTCGGACTCAGCGCGCTTGGCGATGGCCTCCTGCTTGGTCTTCTCGGCCTCGTCGAGGCTCTCCTCGATCTTCTTGCCGCGCTCCTCCATGGTCTTCATGATGCCCGGCAGGGCGACCTTTGCCAGCACGATCCAGATGATCAGGAAGGCGATAAGCGCCGGGATGAACTCCGCCATCTTAGGGATGAGGATGTCCGCACCGGCAGCGCCGTCCTCGGCGAACGCGGAAACCGGCATGAGCAGCGCGGCCGCGGACGCGGAGAGTGCGATCGCGCTCTTCTGGGATGAAAGATTCATACTTGACGCTCCGTGCTATTTAACGATCAGCGCGACAACGAAGCCGATCAGAGCCAGAGCCTCGCCGAAGGCGGAGCCCATGATGAAGACGGTGAACACGCGGCCCTGGACCTCAGGCTGACGGGCCATAGCACCCGTAGCACCCAGAGCAGACAGGCCGATAGCAAGACCAGCGCCGATAACACCGAGACCGTAACCGATAACTCCCACGATTCCTCCTTTGTCGTGCGTGTCTTATTTCACGCAGGATAACCTTTTTATAACTGCCGGGCTCCATGGGTACGGGCACCGGCGGTTTAACGAATTGCCTTACCTTTAAGGCGCGAACGGAAGACTACTCCTCCTCCGCGACCTCCTCTGCCTCGGAGACATACACGGCGGTAAGGACCGTGAAGACGTAAGCCTGGATGGCGCCGACCACAAGCTCGATCGCATAGATCAGGATGAGGATGGCAAGCCAGGCTAGCGAAGGCAGGGCGCCGACGGCGTGGGCCGCGGAAACCTGCTGAAGCAGCGGCTGCATGAACATGCTCGCCATGATGGCGAACGAGCCCATGACCACGTGTCCTGCGAACATGTTGCAGAACAGACGGACGGCGAGCGTGATGAGGCGCAGGAAGGTCGAGAAAAGCTCGACGACCCACACAAGCACGTTCATCGGGAAGCTCACGCCCTGCGGGGCGAGGCTCTTGATGTAGCCGATCACGCCGTGAGCCTTGCATCCGTAGTAGATGAAGTACACAAAGGCGAAGATGGCGAGTGCGGCGGTGGAGCCGATTGCGCCGGTGCCGGGCTTCATTCCCGGGATCAGGCCGATCATGTTATTGATCAGGATGAACAGGAAAAGCGAGCACAGGAACGGGAAGTGCTTCTTCCAGTTCTCACCCACGACACCCTTGCCGATATCGTTCTCGACGTACTCGATGATGTACTCGAAACCGTTGACGAAGAAGCCCTTGGGAACCAGGGTCTGCTTCTTCTTGAACACGGCCAGGACGATCAGGAGCACGATCGTGGAGACGATCAGCCAAAACGAGTACTGCGTGATGCCGCAGCTCAGATCGCCCACGACAGGGGTGGAGCTGAACTCGCTGACCAGATGATTAATCTCATCAGGCAGCTTTTCAAAAATTTCCACGACTTACCTTTCGACCTCATGAGGATCTCGCAGCGCCTTGACGACACGAACCGTGCAGGCAGCCATAAAGGCCACGAAGCCGATCGCCTCGCCCAGGAGGAACATGCGAAACGCCTCTCCGAACAACACAAACACAACCAAGGTAAAGACGAGCAGGGCGATTGCCGAGACCGCCAGACTCACCATGCCCTTGAGCATGTCCGCATTCTGCTTATCGTCAAGAACCGGCTTGAGCGTAAAAACAAAGGGAAGAAAGGCGACCGCGCCCGCGATGACGCCTGCAACGATAGTGAGCAGATCGGCTATCTGAAACACTGGCGTCCTCACTTTCCTTTTTAACGCTTTACAGAACAGTTCCCGCCAAACATTGGTGACTATTGTACGAGCCAATCGCTAAAGTACAACCGAAAAAGCATCGGTTAATACGCACCTGTTCGTTTTCTTAAGACCTTCTTTATGCTGCAGGTACGGTAATACGTTTTTCTCGAACCCTGCAGGGCAAAACGTCCGTTAACAGGAGTGCGCGTGGACGTCTTTTGCTCGCCCGCGCGCACCATTTCTTCGTAATTGCGGCCGTGGCCAACAGGGCTCAGCGACTAGAGCGTGCCGAAGATGCGGTCGCCGGCATCGCCCAGGCCGGGAACGATGTAAGCGGCCTCGTTGAGATGGTCGTCAATGGCGCACGTATAGATATGCACGTCGGGGTCCTTCTCGGTCAGCGACTTGAGGCCCTCGGGCGCAGCGACGATGCACAGCATGCGGATATCCTTGACACCGCGCTCACGCAGGTAGCTGATGGCCATCTCGGCCGAGCCGCCCGTGGCGAGCATGGGGTCGACAACCAGGCAGATGCGCTGGTCGATATCCTTGGGCATCTTGCAGTAGTACTCGTGCGGCTCGTGGGTGACCTCGTCGCGCTCCATGCCGATGTGGCCCACGCGAGCGGAGGGCACCAGGTCGAGGATGCCATCGACCATGCCGAGGCCCGCACGCAGGATGGGAACGATGGCGAGCTTTTTGCCGGCGAGCTGCTTAAAGGTGGCGGTGGTGATAGGGGTCTCGACCTCAACGTCTTCCATGGGCAGGTCGCGCATGGCCTCGTAGCCATCGAAGAGCGCGAGTTCGCGCACGAGCTGACGGAACTGGTTGGTGCCGGTGTTTTTGTCGCGCAGGATCGACAGCTTGTGCTGGACGAGCGGATGGTCGACAAGGGTCACGCGGGACGTATCGTAGGTGACGGTCATGGGTTGATTGCCCCTTTCGTTGCGGCCGAAAGACGGCCTTGCTGACACGGCGTGCAGCAATGTTGCCGCCGCACGCCATGCATTAGTTTAGCGGTTTGTTGTATCGAGCAGCCCATCGCAGCCCTACTGTGCGGTGCTGAGCGAGCGCCTGACTGCATCACGCCAGCCCGCAAGGTTTTGCTCGCGGCGATCGGCAGACATGTGGGGAAGGAAGGTCCTAACGATCTGGGCATTTTGCTCCAGCTCCTCCAGGTCTTCCCAATAGCCGACGGCAAGACCCGCCAAGTACGCGGCACCGATTGCCGTGGTCTCCACCGTCTCGCATTGCAGCACGGGGATATCCAGCAGGTCGGCCTGGAATTGCATGATGAACTCGTTGCGCGAGGCACCGCCATCGACAGACAGGCGCTCAATCGAAAGCCCCACGTCCTGCTCCATGGCGCGCAGCACGTCGTAGCTCTGATATGCCATGGATTCGCAGGCGGCACGTACGATGGTCGCACGGCTCGAGGCGCCGGTCAGACCGCACACGATACCGCGGGCACGCGGGTCCCACCAGGGAGCGCCCAGGCCAGCGAAGGCGGGGACGAAGTAGCAGCCCTCATTGTCGTTGATCGAAGCGGCGAGTTGCGCGGACTCGCTCACACTCGAGATGATGCCCATGTTGTTGCGCAGCCAGTTCATGGTTGAGCCGGCGGCAAAGATAGAACCCTCGAGCGCATAGCTGATCTTGCCGTCCGCGGCGATACCGATCGTGGAGACCAGACCGTTCTTGGATTCGACGACCTCGTCGCCGGTGTTCATGAGCATAAAGCAACCCGTGCCATAGGTGTTTTTGGTCTGGCCGGGATGGAAGCAGCAGTGGCCGAACAGCGACGCCTGCTGATCGCCCGCCACGCCCATGATGGGCGGCATGTTGGTCATGATGTCGCTCGCGACGCGGCCGTAGTCGCCCGAGCTCCAACGAACCTCGGGCATCATGGAACGTGGAACGTCAAAGAGCGCCAGCAGGTCGTCGTCCCAATCGAGCGTATGGATATTAAAGAGCGCCGTGCGGCTGGCATTGGTGTAGTCGGTAGCAAAGACCTGACTGCCGGTGAGGTTGTAGATGAGCCAGGTGTCGATGGTGCCGAACATGAGGTCGCCCGCCGCCGCGCTCTCACGCGCACCGTCGACGTTGTCGAGGATCCACTGCACCTTGGAAGCCGAGAAATACGGATCGAGTGTGAGTCCCGTGCGGGAGCGCACCAGCTCTTCTGCGCCCCGCTCGACCAGCTCGTCGATCAGAGGTGCGGTGCGACGGCATTGCCACACGATGGCGTTATAGATGGGTTGACCGCTTATGCGGTCCCACACCACCGTGGTCTCGCGCTGGTTGGAGATACCGATGGCGGCGATGCGGTCAGAATGGATGCCGCTCTTAAACTGGACCTCCATCATCACGCCGATCTGGCTGGCAAGCACCTCCATGGGGTCTTGCTCTATCCAACCGGGACGCGGGAAGTCGGTTTTGACGCTACGACGTGCCTGCGCGACGATGCAGCCGTACTCGTCGACGATGGTCGCAAGTACCGAGGTGGTGCCGCAGTCGAGCGCCATGATGTAGGAACCGCCAAAGTTAAACGAGGCATCTTCCATGCCCAGGCTGCCCAGATTCAACGACATCGCTTACACCTTTCTATTGCATCGGGTCGGACAGGACCCGTTCGATCTCTGATGCGGGAAGTGCGCCTTGGCGCAGGATCTGGAGCCCGCCATGCTGGAACGACACGATGGTCGAGGCGTCGCGACACGGGGTCTCGCCGGCGTCGACGGCAACATCGACCCCCTCCAGGATGCGACCTTCGACGGCGGCAAAGCTTGCCGGCGAGGGCGCGCCGTGTGTGTTGGCGCTCGTGCAGGCAAGGGGACTGCCGCAGGCGCGGATGAGCGCTTGGACCACGGGAGAGGCCGAAGCGCGCAGGGCCACGGTGTCGTCGGCAGCACGCATAAAGGTCGGCACGCAGGGAGCCGCCTTGACCACGATAGTCAGGGCTCCCGGCCAGCATCGTCGCGCAAGTACGCGGGCATCTTCCGGGATATCCACGCCATAGCGGTCGAGTGCTTCGACGCCATCGACCAGCCAAGCGACGGTTTGCGTGAGCTCACGTTGCTTGAGAGTGAAGATACGGCGATAGCCGGTGCCGAGCGCAGGAACTGCGGCGCCATTGACGGCAGCCTGCGGATCGCGCGGCCACGATGGGAATTCGCTTGTATCTTGGGGCACGGCGTCCGAGAAGGCGTTGACTGCCACGGCGACACCGTAGACGGTCTCGGTCGGAATCAAGGCCAGGCCGCCGCGGCCGAGCACCTCGGCCGTGCGCTCGACGGCAAGCCGATGCGGCTCGCGCGTTCCCTCGTATACCCGATAGACCGTCTGCATGTGTATGCCAGCCCCTTACGCTCCGGTGCAAGTTTGTTTACTGTGGGGCATTCTCGCACGAAACATTCAACCTATTTGCCCAGAGCGCATGTTGGTTTGGTGAGCGGCTCTAGTAGTCGGTGAAAGTGAGGGGGTTAATTGAAGATTTTTAGCGCGCAAGCGTAACGGTACGATCGGGAAACTCGATGCTTGCAACCAGTTTTCCGCCGAGGCTCTCTGCGTACCTGCTCAGCGTGTCGAGCCTCATCGAACCCAACTCCCCACGCTCGAGCTCGGATACACGTTTTTGAGAAACGCCCATCGACTGGGCGACCGACGCCTGTGTTAGATCTTTTAACCTGCGAATCTGAGCAAGCTTATAGGCTTCGATACGATCGCGAGTCCTCTCCTGCTCGGCGGTAATGGAGTCGCGTGTTATCCCGCGAGATTCCATATACTCATGCAGTTCCATCTCGATCGAGCCTCCTTACGTGGCGACGGTATATTTGCTCGGCCCTTGGAATGTTGATCGCATACCAACCGTTCCATTTTGCCCTTGACGATCCCGCTCGCGACTTATCACCCGCCAATAGCAATACCGCCTGGCGCTTGGGGTCAAAGGCGAAGAGGATGCGAATCACCTGCCCACCACACGACGTCACTCTCAGCTCCTTTAAATGATGAAGCTTCGAGCCCTTTACGCGGTCAACCAGCGGACGACCAAGGCTGGGACCTTCCTTCTCGAGCACCAAAAGGTCTGCATAAATCTGCTTCAGCGTAGCTTCATCCTGCTCATCAAGCCAAGGTTCAATGTAATCAAGCACGATACGGTACCGATGCAGCTGATTTGACATACCTTTCTCCTTCTATAGTAGAAGTTTTACGGTATATTGCAAGGACAAACTTGCGCAAATGTCTATTTATTCAGCTTAAATACGCTGTTTGGGCTCGGTGACGATGGCTCGAACGATGCGGGGACGATCGGTGAGGTCGTGGACGATACGCACGTCCGAAAGGCCTGCCTGGCGACAGAGCTCGGCCGCGGCATCGAGGGCGCCCTCGTAGAGCTCGCAGGCAAACAGGCCGCCGGCGCGCAGCATGTAAGGCGCCGCATTGAGCAGGCGGCGGAAGATGTCCAGGCCGTCGGCACCGCCCTCGAGCGCCAAGTCGGGCTCAAAGTCCTTGACCTCGTGCGGCAGCGAGCGCATGACGCCGGTCGGGATGTAGGGCGGGTTGGAAACGAGCACGTCGAAGGTGCCCCACTCTTCGCGGGGAATGGAGCTCACCAGGTTGGTGAGACTAAAGGCAACCTCATCTGCCGTGAGGCCGAGCGCGTCGCGGTTTTTGGTGGCCAGATCGATGGCGCGCGGCTCGATATCGGTGGCGGTGCAGGTAACGTGGCCGCGGCGCTCCCAGGCAAGGGAGAGCGAGATGCAACCCGTGCCGCAGCCGACCTCGAGAACGCGGGCGATACGGGGCTCGGCTGGGGCAGGCGCAGCGGCATCCTGAGCCGAAGCCGTCTCCTGGCCGGCACCCTCGATGGCGATGCCGTATTCGTCGAGCTCGGGCTCGGCGGCTTCCGCGGCTTCGGCTTCTGCTGCCTGCGCGGCGGCTTCCTCGGCCTCGCGGTCGGCCAGCTCCTCGGCATAGGCGCGGCTGCCCAATACGTCGCCGCCTAGCGCCGCCTCATCGGCAGCCGTCAGGTTAGCGGCACGGCGCTCGGCGGCCGCGCGTTCGTCTGCCAGCGCGGCCTCGGCCTTGCGTGCCTCCTCGACCTCATCGTTCCAAGGCAGCTCCACGCGCTGACGGGCAGCAGCCTCGGGGCTCAGCACCTCGGCATCCAGATAATTGAGGACTTCCTCGACGAGCATCTCGGTCTCGGGGCGCGGAATGAGCACGCCGGGGGCGCACGCGACGTCGATCATGCGAAACTGCGTGCTGCCGGTGATGTACTGCAGCGGTTCACCTTTAGCGCGACGAACAACGGCCGCGTGCATGGTCTCGAGCTGAGCCGCGTTAAGCGTCTCGTCCATGCGCATATATAAGTCGATGCGTGCCAAACCCGTGGCAGCGCAGAGCAGCCACTCGGCAGAAAGACGGGGGTGCTCCTCGCCGCGCTCGGCCAGGTACTCCTTGGTCCACTCGAGACAACGCTTGATGGTCCAAATCTCGTTTGCCATGGGGCCCTCCCCTCTTAAGCGCCGGACGGCGCGCGAATGTCGGAGCAGATTGTACGCGAGGCCAGCGCTTGGCAAGGGACGATTGAAGGCGATTATCGAGAATCAGCCCAGATTTTTGCTTGGAACCTGCCTGAAGTGCTCATTCGTCGACGTCAAAATCTGCATTCGTCAAGCTTTTGGCAAGGTTGACCCAAAACTGACCAATATCTAACCAAGAACTTGCCAAATCACTTGACGTGCGGCGCATCAAAAAATGCACTGCGACTTCTTGAACGATTTTTTGAGCATTATTTTCAATAGCAGATAAATGCCGCTAATTTCTTTGAGCAGGTAGCCGGCTTCATGGCCATCAAAGCCGATTGAATAACATCTCAAAGCAATGTGCCCAACCTAGTCATTTAAGAACGTCCCCAATGACTACCTCTAAGGCGCCGCAGGTTGAGCATACCGCATCCGGAGCAAGGCAGCGCCGCAGGTAGAGGACGGACAGCGAGCGGATCGCATTTGAGACAAGGTGACGTGAAACGAAAGGGCGCTGACCTTCTGGTCGCGCCCTTGAAGTTGAACGTCAGATTGTCCAAATGCGGCCCGCGCAGCGTCGGCTGGTCCGCCGTTCGGTAGAACGGCGGAACCTACACAGCCTGCGCCAGCTTCTCGGCTCGCTCGGCGGCGGCGAGCGCCTCGATGACGGTGCCGAGCTGATCGCCCAGAAGGACGCCGTTGTAGGTGGAGTTGAAACCGATGCGGTGATCGGTCACGCGGTCCTGGGGCTGGTTGTAGGTACGGATCTTCTCGGAACGGTTGCCGTGGCCGATCTGGCTCTGGCGCTCGGCACCGAGCTCGGCCTGCTGCTTCTCGAGTTCCATCTCGTACAAACGGGCGCGCAGCATCTGCATGCAGACCTCGCGGTTCTGGATCTGGGAACGCTGCTCCTGCGACTGCACCACGGTGTTGGTGGGCAGGTGGGTGATGCGCACGGCGGAGTAGGTGGTGTTAACGCACTGACCGCCAGGGCCGGAGGCGCAGTAGGTGTCGATGCGCAGGTCGGACTGGTTGATCTGGACGTCGATCTCCTCGGCCTCGGGAAGTACGGCGACGGTAGCCGTGGAGGTCTGAATGCGGCCCTGGGACTCAGTCTTGGGAACGCGCTGGACGCGGTGCACGCCGGACTCGAACTTCATGACGGAGTAGACGCGGTCGCCCTCGACCTTGAACTCGATGGACTTAAAGCCACCGGCCTCGCTGGGGCTGGAATCGAGCACGGTAGTCTTCCAGCCGCGCGACTCGCAAAAGCGCTGGTACATCTTGTACAGATCGCCGGCGAAGATGGCCGCCTCGTCGCCACCGGCGGCGGAGCGGATCTCGACGATGGTGTTCTTGTCGTCGTTGGGGTCGCTCGGGATGAGCATGTACTTGATGTCTTCCTCGAGCTGGGGAAGCTTGGCCTCGTTTTCGGAGATGTCCATCTGGAGCATCTCCTTCTCATCGGCATCGGTGGTATCGTGCAGCATTTCCTTGGCAGCCTCGATGTCATCGAGCGCGCCGATGTACTCGCGCGAGGCGGCAATGAGGTCGGACTGGTGCGCGTACTCCTTGTTGAGACGCGTGAACTCCTTGATATCGGAGGCGACGGCCGGGTCGGAAAGCTTCTTCTCGAGCTCCTCGTAGGCCTTGATGATCTTTTCGAGCTTGTCGCGCATGACGGACTCCTTTATATGCGTGAAGGCGAAAATCGGCAGAATTGATGGGGCGCGGGGCGCCGCTGCGGGGGTAAGTCCAGCTAGAGCATGTCGATCTTCAGATACATGCGCATCCCTTCGCGTATGGGGTACATAGTTGCGGTCTAACCCATATATGATAGCGTGCGCAGGCAAACCTGCATATAACCCGCACGGAATGTGACACAGGGTCAGTCCGCCAACGTAAGGCTCTACTTTAAGAACATGGCCATATATAACGGAAGCGTCACCTTTTTGCCGTCTCGGCCGACGTTACCGTCTATCAGCTTGTACCCAAGGTTCACGTCCTGCCGCTCGAGCATGTCGTTGAGCGATACCGTAGATCCGCGCGAGGCCTTCACCTCAATGGGCACAACGCTCGCGTCGGGCGAGTCGACGAGAAACTCTATTTCCCTATCGCCCTTCTGCGACCGCCAATAACGCAGGGCCACACCCCGCGCCGCAAGCATGCATGCGATCAGGTTTTCGTAGAGGCCGCCCTTCATGGGACCCGCGAGCTTGTTGTTCACCACCGCTTCCAGCATTTCGAAGCCGTACATGGCCATGAGCACGCCCGTATCGGCAGCATAGAGGCGAAACTTCGTCCCGTCTTCATAGGCGGCAAGAGGGAATTGGGCGGCGCTCACCGACTGGCACCGTCGCACCATACCTGCTCCCACGAGCCAATCCACGGACGAGCCAAATTTGCGCGCCGTTCCCCTGTTCTCGACCACGGAATACTGGAACTTCGTATTCTCCTTTGCGAGCTGGCGCGGCAACGATTCAAAGCACGCCCGCGCACGCACGCGCTCGGGGGCTTGCGCGTATCGAGCCACGTCGTCGAGATACGAGGCGAGCAGCCTGCTTTGCTCGTCGAAAGCAACGGCGAAGTTGCCCGTCCGCGCAAAGGCGTCCACCACCGCAGGCATACCGCCGACCGCGAGGTACTCGCGCAGCATCTGCATCATCTTCTGATTCACCGCAACGGGCACGGGTATCAACGACTCATAGTATTCCCGCAAATTGACGATATCGTCCTCCCCATACCCGCGCGCCCAAAGGTACTCCTCAAAATCGAGGGGGCCCATTTCGACCTCTCGCTCGTACCCAACGGGAATGGAGGCGAGCGCAGCCTCCTCCTTGAACCGAATGCCCAGAAGCGAGCCCGACGCAACGACATCGCACCTGCCGTCGAGAGCGAGATACTTAAGCGCAGCGCGAGCACGCGGGCACTCCTGAATCTCGTCGAGGAAAAGAAGCGTTCGTCCTGGAACAAAGCGCACGCCGGGCACGACGAGCGATATCTGCCGGTAGATCGAGTCGGCATCGATTGGGCCATCGAACACCCGCTTAAGGTCCGGGGACCCAATGAAGTCTATGGAGATGAAGCTTTCGTAGTCCTGCCGCCCGAACTCGGCGACGATGTACGACTTGCCAACCTGTCGCGCGCCCTTGATGAGAAGGCATTCGGCGCCCTTTTCCGCCCGCCACGAACGGAGGGTGTCGAGCATCTTTCGCTTCAGCACACTACGCACCATCCTTCACCTGCTGTTTGCAGCTTTTCAGGATGGATTTTACCAACTTTTGCAGCTTTTCCGGGTCCAGATAGCCGCTTCGTGCAGCTTTTCCGGACTTCTAGAGAGCGCGGCGCGCTTAGGAGCTGCAGAATCATAATCGCGTGCAAACGGCGGGCTAACATAGCCTTTCACCGAAAAGGGCGGGCGGCCGCGCCCTGCGACCACCCGCCCTCAATCAAAGCCCTTCTCGGCCGCCGCAGCTACCGGTTCCGGCGCCGCAGGATCACACCTGTGGCGATCAGCACCACTGCGCCGCCCGCGATGCCACCCAGGGCCATCGGCGACAAGCTGGTATCGCCCATATTCGGCAGACCCGGCTTCTCCTCCTTCGGCACCGGCGGCTTGCTCGGAGGATTCGTCGGCGGGTTGACTGGCGGGGTGGTCGGCGGCGTGTACGTGTTCTTGAACACCGGCGCCACGTCACCGTCATAGGTTACCGTCGCCACCAGATGGCCCGCGCCGTCGTCCGTCACCGTCACCGTTACCTGGTGCTCGGCCGCGTCGTACGTCACGTTCTTCTGAGCGTCGTTCACCTCGGAGATGCTGTAGCCGTACGTTCCGGGCTTGTCGTACGAGATCGCCTTGAAGCCCACCGTGCCGTCCGCCGCGTTCTTGGCGGTCTGCAGCACCTTGCCGTCGGCATCCTTCAGCTGGAAGGAGAACTGCCCTTCCTTCAGGTCCTTGCCGCTCAGCACCTTGGAGGCCCCCAGCTTCACCTCAGTCGCGGCCGGCGCGTAGCTGTTGCTGAACGCCACCGCATCCGCAGCCTTGCCGCCCGTGCTGTAGGCAACCTGCGCCTCCAGCGCGTGCGTCTCCGCATTCTCCGTCACCGTCACCGTCGCGGTAAAGACCGTCGTGTCGTAGGTGACGCCGTTCGTCGCCGCGCCGACCTGCTCGGAGACGGTATAGACATACGTCCCCGCCTTGTCCAGCTGCAGCGGCGCGAAGCCGAACGTGCCGTCGACGCCGTTCTGCACCGTCTGGACCACGTTGCCGGCAGCGTCCTTCAGGTCGAAGGAAAACTCGCCCTCGGCCAGGTCGCGGCCGGTCAGGGCCTTCGTTCCGGTAATCGTCGCCGTCGTTGCCGTCGGCGTGTAGGTGTTGGTGAAGGTCAGATCCGCGGCCGTCTTGTTCGCCGTCGCGGTCAGCTGGCCGCTGCCGTCGTCGGTCACGCTCACCGTCACATCCAACACCGCATCGCTGTAAGTGATGGTGCCATCTTGGCCCGCAACCTCCTTCACCTGGTACGTATGCGAACCAGTCGCAGTGTACGAGATGGCCTTGAAGGTAAACGCGATACCCGCGTTCGTGGTCCGGTCAATCTCCTGCCCGGTGGCCGCGTCAATCAGCGCGAACGTGAACTCGCCATCGGCGGGCGTCCGCATGGTGGCCGAATCGGTATTCTCAAGCACCTTGGTGCCGGAGATCTGGTAGGAGGTCGCGCCCGGCTGGTAGCTGTTCGCAAACGTCATGGTGTTGGGGGTGACGCCGTTCTCGGTGCCCTCGCTCGGCTTCACCGTGGAGTTCTCTACCACCAGCTTGCCGTCGTTGTTGTCCTTCACCACGTAGGTCAGGGTGTACGTCTTGCCGGTGTAGGTCACGCCCGGCACGCCCGGCGCGTCGTCCGTCGGCTGCACCTCGCGGACCGTGTAGATAAAGGTGCCCGCATGGTCGAAGGTCAGCTCGTCGAAGGCAACCTTGCCGTCGGCGTCGTTCTTCTGGGTCTGAAGCACCTTGCCGTCGGGCCCCACCAGCTCGAACGCGAAGTCTCCCGCCTTCATCTGGTAGCTGCCGCCGTGCACGTCAACGCTCTTGGTGAGGGCGATCGCGCCGGAGACCGTCGCCTGTGCCTTGTAGGCGTTGGTGAAGGTGGGCTTCGTGGCGTCCTTGCCGTCGTAGGCAACGCTCGCCCGCAGCGCGCCGGCGTTGTCCACGACCTTCACCACGGCGTGGTGCACCGTATCGTCGTAGGTCACGTAGGCCAGGTCGCCCTTCCGCTCCACGATGGTGTACTCGTGAGTACCCGGCTTCGCGTAGGAGAAGGCGTCGAAGCTGACGCTTCCGTCCTCGCCGTTCTCAGCGGTCTGGATGGGCTGCTTGCCCTTCAGCTGCTCAGCCGTCAGGTTGCCCTCGTACACATCGAAGGTGAACTCGCCGCGCTTGGGGACGATCGGCGTGTTGTCGTCCTTCTTCACATAGCTCTTCTGCGCACCGAGGGCCAGGCCGGTCGCGGCCGGCTGGTAGGTGTTGGTGAAGGTATCCGAGCCGGATGCGCTCGTCACGATCGCCTTCGCATTCAGTGCTCCGTTCCCGCCGTCCGTGACCGTCACCGTATAGGTGAGGGGATGGCTGTCATAGACCATGCCCGGCTCCGCGCCCGGCTGCTCCACGATGGTGTAGGTGAAGTCCTTGCTCGCGGCGCCGTCCAAGTCGGAGAGCTGGAACTCGAGCGTGAAGCTGACCTTGCCGTTTGCATCGTTCTTCGCGGTGTCGAGCACGTTGCCGGCAGCGTCCTTCAGGTCGAAGGTGAACTCGCCGTCCGCGGGCTTCGTCGTGTGGTCGAAGCCGTCCGCAACCTTGATGGTCTTGGTCGCCGTCAGGATTACGGAACCCTTTGCGTCGTAGGTGTTGTTGAAGGTGGGAGCCGTAGCGGCACCGTCATAGGTGACGGTCACCTTCGTCTTGTTGTTGTCGCCCTGGTTCTGCTCTACCTTGACGTGGACCTTGACTTCCTTGGCGTCGTAGGCCACGCCGTCGACGGTCTGGCCGGCTTTCTCCTCCTTGAGCGTGTAGTCGTACTCGCCCAGGTTCAGGTTCTTGACGGCCAGCTCGACCTTGCCGCCCCGGTCGTTGGTGCCCTTGGCGACCTCGTTGCCGGCCTGGTCGTACAGGCCGAAGGTAAACGCGTCGGCCGTCAGGTCCTTGCCCGTGAGGATCTTCGTCGCCTCGACGGTAACGTCCGTCGTCGGCTTCGAGTTGGTGAAGGTCGGAACGTCGGCCTCGCCGTCGTAGGTGGCGGTCGCCTTTAGCTCGCCCTTCTCATCGGAGACCTTGATGTGGACCTTCACGTCCTTCGTGTCGTACACGACGGTCGGGTCGTTGCCGGCAACCTCCTTGATGGTGTAGTCGTGATCGCCCGGCGTGTCGTAGCTGATTGCCTGGAAGGCGACCTTGCCGTCCTTGTCATTCTGGACGGTCTGGATCACGTTGCCATCCTTGTCGAGCAACTGGAACGTGAAGTCGCTCCCTGCGAGCTCACCACCTGTGAAGCGCTTCGTCGCCTTGAGCGTTACCGAGGTCTCCTTCGGGTGGTACGTGTTCGTGAAGGTCTGCGAGTTGTCTCCACTCGAGACCTGCGGTGTGGCCGTCAGCGCGCCGGCGCCATCGTCCGCGACCGTCACCTTGTAGATGAGCGCATGGGTGTCGTAGACCATGCCCGGCTCCGCGCCCCGCTGCTCCACGATGGTGTAGGTGAAGTCCTTGCTCGCGGCGCCGCCCAGGTCGGAGAGCTTGAAGTCGCGCGTGAACTTCACCGTGCCATCGGCCTTGTTCTTCATGGTATCGAGCACTTTGCCGTCGGCGTCCTTCAGCTCGAACGTGTACTCGCCGCCCCTCAGCGTGGTGTCGCGCGTGAAGCCCGGCGCGACCGCGACGACCTTGGTCGCCGTCAGCTCCGCGGATCCCTTTGCGGTATAGGTGTTCTTGAAGGTGGGGGCATCCGTCTTGCCGTCGTCGTAGGTGACGCTCGCTTCCAGCTGCCCGGCGTTGTCCACGACCTTCACCACAGCGTGGTGCACCGTATCGTCGTAGGTCACGTGGGACAGGTCGCCCTTCTGCTCCGCGATAGTGTATTTGTACTCGCCGGCCTTGGTGTAGTTGATGACCCGGAAGGTGACGGTGCCGCCCTCGCCGTTCTCAGCGGCCCGGATGGGCTGCTTGCCCTTCAGCTGCTCAGCCGTCAGGTTGCCCTCGTACACATCGAAGGTGAACTCGCCGCCCTTGAGTACGATCGGCGTGTTGTCGGACTTCACGTACGATTTCTTCGCCGCGAGTGTAGCCGAGGTCTCGGCAGGCTGGTACTTGTTGGTGAAGGTCGGGGCGGCATTCTTGTCGTCATAGGTGACAGTCGCCTTTGCCTTGTCACCGTCCGCCTTCACCGAGACGTGGACCTTCACCGCCGCGGAATCGTAGGTGATGGTCGAATCGCCGCCAGCGACCTCCTTGAGCGTGTAGTCGTACTCGCCTATGGTCAGACCGGTGAGGATGAGCTTAATCTTGCCGTCCTTGTCGTTCTGGACAGTCTGGATGGGATCAACCGTAGTCGTGTCGCCTTGATATAGGCCGAAAGTGAACGCACCAGCCGTCAGGTCCTTGCCCTTGAGGGTCTTCGTCGCCTCGATAGTGGCGTCGGCCGTCGGCTTCGAGTTGGTGAAGGTCGGAGCGTCGGCCTTGCCGTCGTAGGTGGCGGTCGCGCTCAGCGTGCCGTTCTTGTTATCGGTGACGCTAACGCGCACTTTCACCGTCTTGCCGTCGTAAACGATAGTCGGGTCGGTGCCTTCGACCTCCTTGATGGCGTAGTCGTGCTCACCAGCCTCGGTGTAATCAATGGCCGGGAAGGTGATGTCGCCATTGGCATCGTTCTTTTCTTCGGCGACAACCTTATCGCCCTCCTTCACCTGGAATGAGAACTGCTGGTTCTCAAGGGTGCCGCCCGTAAATTGCTTCTTCGCCGCCAGGGTCACGGAACCCTTCGCAGCATAGCTGTTGTTGAAGGTGGCGAGGTTCACCTTGCCGTTCTTGACCTCAAGCGTCTCGCGCTTGTCATCGCCGCTCTTCTCCACCGTCACGCCTGTGACAGTCAGCTTGGCGTTCTTATCCTCGACCCTCACCGTGACGGTATAGGTCGAGGCGTCCATCGTCCAGCCGGAGTTCTGCACGCCGTCCACCGCCGCGTCGTCGTCGGCGTCGTGCGCCTCGGTGAGCGTGAACGTGTACGTACCGGCCTTGTTGAACTTCATGCCGGAGAAGTCGACCGTCTGGCCCTTGTCCTTGATGATCTTGCCACTCGTGGCCTTGGACTCAGCATGCTCATTGCCCGCCAGAGCATCCGAGACTTTGAGGTCATCATCATCGATCTGCTTCTGCGTCTCTTCCGTGGCGGTCAGCGTGAACGAGAACGCCTTCTCCGTGCTCTCAACACCGGAGACCTTCTTCGTTACCTGCGGGGTCAGTTCGTCGCTAGCTTCCGCCTTGTAGGTGTTTGTGAACACCAGCTTGTTGGCTTCGGCCAACGTGCCGTCGGGTTTTTGCTTCTCGATCTCACCGGTGATACTATCGCCTGCGCCGGTCAGATTCGTGGTACCCTGCTTGCGGCCGGTCAGCTTATAGCCCGCGGGCATCTTGTCTGCGCCGGTCAGCTCCTGCACCGCGTACTCGTCGCCCTCGCCAAGACCGTACACGCGAATCGTCTCGTCGGCCTTGATAGCATGGGTGTCGCCGTTCTTCAAATCGAACACGTCGCCGGCTTGCTTTCCGGCCCCAGCGTTCTTGAACACTGCAGCCTTGTAGGTCTTCCCCTCGGGCACGGTGAACTTGAAGGTGAACTCCGCGTCCTTATTGCCCGTCAGGCCATCGGGCAGGGCAACCTTCTTCGTCACCTCGAGGCTCGCCTCGCGTTCGTTCGCCACGCGCACGCAGGTGGCACCTGTGAACAGGGCGTTCAAATTCATGTCGTCCAGATTGGCACGGGCGCCCTTCGCATTAGTGTCACCAGGCACGTCCTGCGTGATGCCCATACGTATCCAGCCCGTCTCGGTCTCCAAGCGATAAGGTTTGCCTTCCTCGGTGGGCCCATACTGGTAGACACGTCCGTTGGCGCCGTACTTGAGGTGCACCTCATCCTCGCCGCCCTTGGCGTCATTGTTCCAGGAAAGGTTGTCGTTGCCGTCGAGCGTCCCGTCGGACGTCTGCCGCACACCCTTGATCCACGTGAGCGTGTTGTCGATGTCGCCCTCTGCGCCAAACTGGCCCAGGCTCTTCATGAGCGCGCCCGGGCCCACGAACGTCGAAACGCCGTCATCGTCCGTACCGGCATCGGCATGGACGCCGTAATCGTCCACAATCACCTTGGTGAGCGTGTCGTTAAGCAGGAAGCCCTTGGGCGCCGAGACCTCCTTAAGGAAGTAGGTTCCCTTCACGAGCGGCCTGTTACCATCGCTCGTATTCGGGAATATGCCCGCACCTTCGAGCGGGACCGGGTTGTCGACCGACTCCGTCGTCAGGGTGTCGTAGGGGGTCTGCTCGCCATCGAGCACGACCTTGCCGTTCTCCGTAGTCACCTGTCTGGAGGTGTACAGGGCGAACTTCGCCCCGTCAACGGGCTTACCCTCGGTATCGGTCTTCTGCACGAACAGGCGATTCTGGATGTTCGTGACGAGCAAGCGCGTGGCGAACTGTCGCTTGAAGTTCGTGCCGTCTGCGATGTCGTCGCTGTACACGTGGACGGTGTTCTCGGGCGTCGCGTCGCCGATCGAGCTCGCCGTTGTGTGGTAGATGGCCACCGTGTACTCGGCATCCTTGCGGTCATTACCGCTCAGCAGGTAGTAGTACTTGGAGATGTCGCCGGGCAGATTTTGAATCTCTACCTGGTACTGGCCGCTCGTGTTGAGCGTGAAGGCGTGCAGGTCCTTCTTCGCCGCCTCGATAGCGCCGGCTTTGCTCGGCTCCTTGGCGAGGGTGTATCCCGCTCCCGTCGATGGATCGCCCGACACGGCGTACCAATTGTTCTGATCTTTGATACCCGTGCCTGCGCTTTTATCGCGCTTGAGCACCACAGCGAACAGTATGCCGGAGTCTAGCTTGACGGTCTTGTCGGACTTCGTCAGGTCATTTTTTGCCTTGTACACGGTCGACGGCGCGGTGATGGTCTCCTTCGCGGCGGCGAACGCACCGGTCTTCCACACGACGCTGCCCGCGTCCATACCGCCGCGGTTGATGATGACGCCGCCCGCGCCGTTCTCAGCGCTCGCGGGCACGTACTCGAGCTGCATGCTACCACCCGTCGCCGCGAGACTCGAGCGGTATCCCTCCGGTACGCGCGTCTCCTTCAGGAGGTAGTACTTGCTGCCGGAGTCCTGGTAGAGATCGTCGAAGTTGATGACGCCGTTGTCCACGTCGTTCGTGAGCGTTAGGTGGCCGGCCTCGTCCGTGGTGCCAGAGCCGAGGAGCTTGCCCTCGGTCTTGAAGTCTTTGTCGGTCTTATAGAGCTTGAACTCGGCGCCCTGTACGAACTTGCCGTCCTGGTCGAACTTGATGATGTCGGACTCGGGCACCGTCACGAGGTTGAACTTGAGCTCCATGTTGGAGTAGAGGGCGCCGCGCTCCAGGTAGAAGAACTTGAGGGTGTGGTTGGTGCTGTCTTTGAAGGTGTTGCCGGCAAAGCCCGAAGTAGTGTCCTTATTTGCCGCCTGGTACTTGCTCAGCAGCGTGCCGTCGTTATTGCCGTTCACCTTAATGTCGCCCGTTTGAAAGTCGATGCTCAGACTCGCCCGGTCGTGAATACCGCCGATATCACCCACGAGGACATCGTCGATGAACACCCAGACGTCATCATCGCCGGCGAACTCGAAGGTCATGGGCTTGTCATCGTTCGTCAGGCCGCCGTTGGGCTGCACGAATCGCGTGGACATTGAGAGGCCGAAGTGGTGGTTGACGGGCTTGCCGCCGTTGTAGCTCGAATTACCGGTGTTGTCTGCCGTGATGCCGTTTTGGACGAGCCAGCCGTTTTCCTCATTGAACACCTCGTCTGCCGCGTCGAACGGGAAGAACTGACCCTGGTGGGACGAATTGCCAATGCCCCAGGTGTCATAGATGTCGAAGGCATTCTTGTCAGCGTTGTAGGCTGCGTAGTTTTCGGAGCTGTCATAGACGTAGTAGCCGCCCTGAACCTTGAGGAGGCCCGTCACGCCAAAATGGGACGTCTTGCCGGTCTGGGCAGAGGAATCGAACAGGTAGTCGAGGGACTCGTCGCCCAAGGCTTCGGAAAGCTTCGGGTAGCCGTCTGAAAGCGTGTTGTTGACGATGCCGGGCCGCGGGCTCGTGCCGCCCGTCCATTGGTTGAGCGGCCCATCACCCTTGCCGTCGTTAAACTGGAACTTGTGGCCTGCGTTGACGCCGCCGCTGCCGGAAACCGACAGATGGTCATCGGGATTCACCCAGTAATCAAACAGGTTGATTGTTGTCCCCGAAGGCGAAATCGTCGGAACCGTGTGGTCCGAAATTGCCGCCTCGGCACGAAGCGGCAGGAAGAAACTCGCCGTCAGCGCGATGGCGAGGGCCAGAACAATCGCATATGGCGAGACCGGACGCAGCCCACGACGACGGCCATAAGACACGACGGACCACCGCTCGCGCGGCCGGTGTTCACCAGGAAGTTCCCTGCTTAGACACCCCCCCCGGTAGCAATATTCACGAGTCGAGACGTCGTCTCTCTGAGCTCCTGCATAATTTCCTCCCCAGTCACACGGCGACCCGCCCGGGCGCTCCCCGGGGGCCGAGGCAGTCTGGCACATGCCCGCAGTCGTTCAAGGAATACCAACCCCAGCATATGTCTCTTAAGCTATCTTAGTCTTTTTCTATGACAGTTTTTGTCTCATTACCGATGAAATCGGCTCAGTCCCTTTGTCACATTCTAGAGCGTGTGAAGCAGGGCGATGAGGAAGCGGATACCTTGGAGGTAGGCGCGACGGGTGATGCGCTCGTTGGTGCCGTGGACACCGCGGTCACATTCGTCATCGTCGACCACAAAGGCGGAGAAGCGGATGCACTCGCGGCAAATGCGCTGGTAGTTGGCGGCATCGGTTGCGCCAATCACGGTCGAGGGCACGATGCTTATCGGCTCTTGGCCCACCGCAGACGATCCGTTTTCCTCCGTCCCCTTGGGATCACGGAAATAGCGGGCGGCGATGGCGCGGACGGCCTCGAGCCCCGGACCGCCCACGCGCGGGGACGGCGAGGGCTCGGAGCTGCCGGGGCCCAGCTCGACCTCGACTCGGCCAGCGAGCCCAGCGGCGGCAACGGCCTCGCGGCAGCAGGCCACGACATCGGCCACGCTCGTACCCTCGAGCATGCGGAAGTTGATATTTGCCCACATATCCTGCGGCATTACGTTGGCACCGGTACTGCCGCCTTCGATTTGCGTGGGCGCGCAGGTGGTGGTCACAAGCGGGTACAGCTTTTTGCTGGCGAGGCAGTCGCGCACGATGGCATCCTTGCTGGCAGCAATCTCGTCTGCGGCATAAAGCCCCAGCTCGATGAGCTGCGCGGCAAGCAGATCGGTCACACGCGCCGGCCACTCGATATCGCAAATCGCGGCAATAGCGCGGCTGAGCACTTCGAGCGACGTCCCACCGTAAGGGTTGGAAGAGTGCCCGCCTTCGCTCTTCGCCTTGAGCACGATATCGGCATAGCCCTTCTCGGCAAGATCGGCATGCATAAGCCAACCCGCACCTGCGCTGTACTCGGCAGCCGCAACGATACGATAGTCGCCCTCGTCAATCAGGTACTCAAGCTCAACGCCGCGCTCTTCGAGCGCACGACCGATGGCACCCGCGCCGTACTGCGTGGTCTCCTCGTCCTGGCCAAAGGCGAGCAGCAGCGTGCGCTCGTGCTGCCAACCATGCGCCAGCGCATACTCAACCGCCTCGAGAATGCCCGCGACCTGGTCTTTCATGTCAATGGCGCCGCGACCCCAAATGTAGGTGTCGTCCACGTGACCGCTAAAGGGAGCGTGCGTCCAGTCGGCCTCAGTGCCCGGCACCACGGGGACCACGTCCATGTGACCCATGAGCATGACCGGCTTGAGGGCGGGGTCGGTGCCGGCAAGCGTCACGAGCAGCGAATGGTCGATGAGCTCGACCTCGCCCGCCGCAAACACGCGCGGCCAGGCCTGCTGCATATAGGCGCGCAGGTCGGCAAACGCCTGCCAATCCACCGTCTGAGCATCCATGCTCGAAATCGTCGGAAACGACAGCACGCGGCCCAGGCGCTCGCACGCGCCAGCCTCATCCAAATCGGCAAAATCGTCCTCATGCGCAAAGAAGCGCCAAACCTCGGCCATGCCTTCCTCCAAAAATAACGTGGCAAAGAGGCGGTCCCTTTGCCACGCTCCCTTGCATTATTTGTCGTTGAGATAACGCGAGAGGAACTCGCGGGTGCGCTGGTGTTTGGGGTTGCCGAAGAGCTCGGCCGGCGCGGCGTCCTCGAGCACCACGCCCTTGTCCATAAAGACCACGCGGTCGGACACCGTGCGGGCAAAAGCCATCTCGTGCGTGACGACGACCATGGTCATGCCGTCGGCCGCGAGCTTGCGCATGACTTCGAGCACCTCGCCCACGATCTCGGGGTCGAGCGCGGAGGTCGGCTCATCGAACAGCATAATCTGCGGATTCATGCACAGGGCGCGGGCGATGGCCACGCGCTGCTTTTGACCGCCGGACAGGCGACCCACAGCGGCATGCGCGAACTTCTCGAGCCCCACGCTCGTCAGGTGCTCCAACGCGACCTTTTCGGCCTCGGCCTTGCTCATCTTTTTGAGCGTGACGGGCGCGAGCGTGCAGTTGTCGAGCACGTCCATGTTGTTGAACAGGTTAAAACCCTGGAACACCATGCCGATGTCCTCGCGGAGTTTATTGATGTTGCAGCGCTCGGCCGTGAGGTCTTGGCCGTGGAACCAGATGTGGCCCGCGTCCGGAGTCTCGAGCAGGTTGAGGCAACGCAGGAAGGTCGACTTGCCCGAGCCCGAAGCACCGATGATGGTGACAACCTCGCCGGGATTGACGGCCAGGTCGATGCCCTTGAGCACCTCGAGCGAGCCGAAGCTCTTATGCAGGTCCTCGACGCGGATGAGCGGCTCTTGATTTTGTGCGGCGGCCGCGGCGCCGGTAGTGGCGGTATCTGCCATGATGATTCTCCTCGTCTTGAGCCTAGTTGGAGCTGGGCAGCGTGGCCGGGGCCGCGGCGCCGAGCTTTTTGCCAAAGGCCTCGAGCAGGCGGCTCGCCACGAGCGTCAGGATCAGATAGACCACGAGCGCCACGCAGTAGACCTCCATCTGGCGGTAGTACACGCCGGCGACGGTGGTGGTGGCGTACATGAGGTCGAACACGCCGATGACCGAAAGCACCGACGAATCCTTGATGTTGATGATCAGCTCGTTGGTGAGTGCGGGGATCGCGTTTTTAATGCCCTGGGGGAACACGACCTTGCGCATGGCCTGCCACTGCGACAGACCCAGCGAGCGCGCCGCCTCGGCCTGGCCGGCGTCGATGGACTCGATGCCGCCGCGCAGGACTTCCATCATGTATGCGGTGGAGTTGAGCGAAATGGTGACGAGGCCGGCAGTGAAGGTGCTCCAGATCTGGTTGGCCTGGGCGGTCTCGAAGCCCATGCTGCGCAGGACGGTAAAGCCCGCGTAATAGATGAGCAGACCCTGGACCATCATGGGCGTGCCGCGCACGATGGTGGAGTAAACGGTCGCAAAGCCGCGGCCGATGCTCTTAAAGAAACGCGTGAGATCGTTGTCCACACGGTCGAACGTCTGGATGCGCAGGAACACGAAAAGCAGCGCCAGGAAAAAGGCGATGACGGTGCCGAAGGTGGCAAGCGCGATGGTGATCTCGATGCCGCGAATAAAGAAGTCGCCGCTCTTATAGGTCATGTAGACCAGGCTCGGCAAAAAGTCGCTGGGATTGGAGTCCGAGACAATGCTCACCTGTACCAGGTCGATAAACGACATGACGCAGCGGTCGATAAAGAAGATCGCTGCAATGGCGACGACGACATAGCTGCCCAGGCGCGCGCCGCGACGGAAACGCTCGGATGCGAATGGCGATTTTTCGCGATAGTCGTTCCAGTGCATGAGCTTGGTGACGAGCGCCGCCGCAGACACGACGAGCCAGGCCCAAAGGATCGCCCAGAGGCAGTCTTGGAACACGCCCGTAGGTGCCAAGAAGCTCAGCGGCGTGGGGTTGCGTTGGCTAAACGCCAGGCCGAGCGCCGCGATAACGCTCGTGCCCAGGTATACATAACGGTGGTCGGCCTTGATAAAGGAGGCCAGGCGATTGGTGGTTTTCATGCTGCCTCCCTATGCCGGCTGACGATCGAGGCACGCGTCCCACATTTGGTCGCGTTCCTCTTGGCTAATGCCCTTGAGTGTCTTGTCGATGAGCTTGAGCAGCTTGTCCGAGCCCTTGCGGCAGCCGACGTTTGCCGCGACCTCCTGCTTAAAGCCCTCGCCCTCGGCAAAATGGATGGGGACGATACCGGGATTTTGGGCCATATAGCCCTTCTCGTTCTCGGTATTGTAGGTCACGGCGTCGCACGTGCCCTGCAGCAGGTTCGAGAACACCGTGGGGACGGAGTCGACCGGGTTTTTGTGCACAACGCCTGGGATCTCGTCGATGACGGTATCGAGCATGGTGTCCTTTTGGCCGAGGACCGTAGCGCCACTAAAGTCGCTGAGCTTGGTGGCGTTCTGGTAAGGCGAGCCCTCTTTTACGAACAGGCCAAAGTAGCCGATAAAGTACGGATCGGAGAAGCCGACCGACTCCTCACGCTCGGGCGTGGCGCTCATACCGGCGATGATGAGGTCGATCTGGCCGTTGTTGAGCGAGTCGATAAGGCCCGAGAAGCTCTGCTTGACGGCAACGGGCTCGCCACCGAGGGCCTTGCAGACGATCTTGGCGATCTGCACGTCGTAGCCATCGGCATAGGCGCCCTGCACGTTGTCGATGGGGATGGTGTACTCACTGGCTTCGGAAACCTGCCAGTTGTACGGGGCGTAGGCCGCCTCCATGCCAATGCGGATCTTGTCTTTGCCGATCACGGAATCGGACAGGTCGTCGCGACCGCCGCCCGTCGTGGGCTGAACCACCTTGAGCGTGGACGGACGCTGACAGCCGGCGAGCGCGCCGGTGACGACGGAAGCGCTCGCAGCGAGAGCGCTACCCAAAAAGATGCGACGGCTGCATACCGGCTGTGGATGCGCGTCGCGTTGATGGGGAGAATGCATAATCTGCCTTCCCTGTTGAATCGTATGCTAACGACTCAACAGGATACCGCACGCCGCTATCCACTTGTATGCATACATACAAGTTTACGAACTGGAAAATGACTGATTGATGCAAGGGCAGCTAATTTGGGACGGGGCTATTTTGACTGCTTGCATGTGAAAGCAGTCAAAATAGCCCCGTCCCAAATTAGCTGCCCCGACCCATGCATCGGAATGAGCGTGGAAAATCTCCCACTTTTGGCTCGCACACGGGCTCAAAACGGGAGATCATCCACGCTCAAGTTATGACCGCTCCGTGCGGAACCCCTAGAGCAGCGTAACGCTAAAGCTGCGCTCGTCCGTCTCGCCCGGCGCCAAGGTGATGGTGTTGACCTTGTGCTCGAAGACGTCGTCCTCGGTATCCATGGTGGTGTGGCCGGTCCAGGGCTCGAGCGCCACAAACGGGGCATCGTTGGCGGCAGACCACACGCCGATGTACTTAAAGCCCTCAAAGTCGATCTTGACGCCGTGGCCCGACTTGCGACCGCGCAGCGTGAGCGTGGAGCCCGGGGTATCGGTGAACATGATGGCATCGTTATCGAAGCTGCGATGCGTGATGGGCACAACGTCCGAATTGTCGGGGGCCTTGTAGGAACCCTCGAACGTCATGAGACCATCGGGCGTGATGATGGGAGCCTCGTTGGTCCAAACCTCGGTAAACGCCAGCTCGTAATCCTCGAATGCCTCGTCCTCGGCACCGGGAGCGGGCACGTTAAACGCAGGGTGGCCGCCCACCGAGAACGGCAGGTCCACGTCGCCGGTGTTGGTGACGGCAAAGGTCTGGGTGAGCGTGGCATCGCCGGTCAGGGCGTAGGTCATGTTGAGCTTAAAGCGGAAGGGGAAGGCCTTGAGCGACTCGGGTGTGTCGGTGATCTCATAGGTTACCGAGGAGCCGTCCTCGGAGACCTCGACCAGCTTGTGCTCGACGATACGTGCGATACCGTGGCGTGCCATCTCGCAGGTACCGGCGGCAGACGTTGCCGTGTTGTTGCGCAGCGAGCCCACGATGGGGAACAGAATGGGTGCGTGCTTGCCCCAAAAGGCGGGATCGCCCTGCCACAGATACTCGTTGCCGTTAAGGGCAAGGCTCGTGAGCTGGGCGCCCATGGAATCGATGGCCGCGGTGAGGCCGCCGCGCTTGATGGTGGTGACGGTGGACATGCTACTTCCTCCAAAAGTAAACAATAATACCGAGGGCTATTGTCCCACTCTTGGGAGCAGTGCGGGGCGGTGGCGCAGCTATTGAGTGATCACATAGAGATCAAACCCACCCTGCGGCGTGGAATCGACCCTATTGGGCGCCTGGGAGTTAAAGCTCACGGGCACCATGCGCTTTGAGGCGCGGAAGCGCGTGCCATCGGTGGCGACGGGAGGCTCATCGACGGTGAGCTCATAGTCTCCGGGCTTGAGCTCGATGCCATCGCCGTCGGAGTTGATGTACTGATACTCGTCGACCGTCTGGCCCTTGAGCGTGCGGCCCACGATATGGATGAGCATCTGGCTGTCGCCGCGCGCGGTATCCCACGTCGCGCCGTCTTTGACCTCGACCGACACATGCACCGAGCGCGTACGGCTGAGCGACTGCTCGACGGACATCTCGACCTTGGCGGCGTCTTTTCGCTGCTGCTCAACATGGCCCCAAACGTTGCCGATCGCCGAACACGCAATGACGCCGGCCAAAAAGGCAATGAGGATAGGGCCGAGCGGAGAGCGGCGACCCGCATCTTCCTCGCGAGCCAAGTCGGGACGATGCGTGGGAGCTGGCGCCTGGGCGCCCTGCGCGGGCACGTCGAGGATGCTGAAGGACGCCGTGCTGCCGGGGTCGATGTTATGGCGCGGTTGCGGCGTCTTGGCCGGCGAGATCGACATATCGGCCGGCTGGCTCAGCGTGGCCGTTGCATCGGCCTTGGCCTCGTCGGCCTCTGCCTGGGCCCAAGCTTGCTCGAAGGTCAGGGGCTCGGCGGGGTCGGAAGCGGCATCATCGGATTCGGCCGTGGCGTCGCCGGCGGCCTCGGCATCAGCACCAGCCGCGCCCTCGGCATCCGCCCCATCGCTCGACTCATCACTCGTCAAAGGCTCGTCCCATTCCTCGTCCGGAGCCTCGCCTTCGCTATACCACCATTCAAAGTTATCGATATCCATACGGGGCGCCCCCTTTGGCCTCGCAAATAAACATTTGCTAGCCTTATACCCGCAGATGGCACAGGCGCTCGTCCGCGCTGGACAGGAAAACCGTCCCAACATTCGACACTTTTCCTCGATTTCGAGATTTTCATCGATTGTTGGGACGGTTTGGAGCGCGGTAAAGAAGCTGCCCTCTTGCCGCTATCTGATAGAGTTGCAGAGTCCCGAAACTCAGCCTTGCCCATTATTGGAGTTACCGCTTTGACGACCGCATCCACCCTTTCCCCCGCTCGCACCAACCTTTGCCTGGCGCTGCTCGTGCTGCTGGGTTTTTCGCTCGGCTGCTCGGAGTTCGTGGTCATCGGCATCGAGAGCGACCTGGCGACGGAGCTCGGCATCTCACTTGCCACCGCAGGCCAACTCATCAGCGTGTTCGCGCTCGTCTACGCCATCGCAACGCCGGCGCTTGCGCTCAGCACGGGACGCTTCCGCCGTTACCAGTTACTCGTATGCTACAGCATTGTCTTTGTGCTCGGCAATCTTGTCATGGCGTTGGCGCCCAACTTCCAAGTGTTGTTTGCCTCGCGCATCATCTTGGGCTCCGTCTCGGGCGCACTGCTCGCCGTAGGCGTGACGTATATCCCCGAGCTGCTGTCTCCGCAGCAGACCTCGCTCGCCATCTCGGTGGTGTACGGCGCTTTCTCCGTGGCGATGGTCTTTGTGACCTCGATCGGCAAGTTTGTGGCCGATACGCTCGACTGGCACGTTGCCATGTACGGTACGCTCGCCTTCGCCGTTCTGATCTGTACTGCGCTCGTGGCGTTTATGCCGCGTGCCGGACAGACCGATGAGCCTGCCACATTCCGCGAGCAGGCGGGGCTTCTGCGCGAGCCGAGCATTATCACCGGCATGCTCATCTTTTTGTTTGGCGTGGGGTCGGTCTACGTGTTTTACGGCTACGTGACGCCCTATCTGGAGCAGGTGTTGGGCATGGGCACCGTCCAGGCAAGCACTACACTCATGGCCTACGGCGTGTTTTGCCTGATCTCGAACATCTTGGGCGGATGGATCGACGCGCGTTTTGGCATGAAGGCGCTGCTCGTGACGTTTACGCTGCAGGCAGCGGCACTGTTTGGACTGTTTGCCGTGGGCGCCGCCATGCCCCTCGCACTCGTTTTTGTCTTTAGTCTGGCGATGCTCATGTATCTGTTCTCGGTCTCGTGCATCACGCACTTTATGGACGTGGCCCGCAGCCGTCATCCCAAATCGACGGTGCTCGCAAGCTCGGTGGAACCCATGGCGTTTAATGTCGGCATTTCGTTTGGCACCGCGGTGGGTGGCGCCGTGATAAGCGGCATTGGCATTGCCTACGTGGGCGCGGTTGGCGCCGCGTTCTCGCTCGTGGCCTGGGTGCTCACGCTGGTGACGATCAAGCTAGCACGCTGGGAGCGCCGCCACGCAGCGCAATCAACGATGCAGGCATAAGAGCGGGATCGGGGCAGGCGTAAGCACAGCCCAGAGTGGCGAGCGACCGGTGAAAACCGCACCATACGAGCAGTGTTTATCCGCCTGCAAGCTCCAGCAGTGCAATTTCGTGTATTTCAGATACACGCTTTTCAACGATTTCGTGTATTTCAAGTACACGAAATCGTACTAAACTATGTATTTGAAATACACGAAATTGGAAGGTGGCCCCATGCGCAGATCAATCGAATCCGTTATCGAATCATGGGCGACAAAGGACGCCTCGCGCCCCCTCCTCATCCGTGGCGCACGACGCGTGGGCAAAACGTACGCTGCCGAGGAAATCGGCAGACGAATCGCCGGCGATGCGTTTGTCAAACTCGACTTTCAGACCGATCTTGAGCTGATTGCCCCGCTGTTCGACTGCCCCACCGACGACGTCGACACCATCGTGGCACGAATCTCAGACTATAAACGCACCCCCATTCGCAAAGAAACCGCATTCATCCTGTTTGACGAGGTGCAGCTCTGCGAACGGGCGCTCAACTCGCTTCGCTTTTTCTCGGGTTCGGGCTGGCGCATATGCGCGACCGGCAGCCAGCTCGGCGTCGCCACGCGCAAGCGCAAGTTGCCTTTTCCCAGCGGCGTTCGTCAAGAGACCATGCATCCCATGTCGTTCGAGGAGTTTCTCTGGGCGCTCGGCGAGGAGCAGATGGCCGATGCCGTTCGTACCCACGCCGACACGCTCGAGACCTACGCCGCACACCAAGCCGCGCTCAACCTGTTTCATCGATACCAGATCGTGGGCGGCATGCCCGCCGCCGTCAATGCATATCGCAAGACGTTATCCATCGAAGACGCGCGCGTCGAGCAGCGCGAAATCGACGAGACCTACACCGCCGATATGACCGACCCCGAAAACGGGATCAGCGGCGTGGCGGCGCGCAAGGTCTGGCGCTCCATTCCATCCCAGCTGCTACGATCCTCAACCAAGAAATTCAAGTACTCCGAGGTCGAACGCGGAGGCCGTCGTGCCAAGCTCATCGAGCCACTCGACTGGCTCGAGGGCGCCGGCATCATATCGGTCAACAACCTGACCGAAGGCATCGAACCTCCCCTCGTCCCCTTCGACGACGAAGACGGGAGCTTCTTTAAGGTCTATCTTCTCGATACGGGCCTCATGTTCTACAAACTCGGTATCAACCCGCGACTCTGGCTCGACCTCAAAGAGGATTCCGCCATTGCGCTGTCTTCCGACTTTCGAGGTGCCTTGGCGGAGAACTCGGTCATGCAGGCATTTTCGGGCAATGGTTTGCAGACGTATTACTGGATGCCACCGTCGTCTTGGAAGACGAACGGCGAGCTCGATTTTCTACTTCAGACCGACCGTATGGAGATCGTTCCCGTCGAGGTAAAATCCGCACGCAACGTGCGCGCGAGAACGCTCGGGTCGTTTATGGAAAAAGCCCGGTCGCCGTATGCCTACATATTGTCCGAGAACAATTTTGCCCGCAGCGAAACCGATGACGGACGCGAGCTGCGCCACCTCCCCTTGTACGCAGCGGGCTTTATCGGAGCAAACTGTCTCAAGGCCAGTCTGTAAGCCCCGCGCAACCGCCCTGAAAGGAAACCGCTCATGCAACGCATTCTGTTTATTTGCCACGGGAATATCTGTCGCTCGACGATGGCTGAGTCCGTGTTTACCGAGCTGGTGCGCCGTGCTGGGCGCGAGGCGGAATTCGTTATTGATTCCGCCGCGACCTCGACCGAGGAGATTGGCAATCCGCCGCATCATGGCACGGTTGCCAAGCTGCGCGAGGTCGGGATTCCCGTCGTTGCGCACCGTGCGCGCCAGGTGCGCCGAGCGGAATATGGCGACTGGGACCACATCGTCTATATGGATGCCGAGAACGCCCGCGGCCTGCGCCGCATCTTTGGCAGCGACCCCGACGGCAAGATTACACGCCTGCTCGATTGGACCGATCGCCCCGGCGACGTCGCCGACCCGTGGTACACCGGCAACTTCGACGCCACGTACCGCGATGTGCTCGCCGGCTGCACGGCCATGCTCGAGCAGCTTTAGGATGCTGCAGGCGAAGCCGGGAGCCTTGCTAGACAGTTAGTTCAGAGCGCCGAAGGATCCGTCCGATGCACGCTATTCCGATCCGCGACACAGCGAATTCGACCGGCTGCCTACCCGTCGACGATCTCGGCGAGCCAGACGTTCAACGTATCGACCTCGGGGCAGCAGAACTTTGCCGTGCCGGGCTTGTTGCCAGGCACGGTGCCGCCGTAGCGCAGGATGTCGATATAGGGAAAGCCCACGTGGCAGGCCATGGAGCACATCTTGCCGCGATCGCGGTCGAAGTCGAAGACGTCGCCCGGCTTGTGCCCATGGTGGCAGCGACACGTACCCAGCTGGTCCACGCAGCTAATGCGAATACGCGGGCGCTTGCCACGCGGCGCACCGAGCGGCTTGTTCTCGCTCGCGGGCTCGGGGATGCTTTCGCCGGCGCTACTCATGGTCGATCACATCCAGGCAGGCCTCGATGGGCAGGCCGGCGGACTTGTCCTCCTGGTCGGCGTTGCGCTCGATAAGCTCTGCCACCACGCGCATGGCATCGGCCGTTGCACGCTGCAGACTCCAGCCGGCCATCACGCGACCGACGAGCACCGCCGAGAACGTATCGCCCGTACCCGGGAAGTAAACCGGGATCAGGTCAAAGGGAATCGTGAAGTACTCCCCCGCCACGTGGTCGTAACCGATGACGGCGTTCGTGCCGTCGACCACAGCGCTCGTAATGACCACCGACTTGGCGCCCAGCGCGCGCATGGCGTCCACAAGGGCGTGGGCCTCGTCAGGCGTGATTTGCTCGGCAATGGGCGTGTCGGTGAGCAGGCACGCCTCGGTATAGTTGGGCACCGCATAGTCGGCGCACTCGAGCAGATGCCTCATGAGACCGATCGTGGACTCGGGCACACCGGCGTAAAGTTTGCCGTTGTCGCCCATGATGGGGTCGACGAATACCTTGGTGCCCTTTTGCGCGCGGCGGTGGCAAAAGTCTGAGATGATGCGCGTCTCTTCTTCGGTCACGATAAAGCCAGTGGAGATGGCGTCGAACTCAAAGCCGAGCTCTTCCCAGATGGCGAGACTCTGACGCACGTACTCCGTGGTGTCGTGGATGTAGAACTTGGGGTAGTTGAGCGTATCGGACACAAGTGCCGTCGGCAGGTTGTGGATACGGTAGCCCATGTGCGACAGCACCGGAAGCATGGCGGAAAGCGCGACCTTGCCGTAGCCGCACATATCGTTAATCAGCAGCAGCTGAGTATTCTTCATGAGTGTCCCCCTTAGTTCGGGCGCGGCGCAACGGCGCCACAGTGCAACTAAGTGTAGCGCAGGGGACGTTGCGAGCGGAGTCGAGCAGTGCGAAGGGCAAATTGTTGCGGAAAGGTTTCGGGAAGGAGGAAGTTAGTCATTAGGGACGTTCTTAAATGACTAGGCAAACAAGAACGTCCCCAACGACTACTAAGTGCCAAAACGACTGGTCGGGCAACGCCGATGTTTTGGCGAAGTCAGACACTATGACCCAATCCAGGGGCACGGAAACGACAGGAGCCCCCGCTCGTGACCGCGGGTCGGGGCTGCGACAATGTTGTTGAAGTGCCAGAGGCGCAGCCGCGCCGCAACGAGGTTGGGAGGCTCCCGTGCCTA
>JAXJJM010000022.1:0-73734 GCA_036298225.1 Collinsella sp.
AAGTCCTTGTACAGACCGTCGACGTCGGTCAAAAAAATCGCCTTGTGCGCATGAAGCGCCGCCGCAACGGCGCCGGCGGCGGTATCGGCATTGATGTTGAAGAAGCCGCCGTCCTCCCCGAGCGCTTGCTCGATAGCGAGTACATTCCCGTAATCGCTACCGTCGCGGCGGGGGAGGACGGCGGCTTCTTCAACATCAATGCCGATACCGCCGCCGGCGCCGTTGCGGCGGCGCTTCATGCGCACAAGGCGATTTTTTTGACCGACGTCGACGGTCTGTACAAGGACTTTAGTGATAAGGACTCGCTCATCTCCAACCTGACGCTCGACGAGGTCAACGAGATGCTCTACGGCGGGGAGGTCGATAAGGGCATGATTCCCAAGCTGCGCGCGGCCGTCGATGCGCTTGCTGCTGGCGTGTTCCGAGCCCACATCATCAATGGCACGACGCCACACTCACTGCTGCTGGAGCTGTTGACCGATGCTGGCGTCGGCACCGTGATCCATTCCACCGAGACAGCCTACGAATTCGATACGCATCCGCACCCGCTTTCGACGTTTGCGGCGCGCCTGACCGAGAACCTCGACGAGGTCGAGAAGCTCCAGACGGTCTAGCTGACCCGCGGTCGTCGCGTCCCTGCACACATAGCCCTGCGCCGTACGGCGCCCAACGAAAGGCATCCCATGTCACTTGCTGCTCAACAATCGCTCGAATCCCACTACGTTATGCATACCTTTGGCCGCTCGCCGGTAGAGTTTGTCGAAGGTCACGGCATGAAGCTCACCGGCGATGACGGCCGTGAGTATCTTGACTTTCTTGCTGGCATCGGTGTGTGCAGCCTTGGCCACGGCAACGCTGCAGTGCTCTCGGCGCTCGAGGCGCAGACCAAAAAGCTCATGCATGTGTCTAACTACTTCTACATCGAGCAGCGTGGACAGGTCGCGGCGCTGCTGTCCAAGCTCGCTAACGACGACGTGGACAGTGCACGCGTGATTGCCGATGCCATTGCTGCCGGCGATGAGACCACGGCAGCTGCGCTCGGCGCTCCGACGGCGGGCGAGCAGGTATGGGAGACGTTCTTTGCCAATTCTGGTGCCGAAGCCAACGAGGGCTCGATGAAGCTCGCGCGTCTGTACGCCAAGCGTGCTGGTAACGGTGGCAACACCATCGTGTGCATGCGCGGCGGCTTCCACGGCCGTACGCTCGAGACCATTGCCGCCACCATGCAGGATTGGCTGCAGGATAGCTTCCGTCCGCTGCCGGGCGGTTTTGTGGCCTGCACGCCCAACGATGTCGACGAACTGCGTTCGATCTTTAAGCAGCTGGGAAGCGAGGTCTGCGCCGTCATGCTCGAGCCGATTCAGGGCGAGAGCGGTGTGCACCCCATGACCGAGGAGTTTATGACGGCGGCGCGCGACTTGGCACACGAGGTGGGCGCCGTTCTTATCGCCGACGAGGTCCAGTGTGGCATCTTCCGCTCCGGCAAGCCGTTTGCATTCCAGACCTATGGCGTGGAGCCCGACATTATGAGCCTTGCCAAGGGCATCGCCGACGGCGTGCCCATGGGTGCCGTGGTGGCAAAGAAGGAGATCGCCGACGTGTTTAAGCCGGGTGACCACGGCTCGACCTTTGGCGGTAGCTGCTTGGCTGTCGCGGCGTGCGCCGCGACGCTCTCTGCGCTCGTGCGCGGCGATTTTGCCGAGCATGCTGCCAAGGTGGGTGCTTATATGGAGCAGGCGCTGGCTAAGCTTCCGCATGTGGTAGAGGTGCGTGGTCGCGGCCTGATGCTCGGCTGCGATCTGGACGATGCCGCGGGTGATGCACACGACGTCGTGGCCCGTGCATTGGGGGCTGGTGCCGTGATCAACGCTACAGGCGCACATACGCTGCGCTTCCTTCCGCCGCTCGTGTGCGAAGAGGCCGACGTGGACAGCCTAACCGAGATCCTGTCGGACGTTTTGGCTTAGCGCCATCAGACATAGCAATTTGGAGCGGGTTTCAGGCTGTCACGTGCCGTTTGGCGCACGATTGGGCGAACTGGAGCCCGTTTTGCTATCGATTTACCATGGCTGGGATAGGCCGTGTGCAAAAAGTGGCAAATATGAGTACGGGCACTAACTTCGTAACATATAAATTAGGCACTTTTAGATGAGTTGGGCCACATATGTCCAGTTTTGTAGTTGGCAAATTGGCTTAACTGGACTATCGATCGTCGTTCTAATGCCGGATTTGCCTTTTATAACTTCGAAAACGCTGCTACTAAAAAGGTAGCAGTACTCATATTTGGCATTTTTTGCACACGGGTATTCGCCAAGGGTCCATTTCGCCGCCCGAGCCCCGCTTCGTCGCTTCGCTCCTCGCGTGCTGCGCTGGAAAACGCTTCGCGTTTCCTCAGCTCCGCACCCTTGCGGGTTCGAATCCCATGTACCGGGCACAAAAAAGAAAGGCCTCCATCACTGGAGGCCTAACAATTCAATGGTGGGCGATGAGGGATTCGAACCCCCAGCCTTGTGCGTGTAAAGCACCTGCGCTAACCGTTGCGCCAATCGCCCGCAGGGACTGAGTATAGCGGAAACCCTGTGTGGTTCACCGCTAATTCATAACGAAATCTAAGCGGCGACTTCGGTGCTCTTGTTCTCGTCGATAAAGAAGCGCTTGTACCAAATGAGGAACGTCAGCGTGGTATAGATCTTGCGCTGGTTGAGCGCGCGGCCCTTAAAGTGATCGTCGAGCAGTTTCATGAGCGCATCGGTGTCAAAGAAATCAGCAGCCCACGGTGCGGTGAAGTATTCCTTTACGTAGTCGTAATACTTTTGCTCGCGCAGCCAGAACTTGACCGGTACGGGGAAGCCCACCTTCTTGCGCGTTGCCCACTCGTCGGGCAGCGTGCGGTTGGCGGCGTGACGCAGGACGAGCTTGCAACCTTCTTCGTTAACACGGTAGTTGGCGGGAATGTGCTCGGCAAACTCCATGACCTTCTTGTCCAGGAACGGGACGCGAAGCTCCAGAGAATGCGCCATGCACATCTTGTCTGCCTTGAGCAGGATGTCGCCCGGCAGCCACATGTTCATATCCAGATACTGTTTCTTGGAAAGCTCGCAGCAGTTGGGAACCTGCTTGTAGTACTCGGCGCACATCTCGGCGGCGTTCTTGCCGGTGTCATAAGCGGGCTTGAGCACCTCGTCGACCTCGGAGGGATCGAACACCTTTGCCTGACCCACATACCAACGCTCGGGAACCTCGGCGCATTTCGTCAGGAAGTTGTGGCCCTTAAAGTAGGGGAGATGCTGAACGAGCGAGCCCAGGGCGCGACGTACGCCGAGCGGCACGCGCTTCTTAAAGGAGCGCATCTCGGGGGTGTCCTCGTACCACTCATAGCCGGCAAACAGCTCGTCGGCACCCTCGCCCGAAAGGACGACGGTGACCTCCTCGGAAGCCATCTGCGCCAGATAGTACAACGGCACGCTGGACAGGTTCGATTGCGGTTCGTCCATGTGATACTGGATATCGGGCAGCGCATCGAAGAACTCGTCGGCGGTAATCATCTTGCGCACATTCTTGATGCCCAGCTTGTCGGAAAGCTCGGCAGCGTAGTTGGTCTCGTTGAAGTTCTTGTAATCGAAGCCGACAGAATACGTGGTGTCGGGCATGAGACAGGCGGCGATGTAGCTGGAGTCCACGCCGCCAGAAAGGAACGAGCCCACCTTAACATCGGCGATTCGGTGTGCAGCGACGCTTTCGTGCACAACCTTGTCGCACTCGTCCACGTACTCCTCGAAGGTCTTGGAGTTGTCGTCGGTGAAGTCACAGCTCCAGTAACGCTTGATGTCCATGGTGTTGGTCGTCAGGTCATACGTAAAGCAATGCGCCGGGGCAAGCTTGAACACGCCCTTAAAGAAGGTCTCCTCCGTGGCGGGGAATTGCAGCGTCAAGTAGGGGCGTAGCGCGTCGTGGTTGACAGCCTTCTCAAACTTGGGATGGTCCAGGAAGCTCTTGATCTCGGAGCCAAACAGCAGTGAGCCATCGGATGCCTGGTAGTAATAAAACGGCTTGATACCAAAGATGTCGCGAGCGCCGAAGAGTTTGTTCTTGTTCTGGTCGTGAATCACGAACGCGTACATGCCGCGTAGGCGGTTGACCAGGTCCTCGCCCCACTCCTCGTAACCGTGTACCAGGACCTCGGTATCGGCGTTGCAGTGGAAGGCGTAGCCGGCTGCCTCCAGCTCGGCGCGAAGCTCCTGGAAGTTGTAGATCTCTCCGTTGAAGACAATCGTGACCTTGCCGTCGTCGCTCGACATGGGCTGAGCTCCAGCTTCGGAAAGATCGAGAATCGAAAGACGACGGAAGCCAAGGGCAACGTTGTCGACGATATGCTGGCCGCCCATATCGGGACCACGGTGGATGATGCGATTCATCATGGCCGTGAGAACCAGCTCACTCTGTTCATCTGTACCGGTAAAACCGACAAAACCGCACATGCAAGATCCTTTCTGCTGACGGCTCAGGTGTACTGCCGCAAGGATCGCGGCAGCTGATGTCAAATAATCTTTACTATCATGCCAATCTTTTGTTTCGTGATAGGGCATAAGCGCCGAGCGAACCGAAAAAACCACGGCGTGACTCGTCCGGGCTTCCGGTAGCGGTTCCAAGATTTAGCAATCTGTGCCCGATACAAGATTGGGCGGCATATTACGATGGCTGCTAGTATTGAAAGGGTTTTGTTGAATCGGTTTGGTCTCGAGGCAATTGAGGCTGGGCTTAGCGAGAGAGGTCTTTGTATGTCGAGTCCGACACAAGAGAAGCTAACTCTGATGCGCTATATAGAGTTGCTCGAGGAAGATGACCTTGTTGTTTCCAGACCGAGCGCTTCGTGCGACCAGCGCATTGAGTTTGCAACTGATGACTCGCGCCAGGTGCGTCCGGGCACGTTGTTTGTCTGCAAGGGCCGTACGTTTAAGCGCGAGTACCTGCTTTCGGCAATCTCCGATGGCGCCGTGGCCTACGTTTCCGAGGTCGATTACGATGTTGATCTTCCCGCGGTGATTGTGAGTGATATTCGTCGCACGCTCGCCGTGGTGGCAGATGCCTTTTATGGGCACCCGTCGGGTAAGGTGAAGGTCTGCGCCTTTACAGGCACCAAGGGCAAGTCGACCTGTAGCTTTTATCTGCGCGGCATTCTCGCCAACGAGGCCAAGATTACGGGCTGTCATCGACCCGCTCTTAATACGGGCATTGAGTTCGACGACGGCATCGAGACGGGCCCTTCCAAACTGACGACCCCCGAATCCTTCATGCTGCAGTCTCGCATCGCGCATGCTGCGGAGGCGGGTGCCCCGTGGCTGGTTATGGAGGCATCGAGCCAGGGCCTCAAATACGAGCGCACGGGCAAGATCGCCTTTGAAGTCGGCGCCTTTACCAATATCGGCGAGGATCACATTTCGCCGATTGAGCATCCGACGCTCGAGGATTACTTTGCCAGCAAGCTCAAAATTTTCTCGCAGAGCCGTTTTGCCGTGGTCAATCTCGATATGGATAAAGTCGATCGTGTGCTCGAGGCGGCATCTCGTTGCGAACGTACGGTGACGTTCTCCCTGACCGACGAGCGTGCCGACGTGCTTGCGCTGGCGATTCGCAATGGTGACTGCGGCGTGGTGGCAACGGTGCGCACGCCCCGCTTTACGCGCGACATGGTGATTCCCACGCCGGTTAAATTCAATGTGTCCAACGCGCTTGCCGCTATTGCCTGCGCCGAGGCCCTGGGCATTTCCGAAGAGGGTATCGTCCATGGCTTTGAGGGCGTCTTCGTTCCCGGCCGTATGGAGCTCTATCCGTCCGTATCGGGCAAAATCTTGGGCGTCGTCGATTTTGCACATAACGGCATGAGCCTCGAGACACTTCTGCGCGACTTGCGCGAGAACTATCCCGAGCGCGAGCTGGCGGTTGTATTTGGCGCTACGGGCGGTAAGGGTGTCGATCGACGCACCACGATGGGCATCGCCGCTGGCAAGTATGCCGACCGAATCGTGATTACCGAGGATGACCCCGGCCCCGAGGATGTCGAGGATATTTGCGCCGAGATCGCGCGCAACGTTCAAGCGCAGGGAAATGATAACTGGCAAATCGTGACTGATCGCGTTGCCGCTATCGAGACTGCCGTGCGCGAGACCGTCCGTCCTGCCGTGGTCATCGTGACCGGTAAGGGCGAGGAAGAGTGTATGCTGCGCAAGAACGGACCCGAGCCTTGTGAGCGCGACGGTTCGATTCTCAAGCGCACCCTTGCGGCGTACGATGCCTAAGACCAGAAGCCCCTTCTACGTAAATGGAGTGACCATGTCCCACAATACCCTGCCGACCGTCGCTGAGCTTTCGGGCGAGATGCGCGAGCGTCTTGCCAAGGTTAAGTACGTCTTTACCGACCTGGACGCCACGATGCTCGCACCCGGCTCGTGCGTGCTGCGCGATAACGACGGCAATCCCTCGACCAAGCTCGTCGAGGCGGTTGTCGCGCTCGCTCGTGCCGGCATCCAGGTGGTCCCCACCTCGGGTCGCAATCGCACCATGATCCACGAAGACGCCCGCGTGCTCGGCCTCAACTCCTACATCGGCGAGATGGGCGGCCTGGTCATGTACGATCTCAAGGCTAACGATTGGGAGTATCTGACCGGCGATATGCCCTACGACCCCGCCTGCGGCCTCACGCCGCATCAGGTGATCGAGCAGACCGGCGTGTGCGAGAAGATTCTCGCCCACTGGCCGCATAAGATCGAGTACCACAACGACATGTCGACTGGCTACAAGTACCGCGAGGTCACCGTCGGCATGCGCGGCGATGTGCCCGACGACGAGGTCCAGGCCATTCTTGACGAGGCCGGCTGCGGCCTGGTCTGGGCCTGCAACGGTCACCTGACGCATCTGTCCAAGCCGACGACGCTCGAGCTCGAACGCGTCGAGGATGGCCGCGCGTTTAACATCAATCCCGCCGGCCTCAACAAGGGCGTTGCCATCGCACGTTTCTGCGAGCACCTGGGTATCGAGCGCGAGGAGACGCTGGCGCTCGGCGATTCCGAGTCCGACTTCTACATGGCCGACCATGTGGGCATGTTCTGCCTGGTCGAGAATGGTCTGACGAGCGCCGGTGCCCCGGAGTTCTTGGATGCCTGCGACAATGCCTATGTAACGCGCGGCAAGATTGTCGACGGTTGGGTGGCAACGGCCGAGCTGCTGGTCGCAGCCCGTTCGTAGTGCGACGCATCACGCGTGGTCGCATTTTTCGAGAGAGAATCTGGTGAGGTAATGTCCGATATCGATAATCTGGCCGGGGACACGCGTCCGATCGGCGTGTTCGACTCGGGCCTGGGCGGCTTGACGGTCGCGCGCGCGATCGCAACAGCGCTTCCGCACGAGTCCGTCTACTATTTCGGTGACACTAAGCGCTGCCCTTATGGCACCCGCACCGAGGACGAGGTTCGCTCGTTTGCGCTGCAGGCGGGCCGCTGGCTATCGAGGCACGACGTTAAGATCATGGTCATCGCCTGTAACACGGCGACCGCCGCGGCCTTGCGTCTGGCTCAACAAGTGCTCGACGTTCCCGTGATCGGCGTGATCGCCCCGGGTGCACGCGCCGCCATCAACAGCACGCGTACGCGTCGCGTGGGCGTGCTGGCCACCAACCTCACCATTCGCTCGGGTGCCTACACGCGCGCCATCCAGGACTTGGATGCTGGTGTCGATGTGTATGGCTGCCCGGCCTCGAGCTTTGTCGAGGTCGTCGAGCACGAGCTCGCCTCGGGCGCGCATCTGCAGGAGCAGTGGCTCGAGAACGAGGATATTTTTGATACGCCAGCCGTTCGCGCGCTGGTCGGCGCCACAGTCGAGCCGCTGCACGATCGCGGCATCGATACCGTGGTGCTCGGCTGTACGCACTTCCCGCTGCTGGTGGGTCCCATCCGCCATGCGCTGGGACCCGGGGTGCGCGTGGTGAGCTCCGCCGAGGAGACCACCCGCGAGCTGACTGATATCCTCACGCGTCGTGAGCAGTTGGCGGGCGATACCGCCGAGCCACAGCATCGCTTTGCCACCACGTCTGACAACATTGCCGAGTTTGCGGTGGCGGGTAGCTTTATCTTTGGCCAGCCGCTTAAAAGCATCGAGCATGTCGATATTGACGAACTCGGTTAGGCTCGCAATGTCGCCGGAGTCTTCGCCACATCTTTTGCCGAAAGGATAGTTCCATGGAATACATGCAGGTCAACCGCGCCAACGGCCGCGCCGCCAACGAGCTGCGCCCCGTTAAGCTCACCCGCGGCGTCATGAAGCACGCCCACGGCTCGTGCCTGGCCGAGTTCGGCGACACGCGCGTACTGTGCGCCGCCACCATCGAGGAGGGTGTGCCGGGTTGGCGCAAGGGCGCCAAGGCCGGCTGGGTAACGGCGGAATATGCGATGCTGCCGGCCTCGACCGGTAAACGCTGCAAGCGCGAGCATGCCAACCGCAAGGGGCGCTCCATGGAGATCGAGCGGCTTATCGGCCGCAGCCTGCGTACCGTCGTCAATATGAAGGCGCTCGGCGAGTACACCGTTACGGTCGACTGCGATGTGATTCAGGCCGATGGCGGCACGCGTACGGCGAGCATTACCGGCGCCTGGGTGGCGCTGCACGACGCCCTTGCCATGTGGGTCGAGGCGGGCAAACTCGAGCGCATCCCGCTCATGGGCCAGGTTGCCGCCATTTCCATGGGCGTCGTCGATGGCAACACCCTGCTCGACTTGGATTATTCCGAGGACAGCCACGCCGAGGTAGACATGAACCTCGTCGCTACCGACACCGGCGAGATGATCGAACTTCAGGGTACCGGCGAGCAGGCGCCCTTCGACCGTAAGCGTCTCAACGCCCTACTCGACCTGGGCGACAAGGGCATTGCCGAGCTCATCGAGCTTCAGCACCAAGCCCTCGCCTAACCTACCAAAAAGGGATGTTAATTTTGGCAGGTTTTATCTGGGAAAACGTCGAAGTATAAGACTGCTGTTGATTGAGAGGGGAGAGAGGCCGAGGTCCTCGTCGCCCTCAACTCGGCATTGCTATAAGAGACAAGGAGGCCAGCCATGGCACTTGAGAAGATTGACATCGACACCCTCGACCCGGCGGCGACCATCGTCGTTGCAACCGGTAACGCCCATAAGCTCACCGAGATCGAGGCCATTTTGGGCAAGGTCATGCCCGAGGTGCGCTTTGTGGCGCTCGGCCAGCTGGGCGATTTTGAGGACCCCGAGGAAAACGGCACGACGTTTTTGGAGAACGCCATCATCAAGGCGCAGGCTGCGGTCGAGGAGACGGGCCTTATGGCCATCGCCGACGATTCTGGCTTGGTCGTCGACGCGCTGGACGGCGAGCCGGGCGTGTATAGCGCGCGCTATGCGGGCGTGCATGGCGACGATGCCGCCAACAACGCCAAGCTTCTCGTTAACCTGGAAGGCGTGGCAGACGAGGATCGTACCGCGCGCTTTATGAGCGTCGTCGCGCTTATCGATACGGACGGCCTGGTCACCTATGGCGAGGGCACCTGCGAGGGCGTTATCGCGCACGAGGGTCGCGGCGATCACGGCTTTGGCTACGACCCGCTGTTCCTGCCGGTCGATACGCCGGGCAAGACTATGGCCGAGCTCACGGCGGACGAGAAGAACGCCATCAGCCATCGTTTCCATGCGCTCGAGCATCTGTCCGCCAAGCTGACGGGCGAGGAGTAGGCCGTGCGTGCGGTGGTGCAGCGCGTGCTCAACGCCGGCGTGACGGTCGACGGTGAGTGCGTGGGCCGCATTGGACGCGGCTACCTGGTACTGCTGGGCGTGGGCCACGGCGACACGCGCGCCGAAGCCGACAAGCTGTGGGGCAAGCTCCGCGGGCTACGCATCAATGAGGACGAGAACGGCAAGACCAACTTGGCACTGGCCGATGTCGACGGCGAGGTGCTCGTGGTGTCGCAGTTCACGCTGTTTGCCGACTGCCGCCACGGCCGCCGTCCGTCGTTTACGGATGCCGGCGCGCCCGATGTCGCTAACGAACTTTACGAGTACTTTCTGACGCTCGTCGCCCAGGACGTTGAGCATGTGGCGCACGGCATTTTTGGCGCCGACATGAAGGTCGACCTGGTCAACGACGGCCCGTTTACCATCGTTCTGGACACCGATAGCCTTTAGGTTACGCGGTTTTACCAAACCGCGTAACTACTCGACGCTGCACGGCCACCATTCGGCCAATCTGTCGCTCAAACCGTCGCTCGCGTACCAAAGTACGCGTCGCTCCTCTTTCGCGACACCTTGGCTCGAATGGTGGTCGTTCGCTGACGTGAACTGGTCATGCGAGGTTGTCGTCTGGAACGTATTTGAGACGGGGCTTTTTTAGCCGCTTGCGTATGGCCACAACAGGGTGCTATAGTATTAGAGTTTTGTCTATCTTAGGGGTATTATCCCCTTTTTGAATTGCACCCTCTGGAGGCCCTATTCATGGAAGAGATGGAAGTCAATCACGTCGACGACATCCACGAGAAGCTGACCGATATGGTGGGCGATCGCGTCAAGGTTAAGGCCAACATGGGCCGTACCCGCGTCATCGAGCGCATGGGCACCATCAAGAGCGTCCACCCCGCCGTCTTTATCGTTGAGGTTGACGAGCGTCGCGGCCGCAAATCGCGTCAGTCCTACCAGTATATCGATGTCCTTACCGGCCAGGTCGAACTGTTCGACCCCGAGAGCGGCGAGCATATCTTTACCCCGCTCGGCAACCAGCTCGAGGAGCACTAACGGTGACCGATCGGTCCCTCATCCTTACCGCGCCGGCAAAGATTAACCTCTATCTGGGAGTTCATACCGAGCGCGACGCCCGCGGCTATCACAGGGTCGATTCCCTGATGGCAGCCGTCGGTCTTGCCGATACCGTGACGGTCGCGCCGGCGCAGGCGTTGACCGTCCAGACGGTTCCGGCATCCGATTTTCCCATGCAAAAAAATACGGCTTATCGGGCGGCAATCGCTATGGCCGAGCATTACGGTCGCGATGCCAACGTGTGCGTGACGATCGAAAAACGTATCCCGCTGTGCGCCGGCCTGGGAGGCCCCTCGACGGATGCCGCCGCGGTCATTGTTGCCTTGGCCGAGCTGTGGGGTATCGACCGCGCCGACCCTGCGCTCGATGACATCGCTTGCGGTATCGGCGCCGACGTGCCGTTCTTTTTGCACGCGAGTCCCGCATTCTACGTGGGCGGGGGAGATGTGCTGGCCACTGAGTATCCTGTGCTTCCGGCGACGCCTGTCGTATTGGTCAAACCGCGCGAGACGAGCGTATCAACGGTTGAAGCGTATCGACGATTTGATGAGAGCCCGGTGTCCGCGGACAAACCAGGTGCGATTGCTTCTGCCTTGCGCGCCGGCGACGCCGAGGCGGCATATGCGCTCATTCATAACAATCTGGGCGTCATATCCGCGCAGATGGAGCCGCGGATCCAGGCGGTCCTCGACTGGCTGCGCGCACAGGAGGGAACCGTTGCCGTGGACGTGTGCGGTTCGGGTGCCTGCTCGTTTGCCATCTGCGATACCGTCGCTACGGCAGTCCATCTTGCGGAAGCTGCCCAGCAAAAAGGCTGGTGGGCCTGCGCGACGGAGCTCATTCCCAACACGGTTCGCGTCGAAGTGCCAAAGAAGTAAAAATTTCTCTAGCACACGACGGAAATCTTTGTTACTATAGTCGAGCTAACGGGTTGTGGCTCAGTTTGGTAGAGCACTGCGTTCGGGACGCAGGGGTCGCTGGTTCAAATCCAGTCAACCCGACCAGAGCATGAGGAGGGACCGCTTCTTGCGGTCCCTTTTTTTAGCTATTGTTGTGATACCGCGATACCCGCGGTATACTCATTCGAGCTTGTCTCGCTGTATTGTGGAGGTCTACATGTTTGGACTGAGGGCTCCTGAGCTCATCATTATTCTCGTCGTTGTCCTGATTATCTTCGGGCCCAAGAACCTGCCGAAGCTCGGCAAGTCCCTCGGCTCTACCGTCAAGAATATCCGCGAGGGTATGGAGGGCGACGATAAGGCCGAGACCAAGCAGGCCGAGGAGGTCGTGGTCGAGCAGTCCGAGGAGGACAAGGAGATCGCTGAGCTCGAGGCCAAGCTCGCTGCTGCCAAGAAGAAGCAGGCAGAGGACAGCGACGCGGACGCAGAGTAGTCCCATCCCTTTGGGGTGAGCACCTGACCGGCTTGCCCGCAGGCTAGCCGGTCTTTTTCGTTTTGTTGACAGTTGATTGTTTGATCAGAGTTGGGGAGATATCCGTATGGACGCAAGCCAGATCGTACTGACCGCTGAGGGCCGCCAGAAGCTCGTCGAGGAGCTCGCTTGGCGTGAGGGCGATTACGCCAAGGAGATCGTCGAGGACATCAAGGAAGCCCGCGCGTTCGGCGACCTTTCGGAGAACTCCGAGTACGACGCCGCTAAGGACAAGCAGGCCCAGAACGCCGCTCGTATTGCCGAGATCCAGGCCATCCTCGCCAACGCTCAGGTTGCTGCCACCACGGGCGACCTGACCGTCTCCATCGGTTCCACCGTTTCGCTGATTGATCCCAACGGCGAGGTCATGGAAGTCACGCTCGTCGGTACCACCGAGACCAACTCGCTCGAGCACAAGATTTCCAACGAGTCTCCGGTCGGTCACGCCATCATTGGTCACGGCGAGGGCGACTCCGTCGAGGTCGTTACGCCTTCCGGCAAGACTCGCGTCTACACCATCGCCAAGATCGCACGCTAGACCACGGTCCCGCGTAAAGGTATGTTTTCGCTCCCTGGGACCGAATCCTGGGGAGCGTTTTAGTTTGAGGAGCTAACTTATGGCAGAGAACCAGAACGCCGCCGATCAGGCATCGACGCTCAACGACGAGCGCGCCACCCGCCTGGCCAAGCGCGCCGCCCTGTTCGAGGCGGGCCAGAACCCCTATCCCGAGCACTCTGAGCTTGAGGACTACGTCGCCGATATCGAGGCTAAGTACGCCGAGCTTGCCGATGGCGAGGACACCGAGGACGTCGTAAAGATCGGCGGCCGCGTGGTTGCCAAGCGCGGTCAGGGCAAGATCATGTTCATCGTCGTCCGCGACGCGACTGGCGAGATTCAGCTGTTCTGCCGTATTAACGACATGGACGAGGCAGCCTGGAGCACGCTTAAGGCCCTCGACTTGGGCGATATCTTGGGCGTGACCGGCGTGGTCGTGCGCACCAAGCGCGGCCAGCTTTCCGTCGCTCCCAAGAGCGCGACCCTGCTTTCCAAGGCCGTTCGTCCGCTGCCCGAGAAGTTCCACGGTCTTTCCGACAAGGAGACCCGCTATCGCCAGCGCTATGTCGATCTGATCGCCAACGACGACGTTCGCGAGACCTTCCGTAAGCGTTCGCAGATTCTCTCTACCTTCCGTCGCTTTATGGAGTCCGACGGTTACATGGAGGTCGAGACCCCCATCCTGCAGACCATCCAGGGCGGCGCTACCGCCAAGCCGTTCATTACCCACTTCAACGCGCTCGATCAGGAGTGCTACCTGCGTATTGCCACCGAGCTCCATCTCAAGCGCTGCATCGTCGGTGGTTTTGAGCGCGTGTTCGAGATCGGCCGCATCTTCCGTAATGAGGGCATGGACCTTACCCACAACCCCGAGTTCACCACGATGGAGGCCTACCGTGCCTTCTCCGACCTCGAGGGCATGAAGGCGCTCGCCCAGGGTGTCATTAAGGCGGCTAACAAGGCCATCGGCAACCCCGAGGTCATCGAGTACCAGGGCCAGACCATCGACCTTTCTGGTGAGTGGGCCAGCCGTCCCATGACCGACATCGTCTCCGACGTGCTCGGCAAGCAGGTCACCATCGACACGCCGGTCGAGGAGCTTGCTTCCGCCGCGCGCGAGAAGGGCCTGGAGATCAAGCCCGAGTGGACTGCCGGCAAGATCATCGCCGAGATTTACGATGAGCTGGGCGAGGACACCATCGTCAACCCGACCTTCGTGTGCGATTACCCCATCGAGGTCAGCCCGCTCGCTAAGCGTTTTGAGGACGACCCGCGTTTGACTCACCGCTTTGAGCTGGTCATCGCCGGCCACGAGTACGCCAACGCATTCTCCGAGCTCAACGACCCGGTCGACCAGGCTGAGCGCTTTGCTGCCCAGATGGCCGAGAAGGCCGGCGGCGACGATGAGGCTATGGAGTATGACGAGGACTACGTGCGCGCCCTCGAGTACGGTATGCCTCCCGCGGGCGGCATTGGCATTGGTATCGACCGCGTGGTCATGCTGCTTACTAACCAGGCTTCTATCCGCGACGTCCTGCTGTTCCCGCACATGAAGCCCGAGAAGGGTTTCCAGTCCGGTGCCGCCGCTGCCAAGGCTGCCGAGGCCGGCAACGCCGCAAGCCCGTTCGTCAAGCCGCTCAAGCCCACGCTCGATTACTCCAAGATCGCCGTTGAGCCGCTGTTCGAGGAATTCGTCGACTTTGATACCTTCTCCAAGAGCGATTTCCGCGCTGTGAAGGTCAAGGCATGCGAGGCCGTCAAGAAGTCCAAGAAGCTGCTGAACTTTACGCTCGACGACGGCACCGGCACCGACCGCACCATCCTCTCCGGTATTCACGCTTATTACGAGCCCGAGGACCTGGTCGGCAAGACCTTGCTCGCCATCACCAACCTGCCTCCGCGCAAGATGATGGGTATTCCCAGCTGCGGCATGCTGATCAGCGCTGTCCACGAGGAGGAGGGCGAGGAGCGCCTCAACCTGATCCAGCTCGACGCTTCCATCCCCGCCGGCGCAAAGATGTGCTAGGGGGTTACGCGGGTTTACCAACCCGCGTAACCAGTTGACGCTGCAAGCCCGCCAGAGCGGCAATCTGCCTTTCAACTTCGGCGGCATGACAAGAAGGTCAATGCCGCCTTGTTTCAAGGCACCTTGCTCGCTCTGGCGGGCTTTCGCTCATATGACCCAATCCGCTGTCAAGAGCCACAATGGCCCCGCCGACCGCTTGCAATCGGTCGGCGGGGCTTGCCGTTAACCCGTCCCGGTCCGCCCCCGGCATGTCATCGACGCCTTCGGCTCAGTCTCATATCCGCGGATACCGTTCTGTCGGCCCGCACTCCATTCCTTCGGCGGGGTTCCCCAAGTCTGTCGAGGCGCATGCGGAGGGCTCCGCGCGCACAGCGAAATAGGGGGTGTCCCCGAAGGCCGCCCGGCTCGCCGGGACGGGGGCTATGTCTATTCGCCGGCCTCCCGGCACATCGTGCCGAGGGCCCACAGCCATCTCACGAGCTCGGCGGCGGTGGCGGCGTTCGCCTTCGCCTGGGGCATGCCCCTCTCGAGCATCTCCTCGCGTCGCCGGAGCAGGCGCTCGGACCCCTTCCTCCCGTGGCCCTGTACTCGGAGAGCAGGTCCGCCCGGGCCTCCGCCGCGGCCTCGACCTCGTTCCTCAGGGCGGCGAGCGTCCGAACCCCGCCATCGTCCTCCGGCCTGACCTTGTCGAGCCACCTCAGGAAGTCGTAGGTCCAGTACTTCCTCGGGTTGCCGGCGGGCGTGGTGCCGCCGTAGACGAACCCCCGCTTTGCGAGGAAGGCGAGCAGCCGCTGCTTGGCGGTCGCCAGGCGCGCGGTCGCCCCGTCGTAGGCGCCGGCGAGGTCCCTGATGCCTTCGACCTCGGGGGAGGGGACCCATACGGGGGAGATGTCGTGGGCGAGTATCGCCTTGGCCATCCTGGCGGCGTCGTTCCTGTCGTTCTTGGAGGCCGAGTCGGCGGCCGACCTGGGGATCTTCGAGACCGCGGCGACGACGCACTCGACGCCGAGCCCGGCGAGCTCCCTTTGCGGGGCGAAGCCGGGGTAGCCGCTCTCGTAGGCCGCGAGCGACGGCCCGGGGAACCCATCCATCCACCCGGCGATCTCGCCCCAGGGGTTGCCGGGGAACCTCCTCGTCACGGCCTCGCCGGTGTCCGCGTCGAGGGCGCAGATGGTGGTCGACCTCAGGTGGACGTCCATCCCGAACGCGGTAGAATACATTGGCATGGGAGCCTCCCAACCTCGTTGCGGCGCGGCTGCGCCTATGGCACTTCAACATCATTGTCGCAGCCCCGACCCGCGGTCACGAGCGGGGGCTCCTATCTTTTTAGTGCCCTCGGATTGGGTCATAGTGTCTGTTGTTGCCAGGGCATCGGCGTTGCCTTGGCCGTCAATAGTCATTGGGGGCGTTCTCAAACGACTACCCAACGGCTATTGCACACATGGCTCGCATGACAGTCGTCTCTTTTATGTTTCCTTTAGCCGTTGCCGCCTAGGATGGGGGTTAGTCGGTAGGAAGGGAGTGTCTATATGGACGACGCGAGCGAGCGTGCAATCGAAGAGGACATGCTCGATCAGTTCAATTACTTTGACGATGAGGATGAGGAGCTGATCGATCGTCGCGAGCCGGCACCGCTTGACTCATTTGATCTGGTCGATGAAGAGCCCGACGAGGACGAGGGCGAATCAACGGAGCCCCCACAGCCTTCGCGCCTTGACTCGCTGCTTTCGAGAGCCCCCATGCACCACGGCGTTCGTGCCGGCGCGCTCCATATGAAAACTGACTGGCACCAGATCGTGACGGCAGGCGATGAGCTTGCTGTCGATGCGCCGCTCACCGATAAGTCATCCATCATCTGCCGCACCGGCATGCTTATGCTGGCAAGCGGAACAGGTGCCTGGCGCGTGCGCGATACCATGAATCGTGTTGCCGCCGTGCTCGGCGTCACGATTCACGTCGACCTGAGTCTTCTGTCGTTTGAATGCACCTGCATCGAAGATGGCCACTGCTTTAACGAGGTTGTCAGCCTGCCCACAACGGGGGTCAATACTCATCGCATTTGGATGATGGAGAGCTTTTTAAAGGAAATCGAGATTTATGGGCGCCGGTTTACCGTGCATGAGTACCACGAGATGCTCAAGACCGTTGAGAGCTCGAAGCCCGATTACGCTCTCTGGCAACAGGGTCTTGCGGCGGCCTGTGCTTGTGGCGCCTTCGTCTTTTTGCTCGGCGGCGGCCCTATCGAGATGGCCTGCGCGTTCGTAGGCGCTGGTGTCGGCAACTTTGCTCGCTCCCATATTCTCAAGCAGGGTCTTGGCCAGTTCAGCGCGCTGACGACTGGCGTTGCGCTCGCTTGCGTTTCGTATCTGCTGGCATTGCTCGGCCTTAGCCAGGTCATTCCAGGGGCAATGTCGCACCAAGAAGGCTATATCGGCGCCATGCTCTTTGTGATTCCCGGCTTTCCCCTCATTACGGCAGGCCTCGACATCGCTAAGCTTGACATGCGAAGCGGTATCGAGCGTCTTTCGTATGCTGTGTCGATTATTGTGATGGCGACCCTCGTAGGTTGGATGGTTGCTGAGTGTGTGGGACTGGCGCCGGATGACTTCGCCCCGCTCGGCCTCTCACCGTTGGCTCTTACGCTCTTGCGCATACTGATGAGCTTTATCGGTGTATTTGGCTTCTCGGTTATGTTCAACAGCCCGGTAAAGATGGCAGCGGCGGCAGGGCTCATCGGCGCCGTGTCCAATACCTTGCGCCTTACGCTCGTCGATGCGCCGACGATACTTCCTTTCCTGGGCCTGAGCGCAGGTATGCCTCCCGAGGCAGCAGCGTTTATCGGCGCACTGGTATCGGGGCTGCTCGCGAGCTTAGCCGAAATCAAGCTCACCTACCCACGCATCGCCCTCACGGTGCCATCAATTGTCATTATGGTGCCTGGCTTGTATCTGTATCGCTCGATGTATTACATGTGCACCTTCGACACGGTCAATATGCTCGGCTGGTTTGTGCGTGCGGTGCTCATCGTGGCGTTTTTGCCCGTTGGTCTGGGTGTGGCGCGTACGCTCACCGACCCTCGCTGGCGCCACACCAGCTAATTGGTACAAGGGGGACAGGTTACTTTGCACCAAATGAGTTGCGGTGAAATAGGGACTGAATTGCTGCTTAAAGGGTCAAAACAGTCCGTATTCCACCGCAACTTATGGGGTCGGGGGATTATCGGTGCCCTGCATCTTCATAAACTCAACGCTTACGAAGCGCATGCGTTTCGTGCTAGGCTGGTTCCACCACATAAGTAGTCGCAGACGCGCGTACCACGGGCGGGCGAGATGAAGTTCCAACAGCTCCATCTTGCCCGCCCGTTTTTGTTGCGTGGCGCCGCGGTACAACACAGAGAGGAATCTGCCCTTTATGCCTATCAACAAACGAGAGAGCCTGCTGTTCACCTTTATCATGTGCTTTTGCATGGTGCTCTGGATGAGCATCTACAACGTTGCCCTGCAGCACGGGGCCATCAACGGCGAGGTCGTTGCCGCTGCGTGGCTCGGCTTCCCCGTTGCCTACATTTTTGCCATGTGCTGCGACTGGTTCGTCGCCAGCCCGCTCGCCAAGGGTTTCGCCTTTAAGTACTTGGTCACGCCGGGCAAGAGCTCGCCACTTGCCATGACGCTCGCCGTCAGCTCCTGCACGGCCGAGCCCATGAGCGACAGCGGCATCCTTGCGAACCTGTATTCCGTGCCTGCGATCTGGATGATCAACATCCCGCATAATTTTGTGATGGCGCTGCCGTGGAACCTTTTGGTAGCCGGTCCGATTTCCCACTTCGTCTTCCGTCGCGCCTTCCCTGTGGGGACGGTTTTCGAGGAGGAGCATGCCGAGCTCTTGGAGCAGGCTATGGCTCCTGAGTGCGAGTAGCTCGCTTAGGGATCTGCTGAGCGCGGGCGACTTGCTTGGTTGGAGCCCTAAGCGTGGATAGCTCTCTCGGCGACATCGCGGGCGTGAGCGGTGCGCATGACCGGAGGGCCCGTGCTGCTCCGTTGCCCGACGTGCTAGCGCGCAGAAGAATCTGTTGGTGCATTCGGCGGCTGCTGAAGCGTTTCGGCAGCCGCTTTTTATACGGAGTTTAAATACAACAGTCTGTTGTATTACGTAGAGTGGTATATCTCTAGCAGGAAAAATGCGAGAGACGGAGCATTATGGCGTTGCTAGTAGGACTGGACGTAGGGTCGACGACGACCAAAGTTTACGCGATGCACGAGGATATGACCGAGGCGTGGTGGGGATATCGCCGCCACGGGGCGTGTCAGACAGCGAGCGTGCGCGCCATGCTCGGCGAGCTCGCCGAGCGCTTTCCCCATGAGTCGCTGCGCGTTGCGGTGACCGGCTCGGGTGCGCGCGATATCGCGACCGCGCTGGGCGCCTCGTACGTTCAGGAGGTGGTCGCCAACGCGCTCGCGATCAGCAGGTTCTATCCGCAGACGCGCTGCGCCATCGAGCTGGGCGGCCAAGACGCCAAGATGATCTTCTTCCGCACCAACGATAAGGGAGACATCGAGGTTGCCGACATGCGCATGAACGGTTCGTGCGCAGGCGGTACCGGTGCATTTATCGACGAGATGGCAAAGCTCATGGGGGTCGGCACCGAATCGGGCGAGTTCGAGCGGCTCGCAAGCCGGGGAACGACAGTCCACGAGGTCTCGGGCCGCTGCGGCGTGTACGCAAAGACCGATATCCAGCCGCTGCTCAACGAGGGCATTCCTACCACCGACCTGGCGCTTTCGGCGCTTCACGCGGTCGCCCGCCAAACGATCGGCGGTCTGGCCCAGGGTATCGACATCGAGCCGCCGGTAATCTTCGAGGGCGGTACGCTCGCCTACAACCCCACGCTGGTCCGCGTGTTCCGGGAGCAACTGAATCTATCGGACGATCAGGTTATCGTCCCGCGCGATCCGCAGATCATGGTCGCGCGCGGTGCCGCCCTGTCGCTGACCGACATGTTCGCATCGTCCCAACCGATCGACCTTCCCGACGCTTTTGTCCGGCTGGATAAGCTCGAGACGGTCGCGCCCGCAAGCGGGGAGGGACGTCTTGCCCAGCCCTTTTTTGCCACACCTGCCGAGCAGGCGGATTTTACGGCACGCCATGGCAAAGAGACGCCGGCAAAGGGTCCGGATGCGTATGCGCCCGGAGAGACGGTGCGTGTGGCGCTCGGTATCGATTCGGGGAGCACGACGACCAAGTTCGCCCTGGTCGATGAGGCGGGTGAGCTTGTCGATTCGTTCTACGCGTCTAATAACGGCAGACCGCTCGACGTCGCCCAACAGGGTCTTGTCAGCTTGAAGAACCGCTGGGAGACAGCGGGAGTCACGCTTGCGATCGATGCCGTGGGCACCACGGGATACGGCGAGGAGCTTTTCGCGCGCGCGTTCCACGCCGACTACCATACGGTCGAGACGGTCGCGCACGCCCGCGCCGCGTGCGCATGCGTTCCCGATGCGACCTTCGTGCTCGACATCGGCGGACAGGATATGAAGGCCATCTGGCTCAACCACGGCGTGCTGACCGATATCGTCGTCAACGAGGCGTGCTCTGCGGGCTGCGGCTCGTTCCTCGAGGGTTTTGCCAAAAACCTCGGAATAGCCGTTGAGGATATCGCGACCGAGGCATTTTCGTCCAAAGCCCCCGCCGTTCTCGGCAGCCGCTGCACGGTGTTCATGAACAGCAGCGTCGTTTCCGAGCAGCGGCGCGGTAAGGGTCCGGGCGACATCATGGCCGGTCTCTGCCGTTCGATTATCGAGAACGTGTTCACCAAGGTCATTCGCGTTTCAAATCTCAACCGTCTGGGCGACAAAGTCGTCGTCCAGGGCGGCACGTTCCGAAACGACGCGGTGCTGCGCGCATTCGAGCAGTATCTGGGCAAACCCGTCACGCGTGCGCCCCACCCGGGGCTGATGGGCGCTATCGGTATCGCCCTGCTCGCGCGCGAGGAATGCCGCAAGGGCGACGCCGGCACGTCGTTTATCGGGCTCGATGCCGTGGAGCGCTTCGAGCATCGCGAGTTCGGCGGCGTTACCTGCCGTCGGTGCAACAACCGCTGCCAGCGCGCGGTCGTGGCATTTGGCGACGGCTCGCTTTACGTCACGGGCAATCGCTGCCCGCGCGGCGGCGCCATCTCATGGGATGAGCTCGTGCGCGAGGTTCCCGCGGCGGAGGAGCTGCGTCCGCAGGGTGCTTGCGAGGCACGGGCACCCGGCACGGGGCGCGACCGGACCGCGGCTGCCCCCAATCTCTTTGTCGACCGCGAGAAGCTGCTGTTCGAGTCGTGCCCCACGGTTCCCGTCTGCGGGGGGCGCGATGTCACGATCGGCATTCCCCGTGTGCTCGAGTTCTGGGACACCATGCCGTTCTGGTCGACGTTCTTCAGCACGCTCGGCTTTAAGGTGCGCGTCTCGGGACGCAGCACCAAGGCGATGTACGAGCGCGGTCTGGCGCACGTCACATCCGACACCGTGTGCTTCCCGGCCAAGCTCGTCCACGGGCACATCCGCAATCTCGTCGACGCCGGCGTCGACCGCATCTTCATGCCCATCATCACGACGGTGCCCACCGAAAACACCGCCTCTACCAGCGAGTGGATGTGCGCCGTCGTAAAGGGATACCCCTACGTGATGCGCAATTCCGATAACCCGGAGGAGCGTTTCGGCGTTCCGTTCGATACGCCGCTGTTCCACTGGTACGACGAGGGCGACCGAAACCGCCAGCTCAAGGCGTGGTGCAAGGAGACCTTCGATATCGATGCCGACCTGGTTGCCAAGGCGACCGAGCAGGCGGACCGCGCGCAGCAGACGTTTGAGAACCAGCTGCAGCTGCGCGGCAGGCAGGTGCTCGAGAACGTGCGCGAGGACGGCGGCTACGCGGTGGTGATCGCTTCGCGCCCGTACCACAACGACCCGCTGGTCAACCACGGGCTGCCCAAGCTCTTCTCTGAGCGCGGCATCCCCGTGCTGACGCCCGATGCGGTGCCGGGGGTCTGCAACGTCGATCTTTCCAACAGCCGCATCGACATCGTGAACAACTACCATGCGCGCATGCTGTCGTGCGCGGTCATCGTCGCATCGACGCCCGAGCTCGAGCTCGTGCAGATGGGCAGCTTCGGCTGCGGCCACGATGCGTATCTCACCGATGAGATCGCGCGCATGATGGGCGAGATGGGCTCCAAGGTTCCGATGATGATCAAGCTCGATGAGAGCGACGTCGCCGGTCCCATGGGCATTCGCGTGCGTTCGTTTATCGAGTCGGTCAACCGTCGTCGCGCGGAGGAGCGTGCCGAGGGCGCCCGGGTGCACGCGGTCCATCCGCTCGACGACCCGTATAAGGTCAAGTACACCAAGCGCGACCGGCACGACAAGATCGCGCTGGTCCCCAACACCTCCCATGCGTTCTGCAGGCTCATGACCGCGGCGATGCGCAATCAGGGCGTGCGCGCCGAGGCCCTTGATATCGGGCGCGAGGATGCCATCCGCCTGGGCAAACGCTATGTGCACAACGACATCTGCTTCCCCGCGCAAATCGTGATCGGCGAGGCGCTCGCGGCACTCGAGAGCGGTAAGTACGACCCGCACGACGTCGCCGTGGTGACTGGCAAGTATATCGGCGACTGCCGCCTGACGCACTACATGCCCCTGCTGCGCCGCGCGCTCGACGACGCGGGATACGACTATGTCCCGGTGCTCACCAACGACGACGTCGATGCCCACAATGCGCATCCGGGCTTCAAGCTCGGCCTTGGCCCGAGCATCCAGATCGCCTACGGTCTTCCCATGATCGATACCCTCGAGGCCATGCTTAGGCGCATCCGTCCCTACGAGCTCGAGAAGGGCGCGGCGGACGCTGCGTTCGACCGCGCGCTCGATGAGGTTATCGAGGGCATGGAGCGCTCCGGGCTGAGAGGCCAGGCGACGGGCTTCAAACGCGCGCTTGCGATCATGGACGCCGTTCCGTACGACCGCTCGAACCCGCATCCGACCGTTCTCATCGTGGGCGAGTACCTGCTCAATTTCCATCTCGGCGCCAACCACGAGATCGAGCGCTACCTCGAGGACAACGGGCTCGAGGTCATCGAGGCGCGCATGACCGACGTGATCCGCAAGACCTATTTCTACAAGCATGCGCAGTCGCGCGAGTTCCACGTCGACCTGTCGCTGCCCGAAAAGGCCTGGTACGCCACGGCGGACAACCTGTTCGAGCTCGCGCACGACCGTTGCGACCGCCTGGGCGCGGCGAGCCCGCTCTACGAGCCGCCGACGCGCATGCCCGAGCTCGTGCGCGCGAGCGATAAGATCCTGCACCATACGTTCGATGCGGGCGAGGGCGTGCTGATTCCGGCGGAGATCCTCGAGCACGCCAAGCGCGGCTGCCGCAACTTCGTGATCCTGCAGCCGTTCGGGTGTCTGCCCAACCATGTCGTGGGGCGCGGGCTCATCCATGCGCTCAAGGAGCAGTATCCCACGGCGCAGTTCCTGCCGCTCGACTACGATCCCGACGTGAGCTTCGCCAACGTGGAGAACCGTCTTCAGATGCTCATCATGAACGCCAAGGCGCAGGGGTGCGGTGAGGCGCATGGCGAGACCGCGTAAGGACGCCGATGCGCCCGATGCACGCACCCGTATCATCGAGGCGTTTTGGGAGCTCATCGAGAACAACAGCATCTTCGAGCTGTCGGTTGGCGAGGTGACCCGCGCCGCCCGGTGCAATCGCGGAACGTTTTACTACTATTTTCACGATTTCGATGAACTCGTCGCCATCGCCATAGCCCAACTGCTGCAGGATAACGAGCTCATCACCGATGCCCTCTGGCATTTTTCGAGCGAGGGCGACCTTTCGGCGTTCGACCGGCGCGACGTCCGCTGCCTGCTGCGGCGCATCGTCATCACCATGAGGGCGGGTGCCGCCGAGCAGGTCGTGCAGGGGATCCATACGATCATCATCGACCGCGTGAGAGAGATCGTCCACCCCGACGGAGAAGAGCTCAAGGCGGATTCGAGCTTTGCGGTGGGCTTTCTGGTCTCGGGCATCATGGACTTTGTGATGGCGGTCGGCTTTGCCCGGGAGGGCGGCGAGGAGATAGACCTCGAGCAGCTGGGGGACAGCGCGTGCGCGTACCTGAGGGCGGTCGCCATGCAGACGGTGGAAACGGTCGCGCAAGTCGAGGGCGTCGATACATCCGAGCTGCTCGAACGCGTCTCCAAGGAGGCCGATGCCTATCGCGCATCGCGTGCGACGAGTCCCGACGTGGTGAAAGACGCCTAGGGTTTCTCTTGCGGGGCGCCTGTCGCGCATCGCGCGGTGAGTCCCGCGATGCGGTCATAACCTGCATTCATGTGAGCCGGGTTTATAGATATTCCTCCAGCTGTTAACATAGACAACCTGTGGGTAAAGAGACAAAAGCGCCGCCGACGGGCGGGCGTTTTGATTTCGATGAACTCATGTAAGGAAACGAGCATGTTAGATAGATTTACCGATCGCGCGCGCAAGGTCATGTCCATGGCCAAGCAAGAGGCGCTCGATCTTCATTCAAATAAGGTGGGTACCGAGCATCTGCTGCTCGCGCTCGCCAAGGAGGACGAGGGCATTGCCGCCGAGGCGCTGCGCTCGCTCGATATCGCCTACGACGACATCATGGACACACTCAAAGAGGTCCAGACTACCGTTCCCGAGCCCAGCGAGGAGACCGAGGCCGCTAAGCTCGCCTTTACGCCGCTCGTCATCAGCGTGATGGAGCGCTCTTTCCGCGTGGCACGCGAGAACAACCAGACCTATGTGTCGACCGAGCACCTGCTCATCGGTATCGTCGAAGAGGGCAACGGCATGGCCATGGACATCCTCATGCGCCTGGGTGTGTCGTCCGCTTCCATTAAAAAAGCCATCGAGAAGCTTACCGCCAAGGATCAGGACAAGAAGCGCCCGCTCGCCGGCGCCGGTGCCGGGCGTCCCGGTGCGGGCCTGCCGTTCTTTAGCGGCTCGGACGCCTCGCAGCAAAAGGGGAGCGGCGCCGACACGCTCAAGCAGTTCGCCACCAACCTTACGCAGAAAGCGCGCGACGGTGAGCTCGACCCCGTGATCGGTCGCGAAAAGGAAGTCCAGCGCATGATGGAGATCCTTTCGCGCCGCACCAAGAACAACCCGCTTATCTTGGGCGACCCCGGTGTGGGCAAGACGGCCATCGTCGAGGGCCTGGCGCAGCAGATTGCTGCCGGCAACGTGCCCGAGAACCTTATGAACCAGAATATCTGGACGCTCGACCTGCCGGGTCTTGTCGCGGGCGCCAAGTATCGCGGTGAGTTTGAGGAGCGCCTCAAGAACGTGATTCAGGAGGCAACCGAAGCCGACGACGTCATCCTGTTTATCGACGAGATGCACACCATCATCGGTGCCGGTTCCGCCGAGGGCTCCATCGATGCAAGTTCCATGCTCAAGCCCGTGCTCGCGCGCGGCGCTTTCCAGATCATCGGTGCCACGACGGCAGAGGAGTTCCGCAAGTACCTCACCAAGGATCCGGCCTTTGAACGTCGCTTCCAAACCATCGATGTCGAGGAGCCGAGCGTCGAGGACACGGTCAAGATCCTGACCGCGCTCAAGCCGCGCTACGAGGAGCACCACCATGTGCGTTACACACAGGGTGCTATCGAGGCCGCCGCGAACCTCTCCAACCGCTACATTCAGGACCGCTTCCTGCCCGATAAGGCCATCGACCTCATCGACGAGGCCGGTGCCCGCGCCCGCATTGCCGCCAATCGCGCGCCCGAGCCGGTGCGCGAGGCCGAGCATCGCGTCGAGGAGCTCAAGGCTGCCGCACAGGAGGCCACCGAGAGCGACGACATGAACAAGGCCGCCGAGATCACTGAGCAGCAAAAGGCTGCCGAGATTGAGCTTGCCGAGGCAAAGGCTGCCTGGACGGCCGAGCTCGACGCGAGCCCGCTCACTATTGACGTGAGCCAGATCGCCGATATCGTGTCCGTGACCTCGGGCGTGCCGGTGTCCTCGCTTACCGAGAGCGAGAGCCGTCGCCTGCTACAGGCCGAAAGCGTGCTCAAGACCCGCATTATCGGCCAGGACGAGGCCGTCGAGGCCGTTGCCAAGGCCGTGCGCCGCAGTCGCTCGCCGCTCAAGGATCCGCGTCGCCCCGGCGGCAGCTTTATCTTCCTGGGCCCCACCGGCACGGGCAAGACCGAGCTCGCCAAGACGCTCGCCGAGTATCTCTTTGGCAGCAAGGACGCGCTCATCAGCTTCGACATGTCGGAGTTCGGCAGCGAGTTCGAGGTCTCCAAGCTTATCGGAAGCCCCCCGGGCTACGTTGGCCATGACGAGGGCGGTCAGCTCACCAAGGCCGTTCGTCGTCACCCGTACTCGGTCGTGCTGTTCGACGAGATCGAGAAGGCGCACCCCGATATCTTCAACATTCTGCTGCAGGTGCTGGAGGAGGGCCGCCTGACCGATAGCCAGGGCAAAACGGTCGACTTCCGTAATACCGTGATCATCATGACGTCCAACGTGGGCGCCCGCGAGATTGCGCAGGATGCGAGCGTTGGCTTCGGCACCACCGGCGAGCAGGGCCTTACCTCGAGCGAGATTAAGGGCCGTGCAATGGGCGAGCTCAAGCGCCTGTTCCGCCCCGAGCTGCTCAACCGTATCGACGACATCGTGGTGTTCCAGAAGCTTTCGGGCGAGAACCTGACCAAGATCGCGCACCTGCTGGTGGACGACCTGCGTCAGCGCCTGATTGCCAACGGCATGAACATCAAGCTCACCGATGCGGCCTACGACAAGATCGTGGCCGAGGGCACCGACCTCACCAACGGTGCGCGTCCGCTGCGTCGTGCCATCCAAAAGCTCATCGAGGATCCGCTGTCCGAGGAGCTGCTGGCCGGCGAGTGGGGCGAGGGCGATACCGTCCTGTGCGATGTGGCCGACGGCAAGTTTGTCTTTAGCCATGGTACGGGCGAGATCCCGGCACCGCGTCCGGCGGGCACGCTCGGTGGCGATACCGCTCCGGCGGCGCCGCACACCGGCAACGCCGCGCCTGTGAGCAGTGGCGTGAGCTCGGGTCCCGGTGGCATGATGCAAGCCGGTTCCGGCGCGCTGTAGGGATTAACATAGCTTTGCGAAGGGGCACTCCTGTCGGGGCGCCCCTTTTTATGAGTAAATGGTGCTATACTCGAAATACAAATATGTATAGCAGAAGGAGCTAGCATGCCTATATCGGTACTCGACTCACGGCCGGTCCAGATGAATGTACGCATGGATCGCCAACTCAAAGAGGCTGGGGACGCCGTGCTGGCGCATATCGGCATGACGCCGTCTCAAGCGGTGCGGACACTTTGGGAATATCTGGTCGTCAACGGATGCATGCCCTCGAGATCGGGGATTGCGGTACCGAGCTCTAACGTGCCAGCGACTGCGTCGGTGGAATCAAGGGTTACGCAAGGCAGCCACATCGTGCGCGATGCGTGCCTCAAATATGGCATCCCTGTTCCCGACCTCTTGGGTGACTACGATGACCTCTATGAGGAAGCAATGGCGGAGCGCTATCCCGAGTGGGTGGAGCTATGAGTGCAGACGGCATTCTCAAGTTGCTCATCGACACCAACGTATGGATGGATTACTTTTCTGGAAGGTCGGACCGGACAGCGGATGTTGTCCGTCTATTCGAGATTGCCGATGTCTCGGAGCAGATTGCCCTGTTTGCCTCGTCTCTTTCGGTCAAAGATGTCTCGTATCTTGTCTCGGCGGCGATTAAGAGGGAGTGCCGAAGGAAGAATGGTTCGCTGAGCGATAACGCCATTGCGGCGGCGGACGAAACGGCCTGGGCATGCGTTCGGCAGATGCGCGAGCTCGCCCTCATCGCGCCGGTCGGTGCAGACGAGGTCTTCGACTCCTTTGTGTTCAAGTATCATCACAACGACTTTGAGGACGACCTGATGCTGGGCGTCGCCAATCGCATTGATGCCGATTACGTCGTGACGGAGGACAAAAATCTCATTAAACATACCAATGGCGTATGCATAAACGTTGATCAAGCGTTGAGGTTGGTTAAAGGGTCCAACGTCCCTTCGGCGCGGCCCGTCTAAGCTGCTTTATCTTGATAAAGTGGCGTTTCCTCACCGTTAGCCGATGATGCGAGGGCGCTCGGCGTTTTCGACTGGTTTATGCAAACGAAGTCTGGGAATATACAAGGCGCATGTCTTATTGTCTAACCAGTTGCGCCAAGGAGGCACCATGGACTACAAGATTACTGGCTACGAACCCGCCCAGCTGTTCCATTTCTTTGAGGAGGTCAGCGCGATCCCCCGTGGGTCTGGCAACGAGAAGGGCATCAGCGATTTCCTGGTCGCGTTTGCCAAGGAGCGCGGTCTCGATGTGTATCAGGACGAGGTCTACAACGTCATCATTCGCAAGCCCGCATCTGCCGGTGCCGAGAATGCCCCGACCGTGATGCTGCAGGGCCACATCGATATGGTGTGCGACAAGTTGGGCTCCGTTGAGCACGACTTTACGACCGATGGTATCGACCTGGTCGTCAAGGACGGCGTCCTTACCGCCAACGGCACCACCCTGGGCGCCGACAATGGTATCGCCGTCGCGCTTATGCTTACTGTGCTCAACGACGATTCGATTGCCCATCCGGCCCTCGAGTGCGTGTTCACCACCGACGAGGAGACCGGCCTGGTTGGCGCCGAGACGCTCGACAAGTCCCAGATCAGCGCCCGCACCATGATCAACCTCGACTCCGAGGAGGAGGGCGTTGCCACCGTCAGCTGCGCCGGCGGCGTCGTCGTTACCTACACCTGCCCCATCGTGCGCGAGCACAAGACTGGTAGCACCCTCACGCTCGACATTTCCGGTCTGTTGGGCGGCCACTCCGGCAGTGATATCAACCTGGAGCGCGGCAACGGAAACCTCATCATGGCCCGCATCATCGACCGCCTGATGGTCGCCGGCGAGCCCGCCATCGTCAGCTTCAACGGCGGCACCAAGGACAACGCCATCAACCGTGAGTGCAAGGCCGTTCTGGTCTATGCCGATCACGCTGCCGCCGAGGCCGCGGCCCAGATCGCAAAGGGCATCATCGCCGACGTCACTGCCGAGCTCGAGGTCTTCGACCCCGGCTTTACCTGCACCGTCGAGATTGCCGACGACGCCGAGGTCGAGGCCATGGACGAGAAGTCCGCGCTTGCCCTCATCCGCGCCCTGCGTCTTGCCCCTAACGGCGTGATTCGCCGCAACGTCGCCACCGACGGCTCCGTCGAGGTTTCCTCCAACATCGGCGTGGTCGCCACCTCCGATGACGAGGTCAAGATTATGCTGTCCCCGCGCTCCTCGATCACCTCGCTGCAGAACGAGTTCAAGGACCGCCTGCAGACGCTTGCCGATGTCCTGGGCTTCGACGCCAAGTTTGAGTTCGAGTATCCCGGCTGGAGCTATGCCGAGCATTCGCCGGTCCGCGAAGTCTTTGTCGAGAGCTATCGAGAGCTCTTTGGCTCCGAGCTGCGCATCGAGTCCATTCACGCCGGCCTTGAGTGCGGCCTGTTTGCCGAGGCTCTGCACGGCCTGGACGCCATCGCCGTGGGCCCGACGCTCTCCGATGTCCATACCCCGGACGAGAGCATGGAGCTCGCTTCTGCCGAGCGCTTCTACGAGCTGCTCATCGACGTCCTCAAGCGCCTCGCTGCGTAAAGGTTGCGCTAGCAGCAGTCCGAGCCACGTGCTAGCGGATTGCAAATGACATTATGAGAGGGGGCACCCGGTCTTTTGCGACGGGTGTCCCCTCTCTTTTGTTTGATAATTGCGAAATTAAGGCCACCTAGTCCATTTCTGCCTTGATGAGGTCGAGGGTGCGCTGGCAGTTTTCGCGGACGGGGCCGAGCATATGCTCGCGCAGGTCCGCCATGCCGGGCAGGTCGGCGTATTCGTCCATGACCTCTTCCATGCAAATGGGCACCTCGTAGGCGAGGTCCATCATGGTCGCAAAGCAAAACTTCTCGGATAGCCCGGCATCGGTGAGTGCCGCCTCCAGCGCGGGGTCGCCCATACCGTGGTATCGGCGGATAGCGCCTGGACCGATGCGCCCCACACGATTTTCGCCGCCAACGCTCATGGCAAGGCGCGCCCGGCGGCGCATGCGCTCGTATGCCAGCCCCGATGCGACATCGTACATGGGTGCGAGCGCCGCGTTTGTGCCTTTGCCAAGGATGAGCGAGTAGTTTTTAGCGTGTGCGTCAGGCGCTCCGATAATGGCGTTATAGAACAACATATAGGTAAAAAGCACAAGATTCATGTGGTGGGGGACTGTGTTAATCAGTCGTTCTTGGATGTCTCGTGTAGTTGGTCCTCCGTCGGCGGTGTATTTCTGGATTGGCAATACACCGAGCGCCTGGCAAAAGTCCTCCTGATGCAGCCTTTCGATATTTCCGCTGCTATTGACCATTCTGTCGTACCGTTCAACGACGAGCGCGGCTTCGTCTTCAAATGTGTAATAGGAGACGTTGGCAGTTGGAATGCCAACACGCCGAGCCGTTTTCATGCAGACGAATTCGTTTAAGGCCTGATGTTTGAACCCAACGACACCATTTTTGAAGATATGGGTAGTGGGGGATGACCCTAGACATTCGCACCATTGGCCATCATGCCAAGCTAGTGCAAATTTGCCTTGATTGCCGCCCAGGGACCAGCTTTCGTTGGAGCCCATCCATGTCTCTCTTTCGTCATCGCGAATTGCTTTGAGCTTGTGAGCGATTTGAGAATTGGTAAGCGGGCGGTATGCCGAGACCCTGCCGCGGGCGGCGTCTAATTGATCGGCTCGACAAAACTGAACGGCCCCCGCGCAGTCTAGACCGATATGGCACAAGAGGGCGACGGGGTTGTTGGATGCAACATCATGCTCGGTGGCAATAGCGCGACGCTGCTCTTGACTGTCGGGCAAAAGGCCAAATAGGAACGGGCGGACGATGCTATGGCCATACGTGCGATTGGAAAGCGGCATTGTTAGCGATAACGGTGCTCCGCGATAGGTTGGGGCGTATGCAAAGCTGCAGAGTCCATGCTCGTCTTGGCGGAGAGTGCCGGCGATTTCGCCACAAATGAGGGTCGCGAGCTCCATCTCTGCCATTTATTTCACAACCTTGCAGCCAAAGGAGAGGTTTGAAGTGCCGGAAAGGCCTTGCTCGGCTGCGATTTGGGCCAGCAAGGCACCATAGGAAGATGGCGTTCCTTGTCGAGTGGGTCGTCTGCCTGCGCTTGGCTTTGGCAGGGTATTCGAGTTCGCGATAGGGAGGTTCACTATCGTCGTCGGATGTTCGGAGGGCGATGCGATGGAGTCGTTATCGCTTTGCGCGAAGAGACCAATGCCGAGTGCGTTAAAGACGGTCAGCAACTTGTCGAGTCGAATGCCGGTGGCGTCTCCTAGCTCGAGCGATGCGAGCAGGCGTTCCGAAACACCGGCTTTTTTAGCGAGGGCGGCACGGGTGATCCCCTGCGCCTCGCGCGCCTGACGCACGTAGATGCCGGCTTGGCGCGGCGTGGTGATGGGAAGGGTATCCATGGCAATCTCCTAACGTGCAGACTTTTGCATCCTAGTATGACATGCAAAAGTCTGCATGAAAAGGCCTCATGCAAAACTCTGCATGAGGCCTCATACGGACGTTTAGTTTTGAAGGGTGTTTTACAGCACCAAAATCCCCAGGTGCTCCAGCAAAATCTTGAGGCCGATGAGGATGAGCACGACGCCGCCCACGATGGTGGCGGGTTTTTCGTAGCGCTCGCCAAAGGTGTGGCCGATCGCTACGCCGGCGACGGAGAAGATAAACGTTGTGACTCCGATAAGCGATACAGCGGGAACGATGTCAACCGAGAGCGCAGCAAATGAGATGCCCACGGCCAGGGCGTCGATTGAGGTGGCGATAGCCAGAATCAGGTACTCACCCAGGTCAATCTTTTCGGCATCCTTGCCGTCGCTCTCGTCCTCATCCTCGTCTTCGGTAAAGGCCTCCCACAGCATTTTGCCGCCGATAAAGGCCAAAAGGATAAAGGCGATCCAATGGTCGATGGGTCCGATGATGCTCATGAATTGACTGCCGAGCGCCCATCCGATTACGGGCATGCCGGCCTGGAAGCCGCCAAAGAACAGGCCGAGCACTACGGCGACCTTAAGGTTGATCTTCTTCATGCCAAGGCCCTTGCAGATGGATACGGCAAAGGCGTCCATCGAAAGGCCGATAGCGAGCAATACGAGCTCTGCGAGTCCCATAGTCTGGCTCCCTTTCTGCGGGCGGGCCCGCGTGTACCTCTTGGGGGAGTAACAAAAAAGACCCGTGGCGTACGCGTTGTGCGCACAGCCACGAGTCTCGTTCATTAAGGCAAGCCAGACCGCATCGGCCAGTATGTTGACTTGCCGCGCCACCGGAGGCGAACCCGGTCACGCGACTACTCCCTCATTTATGCGAATCCCGATGCTACCACATAAGCAGCTCATTTGGATTGGGGCTCTCAGCTGTGTTCGCTCATTCTGTAAGCATCGGATTTTGCGGGCGTCACAGGGGCAAACCGTGAGAAACTTATTGACGTTTATGGAGCGTATACGATGGGAGCGATGCCTTGGATAAGAACGAGCTGCAAAAGCGTATGGAACAGGCCATTCGCCTGACGGCACCTGGCCAGCCGATCCGCACCGCCCTCGACATGATCATTGCCGGTCACCTGGGTGCCCTTATCTGCGTCGGCGACACCGAAAACGTGCTCGCTGCCGGTAACGACGGCTTCCCGCTCAACATTTCGTTTACCTCGAACCGCCTGTTCGAGCTTTCCAAGATGGACGGTGCCATCGTTATCGATGGCGACCTCACCCAGATCCTGCGCGCCAACTTCCACCTCAATCCCGATCCCTCGCTTGCCACGAGTGAGACGGGCATGCGTCACCGCACCGCCGCTCGCATGTCGGTGCTCACCGACGCCATCGTGATCTCGGTTTCGGCTCGTCGTGCCGTCGTCAACGTGTACGTCCACGGTAAGAGCTACGAGATTCAGCCTGTCACCACCATCATGAGCTCGGTCAACCAGCTCGTTGCCACGCTCCAGACCACCCGTCAGTCGCTCGATCGCTCCCTGCTGCGCCTGACGGCCCTCGAGCTCGACGACTACGTTACGCTCGCCGACATTACCGGTATTTTCTCGAGCTTCGAGATCATGCAACAGGCAAAGACCGAGCTTAAGGATTGCATCGTCAAGCTGGGTAACCAGGGCAAGCTCGTGCAGATGCAGCTCGAGCAGCTCGCGGGCTCCAGCATGGATACCGAATACGACTTGATGATCCGCGACTACGCAAGCGATTCCTCCGAGGCAAACGCCGAGAAGATTCGCGCCGAGCTGAGCCGCATGACGCCTAAGGACCTGTCCGACCCGCAGCACGTGGCGGCAGTTCTGGGCTATGACGACCTGGACGAGGACTCCGTCATGACGCCGCTGGGCCTGCGCACGCTTTCGCGCGTGTCCGTCGTGCGCGACGGCGTGGCCGAGAAGATCGTCGACGAGTACGGCTCGCTGCAGGAGCTCATGGATGACATCAGCGAGGATCCGGAGCGCCTGGGCGACTTTGGCGTCAACAACCCTGCCATTCTTGCGGACTCCCTGTACCGCATGAAGGGCACCAAACAAGGGAACGCATAATGGCGCCCGTATGCGCCGTGGTCGTTGCCGGTGGCAGCGGCCAGCGCTTTGGTAACCCCGGTGGCAAGCAGCTCGTCAATGTAGCGGGCCGTCCGCTTATGAGCTGGTCCATCCGCGCGTTTGACCGTAGCGATAAGGTCGGCCACATCGTGGTGGTTTGCCCTGCCGAGCGCCGTGCCGAGATGCGCCGCCTGGCCATCGACCCGTTTGACTATGACACGCCCATCAGCTTTGCCGATGCCGGCGATACCCGTCAGGATTCCACCCGTGCCGGCGTGCATGCGGTTCCGGCGGGCTTTGAATACGTCGCCATTCACGACGGCGCTCGTCCGCTCATTACCACCGAGGCCATCGATCACGCTATCGACGTGCTGGTGAGTGACCGCGCCCTTGATGGTGTCGTGTGCGGTCAGCCCGCGATCGACACGCTCAAGATCGTTGACGGCGACAATATCGTCGAGACTCCGCCGCGTGAGCTCTACTGGGCCGCGCAGACGCCGCAGATCTTTAGCGTCGATGCTATGAAGCGCGCCCATGCCGCGGCGATTGCCGAGGGCTTTATCGGTACCGACGATTCATCGCTGGTCGAGCACATGGGCGGGCGCGTCCGCTGTGTCCAGAGCCCGCGCGACAACCTTAAGGTGACGGTGCCCGAGGACCTGCGTCCCGTAACTGCGATTCTGCTTGGCCGCATGGCCGAGGGAGAGGACCTTCCCCATGTTCAGTAACCTGCGCATTGGCCACGGCTACGACGTCCACCGTTTGGTGGAGGGGCGTCGATGTATCATCGGCGGGGTCGACATTCCCTACGAGCGCGGCCTGCTGGGCCACTCGGATGCCGATGTGCTCGCGCACGCCTTGGCCGACGCCATTCTGGGCGCCTGCCGCGGGGGAGACATTGGCAAGCTGTTCCCCGACACCGATCCCACCTATGAGGGCGCTGATTCGATGGTACTGCTTGCTCGCGTGATGGACTATGCGCGCGAGCTGGGCTTTGAGTTTGTCGATGCCGATTGCACTATTGCCTGCCAGCAGCCCAAGATCACCCCGCACCGCGATGCCATGCGCGCCAATCTTGCCCATGCCCTGGGCGTCGATGTCGAAAACGTGGGCGTCGCCGCCACTACGACCGAAAAGCTCGGTTGGGAAGGTCAGGGCGAGGGAATCGGCGCCTGGGCCGTCTGCCTGCTACAGAAAACCGTTAAGGAGTAACGAATGCGTATTTACAACAGCGCTACCCATAAAAAGGAAGAGTTCCAGCCCATCGAGTCCGGCAAGGTCCGCATGTACGTGTGCGGCCCCACGGTCTACGACAACATCCACATCGGCAACGCCCGCACGTTCATCAGCTTTGACGTAATCCGCCGCTGGCTCATCGCGAGCGGCTACGAGGTCACGTTCGCCCAGAACCTCACCGATGTCGATGACAAGATCATCAAGCGCGCCAACGAGCAGGGCCGCACTGCCGCCGAGGTCGCGACGGAGTTCTCCGACAGGTTCATCGGCGTCATGCGCGCTGCCAACGTGCTCGATCCCGATGTGCGCCCCCGCGCCACCAAGGAGATCGGCCCCATGATCGCCATGATCAAGACGCTTATCGAGCAGGGCCACGCTTACGCAGCCGATAACGGCGATGTGTACTTTGCCGTGCGCAGCGATCCCAACTATGGCCAGGTCTCGGGCCGCAACATCGACGACCTTATGGTCGGCGCGCGCATCGAGGAGAACGAGGACAAGAACGACCCGCTCGACTTTGCCCTGTGGAAGGCCGCCAAGCCCGGCGAGCCCAGCTGGCCGAGCCCCTGGGGCGAGGGCCGTCCCGGTTGGCACACCGAGTGTGCCGCCATGGTGCATCGCTACCTGGGTACCCCGATCGACATCCACGGCGGCGGCTCCGACCTTTCCTTCCCGCATCACGAGAACGAGTGCGCCCAGGCCACCTGCGCCTGGCACCAGGGCTTCTCCAACACCTGGATGCACACGGGCATGCTGCTGGTAGACGGCGAGAAGATGTCCAAGTCGCTCGGCAACTTCTTTACGCTGGCCGAGGTCCTGGAGCAGCACTCCGCTGCCGCCCTGCGCCTGCTGATGCTGCAGACGAGCTATCGCTCGCCGCTCGACTTTTCTTGGGAGCGCCTGGAGGGTGCCGAGAACTCGCTCACGCGTATCGCCGGTACGGTCGAGAACCTGCGCTGGGCCGCGAACCATGCGACGGCCGACGCCGATGCGGCAGCATCCGAGGCGTTTGCCGCCAAGGCCGCCGAGACCCGTGCCACCTTTAAGGAGTGCATGGACGACGACTTTAACACCGCTGGTGCCATGGGCGCCGTCTTTGGCTTTGTAACCGAGTGCAACCAGTATCTGGAGCAGGCGGGCGACGCTGCCGACAAGGCCGCCGCGCTTGCCGCCGCCGACACGCTGGCCGAGCTGCTCGATACGCTTGGCGTCGAGCTTCCCGAGCCCAAGGTCGAGCTGCCGCTGGGCCTGCTGGGCGTTGCCGCCGGCCTGGTCGCCTACACGGGCGACGACGTGGACGAGGCAGCTTCCAAGATTCTCGAGGCCCGCGCCGAGGCCCGTGCCGCCAAGAACTGGGATCTGGCCGACGCCATCCGCGACCAGCTCAAGGACCTCGGGCTGACGATCGAGGATACCGCCGCCGGCACTCGTATTAAGAGTCTCTAGTATTTGTCGACCGTTCGAGGTGCGGCAGATTGCCTTGAAAGAGGAGGGCATAGACCTGGTGGTCATGCCCGACGATTGAAAGGCAAGGTGCCGTGGCTCGGACGGTCGATTCTTGTTCGTTATCTTTTTAAGGAGGCCGTTTTATGGCCGACAATTGCAAGCGTGCACCGCGTGGAGGCAAGCAGGCTGCTTCTGGCTCGCGTCCGATTCGCCGCAACGACCGCGCTGCCGCTCCCAAGGGCCAGCGCGAGCGCTCCCAAGCCCAGGCTGCACGTCCGCAGCGAGATCGCAACCACGACAACGTTCAGGCTCCCAAGGGCGAGTTTATCGAAGGTCGCCGTGCTGCCGCCGAGGCGCTACGCACTGGTTTTCCCATCAAGTGTGCGCTCATTGCCGAGGGCGGGGAGCGCGATGCCGCCTTGTCGCGCCTGATCGATGACCTCAATGCCGCGGGCGTCCGCATTAAGTATGTGCCGCGCGCGCAGCTCGATGCGCTGTCGAGCCATGGCGCTCACCAGGGTATTGCGCTCGAGGTTGGCAACTTCCCCTATGCCGACGTCGCCGACATCCTCGGCCGCGCGGGTGACGGACCGGCACTCGTCGTCGTGCTCGATCATGTGACCGACGACGGTAACTTTGGTGCCATTGTGCGCTCTGCCGAGGTCGTGGGCGCGGCGGGCGTCATCATTGCCAACAAGCGCGCCGCCGGCGTGACCGTTGGCAGCTACAAGACTTCTGCCGGTGCTGTCATGCACCTGCCTATCGCACAGGTTCCCAATATCGCCCGTGCGCTCGATGACCTCAAGGCCGCTGGCTTTTGGGTGGGCGGTGCCTCCGAGCACGCCGAGGGCAGCTGCTGGGATGCTCCCTTCGAGGGCCGCGTGGCGCTCGTCATGGGCTCCGAGGGCGACGGCATCTCGCGCCTGGTGCTTGAGAAATGCGACTTTTTGACCAAGCTTCCCCAGCGCGGCATGACTGAGAGCCTCAATGTTGCCCAGGCGACAACGGCGCTGTGCTTTGAGTGGCTGCGCCGCAATGCCGGCGAGCTCATGGGGGAGGAGTAGCGCATGTCCAAGAAGAACCGCGCCAAGTCCAAGGCCAAGCGCTTTGGCGAGGGCTCGGCCAAGCCGATTGTTTCGGCTGCGACCTATGGCGTGGGCGGCAATGCGTTTGCGCAGGCTATCGCCGACCCAGTCTCGACGGTGCACTCCAACAAGCCCGAGCTGCTGGTGGTCGACGGTTACAACGTGATCCACTGCACGCCGCGCTACGAAAAGCTCGTGTACGACCATTCCGACGATCCGTATTCCAGCGACGTTCACGATATGGCGCGCACTGCCCTCATCAACGACGTTGCCGCGTTTGCCCAAGGCCGCTACGAGGCCGTAATCGTGTTTGACGGCGCGGGCAATATCTCCAGCGAGCGCCCCAATCTGCCGGCCCGTGGCGTGCGCATCGAGTTTTCGCCGACGGGCGTCTCTGCCGATACCGTGGTGCAGAAGCTCTGTATCGAGGCACGCGAGGAAGGCCGCGCGTGCTCCGTGGTATCGAGTGACGGCACGATCCAGGCCGTCGTCATGGGCAAGGGCGTTACGCGCATCTCGAGCCGTATGCTGGTGGACGAGATCAAACAGATCGATAACGACGTTCACGAGGCAGAGGAAGCTCCGCAGATCAAGATGACCCTGGGCAGCCGCCTGAGCCCCGATGCCCTGGCCAAGCTCAAGGCCCTGCGCGGACGGTAGGGGAGCTGACGGCGCGACGCTGTCTCGCTAACTCCATTCAGCGATGTCGATCATTCTACGGAGGCGCCATGTAAGCGCCTCTTTTAGATATGGCAGCCTTGCCGTGAGCGCGTCGTTTCTGGACAGAATCTCGATTGCCTCGTCAACGAAGCCTTCGAGTTTGTCGCCGTCAAACCAGCCCATGTCCTCGACGAGCAACATTTGTTTGGCGGGGCTTGAATGAAATTGTGCGCTGGTAAAACTGTGCCCTCCCGCCCTAAGCTCTTCTAGTGATATGTTGCACCAGAGTGATGAGCCCGAATCGAAGATGGGGGCTGGTCTGCAGGCTAGCGTGTTTACGTTTCGCACAAGGCCAAAGTTACGCCAATGGCGGTCATAGTTGGCGATGATGTCGTCGCACACGATCATGCGGTCAAGGGCGTCTTTTATATCTGTCGCTCCAAGCTCTTCGCAGTTTGCTACATACCGTTCGTAATCGGTTAGTCGCTCGTCTGCATTTGCATGCTGGTTTACATAGAACGCAGGGACATATTCTTCTTCGTCAGTTAAGAAGACATTGCATGTGCTCAAGGCGGAAGTACCCGCGCCTTCGAGCGAGTAAGGCACATAATCGCAGGCGTTTAGGATGCGACGGTGGAGTGCGGTCGCCACCATCTCGTTATAGGGTTCCTGGTTTAGATGCGCACCTGCCTTGTGGAGGATTCGACGGTCACCCTCGCATGTCCAGTACTTTTGAAGATTGCCGTCCGAGGTGTTGTCGGGCTTGGCAGCAGCTGCCTTGCCCTCTGGGGCGAAGGGTGCAATGGTTAGCGAGACGTCATCAAAAGCATTATTGAAGAAATTGATATCTTTCCACGCGAGACCGGAGTCTTGGGGCCTAATCCAATACTGGTCGGATAAGGAGAGGCCAAGATTTCGCTGTACGAGTTCATCGGGAACATCAACTGCGGCTTCTGCAAGCAGGGAGGCTAGCCCAATGCGTGCGAGCGGGATACCGCGGCCACGCCACCAAGTGCGGAAAGAGTCGAGCGATATGGGGCTATTAGGGCCAAATACTCCAATAGGGGCGTGGGCGTAATCGATGTCGGCGCCGATATGGGTAAAGTCTTTTCGCGATGTGCTGTAGACCAGCTGAGCGACTTCGTGCGTGCGATTCATGAGGGTGAACGCGATCTCGCTCTTACCGTGGCCGCGGCGGGGACGTCCCCCCGTTTTGGTCACGGAACGGAGTCGCGTGTCGACGCTGTCTTTGTCGATGAGCCATACACCAGAAGCCTTGCGGGCATCAAGTGCTCCGTTTTTTATGAGCTCCTGCACCCTGCGCGGAGTGATGCCGAGCAGCTCGGCGGCTTCCTTGGTAGTAAGCATCACGAAACCCTTCGTCAAAACGAATAGTTTTATATATAGCAATTGTAATTAAAACTATTCGTTCTGACGAATGGTTTTGAGATTGAGGGCGAACCGACAGAAATGAACGGGCCTGGTACCTGTTGTTGCTGGATTTTGCATATTTGTATAACGCCGTGTGGCCTGTTGCGCCCCGTCCGTAATTCCTTTATTCTTAACAGGCTTCGCGCGAAAGCGCCAAGTGTGCCAGTGTGGCGCAACGGTAGCGCAACTGATTTGTAATCAGTGGGTTGCAGGTTCGATTCCTGTCACTGGCTCCATGAGAGTTTCGGGCTCTGTCTCTATATGGGACAGAGCCCGTTTCTATTTAGGTGGCGCGCCATCAGGTTAGCGCCCATCCCGTTTTTGGTTTGTCTCGTCCTCCAGTTTGTCTAAATCTGTAACACCAAGACCGATATTTGGCATCTAACTGTTACAGATTGAGATGAAACTTAGGGTGTTTTAGGAATATCTTGATCTGTAACATGTAGAAGCGGAATAGGCCTCTTGCTGTTACAGATCGAGACAAGGGCGGGTGCGGACCTGGATGTTCTGCTCGAGCGTGGATTTCTGGACACGCGAGCGAAGAAAATCTTCCGACCGGAGAACGAGCGTGGATAATTAACTTGGATAGGGAGCTAAGGTAAACACCGATTGTCTATCGAAGGCTTTAGAAACGACGACCCCGATTTCATTGTGGAATCGGGGTCGTTTGTGCCTGAGGAATCCGAATGGATTAATCGAGCTCCTAAGGGACTTCTTGGGTTCTTGCTAATGGTCTGCCGAGGATGTCCCCAATGCAAGCAGCGGGCATCTACTCAATATAGTTGGGATTCTTCTTGATGATCACGCGTGCAGCGATGAACGAGACGACGATGGCGATGACGGCGACAACGCACGCCAGTACGAAGTTGCCCATGGATCCATCGGGAGCGATAAAGATCAGCGCAGAAAGAAGACCGGGGCATGCTCCCGCAACATACTCCTTCAGGACGAAGATACCTGCAGGGAGTCCCGCGCAGAGGGCGCCGATTGCCGTGCCGACAAGCAGGCGGGGACGCTCGATGAGGCAGCCGTAAAATGCGGGCTCAGTTACGCCACAGAGTGCGGTGACGGCAACCGTGGTGACCATACCTCTCTTCTCCTTGTTGCCTTTCATTGCAGTTGCCAAGGCGAGACTCGTGCCGCCAATGCAGAGGTTTGAGATGAAGCCAAAGATGATGGGCGCCCAGCCGAGCTGCGCCAAGCTCGTAACTTCGATCGCGATGTAGGCCTTATCAAGACCGAGCATGACAAAATAGGGGTTAAGGGCTGCAAGGATTGGAGTAGCGATAAATGCCACGTTATCCATGAGCCACGTGGCGGCATCACTCAGCGCGTAGCCCATCATGCTGCCGGCGGGGCCGAGGATAATCAGCTCAACAGGCACGACGATGAACATGGTGAGCAGCGGCTTCAAGAACAGTTTGGTAATGTCGGGGATGATTTTCTGAAGACCGCGATCAACAAAGTACATGAACACAACGCCCAGTACGATTGGCACCACCGTGCTCGAGTAGTCATTCGTCGGGATGGGGATGCCAAGAAAGTCGAGACCCTCAGCACCGCTAATAGACGAGCTAATCATGATTGCGCCCAGCAGTGCGCCCATGATAGGCTGCATCTTCATGACGGCGGCGAGCTGATAGCCGAGGTAAACGGGCAGGAAGCTAAATGAGGCGCTGAAGATCGCCAGCAGAACCTGGGCGGTTCCGCTATCGGTGCTCAATCCACAATAATTGACCAGGAGATTCTTGATCGAAAGAATGAGTCCGCCAACGATGAGCGCCGGGACGATGGGCATGAATACCTGTGCAGAGACGTTCCCGAATTTCTCAATCAAGCCCATGGCGGTGTTACCGCTTTTAATGCCTTCTGCAAGGTCTTTGGCGGTTTGGGCATCGTCGGCAACCGTGCCACCGCCGACTTCGATTCCCGCGAAGTCGAGGAAGTCGTTGTAAGCCTCGGTGACGTTGGGGCCGATGATCACCTGAAGCTGGCCACCGCTGACTACTGCCCCGAGCGTCTGGTCGGCCGATTTGGCGAGCTGGAGATCGATGATCGAGGTGTCTCGTGCGTCGATGCGAAGGCGCGTCGCACAATGAGTTACCGATGTAATGTTCTCTTTGCCGCCAACAGCCTTTAGGACTGTTTCGGACATTGCCTGATATTTCATCTCTTTCTCCTAACCTTCCTGCTCCTGATACTTCGAGATAAGGTCTCGGTACCAATACCAGCTCTTTTTGGGGGTGCGCTCCAGATTGTTCTCGAAGTCGATATGGACAAGTCCGTATCGTTTTTCGTAGCCGTTGATCCAGCTATACAGATCCATCGTCGACCAGAGGTAGTAGCCCTCAACGCGCGCGCCGTCGCGCTTAGCCCTCATCATGTGCTCGATGAACTGGCCCAGAAGCTCGATGCGGTCATCATCGTGGATCATTCCGTCTGCGTCTGGTTGCTCATAGGCGCCATGTCCGTTTTCCGTAATAAAGATGCGGGGCGCGTCATAGCGCTCGTGGACATCCATGATGGTTGAATACATGCAACTTGGGAGTATTTCGCGGCCCCATTTATTGCGGGGAACATTGCTGTCGCGGGCGCTTTCAAACAAGGGCGCAATGCATTTTCCTTCGACCTTTTTGCTCGAACCGCCCTTATTGTTCGCCGAAACGGCAAGCTCTCCACCGTGCCAGTCGGTTACATACTCTCGGCAATACACGTTGAGTCCAATAAAATCGACTTTACCGTCGCTGAATTCTTCTACGTCATTTGGGGATCGATAGAGCGAGACGCCAAGTTTTTCAAGGATTTCGTCCATTTCTGGCGGCAGTTGACCCTGAAGCGCTGGTGCCAGAATCATGCGATTGGCGAAAAAGTCTGCGTATCGAAATACGTCATCGGGGTGTTCGGTTGCCGGGTCGAGTTCGACAACGCCGCCATCGTGGACGGCGCCGATGATGCCGTCGTAGCCCATTTGACGATATGCTCGGACTGCGAGTGCGCTTGCGCGCATCAGGTTGTACTGAAACTGCATGTACGACTGAACATCGAGCGATCGATTGGGGGGATAGTTGCCCAACATGTTTACGCAGTAGCTGTAGAAATGCGGCTCGTTAACGGTAGCCCAGATTTTGACGCGGTCTCCAAAGCGCTCAAAGCAAATCTTGGCGTATTTGCAGAACCACTCTGCCATGTCGTTGTTCAGCCATCCGCCTTTGCAAGCAAGCGTGAATGGCAGATCGTAATGGAACAGCGTAACGTTGGGCTCTATGCCATTTTCGAGGCAGCAATCAATGACCCGATTATAAAAATCGATACCCTCTTCATTCACTTTGCCGATACCGGTGGGGATGATTCGACTCCATGAAAGAGAGAAGCGATAGGTGTTTTGTCCGCCTTCTTTCATCATGCGGATATCTTCTTCATAGCGATGGTAGAAGTCGCAAGATACATCACCGTCAACATGGTTGATGTTCTTATTGCTTGTGTGGCTAAAGAAATCCCACTCACCAAGGCCTTTGCCGTCTTCGTTCCAGGCACCCTCGCACTGATAAGACGCCGTGGCGGAACCCCAGAGAAACGGCATGTTGTTCACGTTGCCCATGAATCCCCTTTCCATCATTCAACACGGTGGATACGTGTGGCGGAATTATGATTAAGATGACGTCAACTGATTTGAATCATAGGAGAACGACCAAAGCTGTTTGATTCAATAAATGAATCATGATTTCGAGGAGAGCGGAAAGAGGGATCACGTGAATATCAATGACTTCGATGTGCTCAATCGCATTAGCTCCATCATCAACAGCGAGTTTGGGTCAAACGATGCCGCCATCGCTCGATATCTCATCGCTCACATTAGGCGTTCGAGCGAAATCAATGTTGCCGCAATAACCCGCGATGCATTCGTGACCCGTTCCGCTGTTCGTCGTTTCTGCAATCGATTGGGCTACCAGTCTCTTAGCGATTTGAAAGAATCATTTACTCAGTCAGTCTTTCCAAGCGACTTAAGCCATCGAGAGGAGGAATTTGGCTACGAGGAGTACAGGGCAGAGCTCGACGTTCGCATGATCGAGATGTTCGCTGAGGTTGAAAGCGGCGTGTCCGATATCGCTATTAAGCATCTTGTCGACGAAATTGATGGCCATAAAAACGTTGAAATCTGGTGCACCAATAATGTGAGCGCCAATCTCGTACGATTTCAGCAGGAAATGTTTTATGCGGGCAAGATAGTTCGCATAGTTGCTGGGGCTAACGTCGCGGAATTGAAAAACATGGGAGACGCTTCGCAGTCATTGATAATTCTCGTATCGGTCTCCGGGCTATTTGCGTCACAGGCGCGTGAGTATCTTGATTGCCGTTCGGGCAGGAAGATTCTAATTACTGCGTTTAGCAACGATGACAAATCGAGGTCTTTTGACCGTGTATATCGTCTTGGTAATGCGGGAAACGGAATTGACCGACTCGGCGTTTATTCGAAATACGCCATGACTTATTTTTTCGACTTGCTATCGTCGTGTTACTTGAGTCGCTACCCCTGCACCAAGGGGGAGCCGCTCTATGGGTCTACTTTGGCCTGGCCCGAGTAGTTGCGGCTTTACAGTTCTCTCGCCTGGAGAATGAACGTGGATAATCTGCCACTTTGGCCTTAGAGCCGCGCTAAAAGTGGGAGATAATCCACGCTCGATCGTGGCGTGGAAGCCCGATCTCGACCTATATATAGGTGCAAATAAGCTGGTATCGAAGTTCGATACTGAAGGTGTACTCCACTACAGCAAAGTGTTACCTTGGGAAACGTCACCTCAGTATCCAAAACCACTGTCCTTCATATCCAAACTCAATAAAACCGCAGGTCACGGCTATATAGATACGCCCGGCACCGTGTATCTAGAGGTTTTCGTTGACAGCCCCCAAGGTGGCATCGTATTATCTTCTTCGTTCGCGGGGGCGGCGGTCCAAAAGACCAAAGGACCTGCGGATACTTGAACGATTGGGAGTTTGCCCGAGTGGTTAATGGGGACGGGCTGTAAACCCGTTGGCTCTGCCTACATAGGTTCGAATCCTATAGCTCCCACCCGTCAAGTGCCTGTATAGCTCAGTCGGTAGAGCACTTCGTTGGTAACGAAGAGGTCACCAGTTCAAGTCTGGTTGCAGGCTCCATCCGGCGGTGTAGCTCAGTTGGTTAGAGCACACGGTTCATACCCGTGGCGTCACTGGTTCGAATCCAGTCACCGCTACCATAGGTAACACGGTGGCTTCTCAATAGTATGTTGAGAGGCCACTATGGTATAAAGGCAAAGTCCCGTCCGGGGACGACCTGTTAAGAGGAGGGCTTTATGGCCAAAGAGAAGTTTGAGCGCACTAAGCCGCATGTTAACATCGGCACCATTGGTCACGTCGACCACGGCAAGACCACGCTGACCGCTGCCATCACCAAGGTTCTCTCCGAGACCGAGGGCTGCAAGGCTGACTTCACTGCGTTCGAGAACATCGACAAGGCTCCCGAGGAGCGCGAGCGCGGCATTACGATTTCCGTCTCCCACGTTGAGTACGAGACCGCTGCCCGTCACTACGCTCACGTTGACTGCCCGGGCCACGCTGACTACGTCAAGAACATGATCTCCGGCGCTGCTCAGATGGACGGCGCTATCCTGGTCATCGCTGCTACCGACGGCCCCATGGCTCAGACCCGCGAGCACATCCTGCTCGCCCGTCAGGTCGGCGTTCCCTACATCGTCGTCTTCCTGAACAAGTGCGACATGGTCGACGATGACGAGCTCATCGACCTCGTCGAGATGGAGACCCGTGAGCTCCTCTCCGAGTACGATTTCCCCGGCGACGACATCCCCGTCATCCGTGGCTCCGCTCTGGGCGCTCTCGAGGGCGACGCCAAGTGGATGGACGCCATTCGCGAGCTCATGAAGGCCGTCGACGAGTACATCCCGACGCCTGCTCGTAACAACGACCTCCCGTTCCTGATGGCCGTTGAGGACGTTATGACCATCTCCGGCCGTGGTACCGTTGCTACTGGCCGTGTCGAGCGCGGTGAGCTCAAGCTCAACGAGCCCGTCGAGATCGTCGGCATCAAGGATACCCAGAACACCGTCGTTACCGGTATCGAGATGTTCCGTAAGTCCATGGACTTCTGCGAGGCTGGCGACAACGTCGGTCTGCTGCTCCGCGGCATCAAGCGTGAGGACATCGAGCGCGGCCAGGTTCTCTGCAAGCCCGGTTCGGTTACCCCGCACACCAAGTTCACCGGCGAGATCTACGTTCTGACCAAGGAGGAGGGCGGCCGTCACACCCCGTTCTTCGATGGTTATCGTCCTCAGTTCTACTTCCGTACCACCGACGTTACCGGTACGGTCAAGCTCCCCGAGGGCACCGAGATGGCTATGCCTGGTGACCACATCACCATCGAGGGCGACCTCATCCACCCGATCGCCATGGAGGAGGGCCTGCGCTTCGCTATCCGCGAGGGTGGCCACACCGTCGGTTCGGGCATCGTCTCCACGATCATTGAGTAAATTAGCTCTTTGATATAGCTGACTTAGAGAACCCGGCACTTATATGGGTGCCGGGTTCTTTTCTGCAATGGATATTGAGCCGTTGCTGGTGTCGAGAGGATCGATAATGGTCCTGGATGCACCGTCGATTAGATCTCGATGGCTTCATTGATGTGTTCCAAATATGAATGGATCCACCGAGAACCAATTGACTCGAGGTTTTCATTGACAGCACTTACGTGGAGCTGATAAAGTAACAACTCGTGCCCGTACGGGGCGGAAATGAAAGGTTCAGGATACATGCGTACTCTAGTTACTCTTGCGTGCACTGAGTGCAAGCGCCGCAACTATACGACCACCAAGAACAAGTCGACCATGCCTGATCGTATGGAGATCAAGAAGTATTGCCCCTGGTGCCGTCACCACACGCTGCACAAAGAGACTCGCTAGTCTCTAGTCACATACGCCAGTAGTTCAATTGGTAGAGCATCGGTCTCCAAAACCGAGTGTTGAGGGTTCGAGTCCTTCCTGGCGTGCCAGTCATTATTCCGTAAGCTCCCACTTGGGGGCTTACGGTTTACTCATGTATAAGCGCATTGCGCGGAGGTAACCCAAATGGCCAACAAGAAGAACAAGAAGAAGGCTCAGCAGCCGGCACCTGCCAACAAAGCTGCCGCCAACTCCAAGGTTGAGGCCAAGAAGGCCGTTGCCAAGAAGAACGAGAAGGCTGCGAAGTCCAAGAAGAACGAGAAGCCTGGTTTCTTCGCCCGCACCAAGAAGTATTTCGCTTCGGTCAAGTCCGAGATGAAGCGTGTCACGTGGCCCGATAAGAAGGAGCTCGTGAACTACTCGGTCGTCGTTTGCGCTTCTCTGGTCGTCGTCGGCGTCGTCATCGCTCTGCTCGATGCTGGCTTTGGCGAGGCTCTTGCTCTGTTCTCTGGATTGAGGGGCTAAACCATGTCTAAGCGTTGGTACGTCGTTCACACTTACTCCGGATACGAGAACCGCGTAAAGTCCGATCTCGAGCATCGTATCGAGACCATGGGCATGCAGGACCGTATCTTTGATATCGAGATTCCTATGGAGCGCGTCACCGAGATTAAAGAGGGTGGCAAGCGCGAGACCAAGGATTCCAAGATTTTCCCGGGTTATGTCCTGGTCCGCATGGAGATGGATGACGATGCTTGGACGTGTGTTCGCAACACGCCCGGCGTCACCGGTTTCCTAGGCGGCAACGGCAAGCCCGCTCCGCTTTCCCGCGACGAGTACAACAAGATGACTCGTCGTCCCGGTAAGGGCGATTCGCCCAAGCGCACCTCGGTTGATATTCAGGTCGGCACGTCCGTCCGCGTCACCGATGGCCCGCTTACCGACTTTGATGGCAAGGTCTCCGAGGTTAACACCGAGGCTGGCAAGCTCAAGGTCACGCTGATGATCTTTGGCCGCGAGACGCCGGTCGAGCTCGACTTTAACCAGGTCGCTGTCATCGCTTAAGTTTTCGTCCGTTCGCGCGAGCGTGCTTCTTCTGTGACTGCTCATCTCAGGAGTGCTTCTAACACGTGCGTGCTTACGATATAGCAAGTACTTCACACTCGTGATTCGAAAGGAATGACCATGGCTGAGAAGAAGGTTGCCAACGTCATTAAGCTCCAGATTCCTGCTGGTGCAGCAAACCCCGCTCCTCCCGTCGGCCCCGCCCTGGGCGCTGCTGGCGTGAACATCATGCAGTTCTGCCAGGCCTTTAACGCCGAGACGCAGGACAAGAAGGGCGACATCATCCCCGTTGAGATCACTGTCTACGAGGATAAGTCCTTCTCCTTCATCACCAAGACCCCGCCGGCGGCTCACCTCATCAAGAAGGAGCTGAACCTCAAGTCTGGTTCCGCTAAGCCCCAGGCCGACAAGGTTGGTCAGCTCTCCCAGGAGCAGCTCACCAAGATCGCCGAGATCAAGATGCCGGACCTCAATGCCAACGACATTGACGCCGCCAAGAAGATCATCGCCGGTACCGCCCGTTCCATGGGCGTCACCATCGCTGAGTAGCGATTTCTTATGGTAACGACGGGTGCTCCGACCGGGGCGCCCGTTAAATGTGTGCAATAGGGCACACGATACGATGTGGGAGGGCTCACGCCCGTTTAACCACAGGAGGTAATACACATGGCTAAGCATGGTAAGAGCTATAACGCTGCTGCCGAGAAGATCGACCGCGCGACGCTCTACACCCCCCTTCAGGCTGCCAAGCTCCTCAAGGAGCTCGACACCGCCAAGTTCGACGAGACCGTCGAGGCCCACTTCCGTTTGGGCATCGATACTCGTAAGGCTGACCAGAACATCCGTGGTTCCATCTCCCTGCCCCACGGCACCGGCAAGACCGTTCGTGTTGCCGTCTTCGCCGAGGGCGAGAAGGCCCGCGAGGCCGAGGCTGCCGGCGCCGACATCATCGGTTCCGACGAGCTCGTCGCCCAGATTCAGAAGGGCGAGATCAACTTCGACGCCGCTATCGCTACGCCGAACATGATGGCCAAGGTTGGCCGCATCGGTAAGATCCTTGGTCCCCGTGGCCTCATGCCGAACCCCAAGCTCGGCACCGTGACCATGGACGTTGCCAAGATGGTCTCCGAGCTCAAGGCTGGCCGCGTTGAGTACCGCGCCGACCGCTACGGCATCTGCCACGTGCCCCTGGGCAAGAAGTCCTTCTCTGAGCAGCAGCTCGTTGAGAACTACGCTGCCCTGTACACCGAGATCCTGCGCGTCAAGCCCTCTTCTGCTAAGGGCAAGTACGTCAAGTCCATCTCCGTGTCTTCCACCATGGGCCCTGGCGTCAAGGTCGATCCCGCTGTCCAGCGTGACTTCCTGGCTGAGTAACTGCTAGTTACTGCCTGATCAAAGCAAGCATTGCTAAAGAAACCCGGTTCTGCCTTGTGCAGGACCGGGTTTCTTGCTATCGCGTCAAAAGCACCACAAAGGGGACGGTGTCCCCTTTGTGGTGGTTACCAGGGTGTTCTGGCTGTTGAGGACTCGATGGCATCGTGGCGTTTGAGCTCGCGGCGCATGGTTTGCGAATTGAGCCAGGCTGCCTGCCAGCCACGGATGGGGTAGCGCGTCTGATCGAGCTCAAACTGCGTATAGCCGCAGGCGTTGATGATCGTCGTTCCACACACATGCTGCCGCTCGCGCTGAAAATCGTAGCCGTAGCTTTGGTGTACATGCCCGTGCACCATGTAGTCGGGATTCCAGGATTCGAGCGCTGTGTTAAAGCATTCAAATCCTCGATGTGGCAGATCGTCCAGATCGCCCATGCCGGCGGCGGGCGCATGGGTCAGCAGGATGTCGCAGCCGCCGACCATCCTCACTTTGCGTGACAGCTTGCGCACGCGCTTGGCCATCTCGCGCTCGGTGTACATGTTGGCGCCATCTCGGTAGCGCATGGAGCCGCCAAGCCCCGCAATGCGGACGCCGCGATACACGTAAACGGAGTCTTCGATACAGATACAGCCGCCTGGTGCATGACGCGCGTAGCGGTCATCGTGATTGCCGCGAACGTAGATGAGCGGTTTGTTGATGACGGTGACCAAAAACTCAAGATAATCCGGGTCCAGATCGCCAGCGGACAAAATCAGGTCGACACCCTCAAAGCGTTCCTTGCGAAAGCACTCCCATAGGCATCGTTCTTCGGTATCGGCTATGGCAAGGATTTTCATAGGGCGTGGACCTTCGGCTCATCGTTGGGCTGCGGAATGGTGCCCACCACGTTGTCGGCCAACCAGTCCATCTCGACGATTTGAGTGCTCGGCAGTGGGGGAAAGCCCTCGATCTGCACCACGCCGTCTTGGCTATGGAGCTCGCCGCCAAATGGATTGATGGAGCCCTCGACGATGCCATTGCGGAGTAGCTGAACAAGCTTGCGCGTCTGATAGGGCAGGCCCGGAGCGTAGCGAATATCGATAACGCCCGAGCTCATGCCATACCAGTAGTTGACGGCGCGGACCCGGCTGTCGTCACTGGTCTCGTCCCAGGTGCCATGCAGCAGACTTCGCACGATAAGCTCGTAATATCGGCCCCAGTTCCACACCGGCATGGCAATGCCGGCAACCTTGCCATCGATCAGGCGGTGAAGTCCGTAGGCCGTGGGATCTTCGAGTGACTTTGACATGTCGGCGCCGGTCATGACGCTCACGCCTTCGCGGCACATGGCCTCGGCAAGGCCACCGGCAGGCACATCGCCCCAGGTCAGGATAATTTGCGCACGGGGGTCGAGCAGCGAGGCGCCAATCGCAAAGGCATTGATTTCGCTGAGTGCGCCCGAGGCAAAGACCGACGCGTGGTAACCGATGCGGTGGTTGTCCGCCATGCTGGCGGCAAGGGCGCCCAGGAGGAACTTGGCCTCGTACATCTTGCCAAAGTACGAACGGACGCTTTGATGGGGAAGACCGATAGAGCAGTTGAGGAACCGAACCCGGGGATACTCAACGGCAGCCCTGAGCGTGTATTCCATCAGGCGGTGCGAGGTCGAGAAGATGACGTTTGCTCCATGTTTGACAGCCGTTTCCACGGCGGCGTAGAACGCGTCCGGATCATGGCAGTCCTCGAACGCCTCGGTGCGCACGATACCGCCAAAGTGCTCATCGAGATACTGACGCCCTTGGTCGTGCAGGCTGTCCCAGCTCGACGTCGCACAGGGGAACTCATGGATAAAGGCGATGCGCAGGGGGTTGGCCGCCGAATAGACGGTCTTGCCCATAAAGAAGCTGAGCACGCCGGAGGTGGACTTGGCGGGCGACTCCTCCTCATCGACGCTCGGTGCTTCGACAAGATCTACCTTGTCCTCGTTATTTTTGCCGGCAATGACCAGCTCGCGCCAGATCTTGCACAGGCGGTTTACGACGATATCCGTCGGTGTATCCAGCAGGCGGTCCTGGTTGTACACATTGAGGTAGACGAGCATGGCGTCGGCGGGCGTAATGTCCAGGTGGTCGCCGCCCGCGCGAAGGTAGGCGCGCTTAAAGAGTAAGAAGGTGTGGCGCAGGTAGTCGACCTTTTTCTGCGGCCATTTTTCGATAAGGTCCTGACCGAGCATCTTGGCGAGCGTCTCGTAGCTTCCCTCGCGTGAGAACTCGATCTCGTATAGGGGGCAGACGCGCCAAAACGCGCAGAACTCAACGTACAGGCGGCTTTCGACGGAATCCCATGTGCCGGGGTAGAGACGGGTGACCTTGGCCGAAACCGTCGGGGCGTCCAGGAATTTGAGGACACTGACGCGCTTGTTGCCCTCTTGGACGTAAAACCGATGCATGAACTCGGTGACGATGACGGGATCGCGATAGCCCTCGGTCACCTGGATGTCGTAGAGGTTGGACCACTTGCGGGCGAACTCGGTGCTAAACGGCAGCAAGGGCATAAAGTTGCATGAAAAGGCGGACTGACGGCCTTTAGTAACCGTACCGACGACCATTTCGAGCGGAATGTCCCTTAGGCCGACGCTCTCTCGCTGACCTAAGGGGAGCTGGGCGACCAAGCTATCGAGGTCCGTGAGGTACGGATGCTCGCTTTGACTAATGGCGCGTCGACGTCCTTGCTCGCCGCGCTTGCGTGCTTGACGATAGGCCTCTTCCATGGTGTCTACTCCCTTAGTCGTTTAAACAACGATATGAACCATGGTACCACGATGCGAAACCACCACAAAGGTGCCCGTCCCCTTTGTGGTGGTTTAGGCGATGATGGGGGCGATGGCGCGGATGCAGGCGTCGGCTGCCGTGAAAGTAGTGCTGTCGTCGCTGACGATAAAGATGATCTTGCCCTTAATGCCAAAGTCGCCGATCTCGCTAAAGAGCACATACGGCTCCTTGTCAAAACCCGAGATGGGCGAGACGGCCGTTTTAGTGGCGCTGGTCAGCTCGTCTGCCAGTGCGTCGAGCGAAGCCCATTTTGAGGGGTCTTTCACCGCGACGGGGACGGCTACGCGCCCAAAGGGCATCAAATGCACGAGCGTGTTCTTGGAGATGTTGGAGTTGGGGACGATGATAGTCTGCCCGCAGGCATCTTCGATGGTCGTGTGGCGCCAGGTGATGTCCTGGACCACGCCTGATACACCACCGACCTCGATGTTGTCGCCAGGCTTGATGATGCCCATAAAGGTCACCTGCATGCCGCCGATAAGGTTTGAGAGCGTGTCCTGAAAGCCCAGGGAGATGGCGATGCCGCCGACGCCAAGAGCGGCGACGAGCGCGTTTGCGTTAATGCCAAAGCAGTTGTCGAGGATAAAGCTGCCGCCGATCATCCAGATGACGGCGCGAGCGATGTTGATGAAGATGCTCGATGCTGGAAGCGGGTTATCGTCGCGGTTGAGTAGGTGGCGCAGCGTCTTGGAAACGACTTTGGTGGCGATTGCCGTGCCTATTGCCAAGATGCCGGCCCAGATGATGTTGTGGACCCACCGTTGCTCAAAGAAATGAAGAATCGGCTCAAACAATTCCATGTAGGGAAAACCTCCTAATGATCATTCAACCATGATACCCACCAAAAAGCCCGTCCGATCACATCGGACGGGCCGATAACTTGAGATGGGGCGGTCGCGGTGGCGTAAGCTGGGGCGCCGGCGAGCACGCCGGTAAGGAGTGCGGCGGTCAAGCAAGACGGGGAAGAGGTCTTTTCATGGCAGTTTCCTTAGTCCTTAGCCAGAATGTCTGGTTGAATATCGGATTATCGACATAATATGCGAAAACCGCCGCAAGGGCGCTTGTCCCTTAGCGGCGGTTTTGACGTTTGCGCAGATAAAACCTGCCAAAATAAACCTGTCCCTTTTTGGTAGGTTTAGCTTAGCAGCATGCGGTCGTTGGCGAGCTCGCCGCCCGAGACCTCCTCGAATTTCTGCAGCAGGTCGGCCACGGTGAGCGACTTCTTCTCATCGCCCGCCACGTCGTAGATCACATGGCCCTCGTGCATCATGATCAGACGGTTGCCCAGACGGATGGCGTCGTTCATGTTGTGCGTGACCATGAGCGTGGTCAGGTGGTTCTCGTCGACGATCTCCTCGGTCAGGTTAAGCACCTTAGAGGCCGTCTTGGGGTCGAGGGCCGCGGTGTGCTCGTCGAGCAGCAGCAGGCGCGGCCTGGTGAGCGTGGCCATCAGCAGGGTGAGTGCCTGGCGCTGGCCACCCGAGAGCAGGCCGACCTTGGCGTTGAGACGCGTGTCCAGACCAAGGTCCAGGCGCTTGAGCAACTCAACGTACTCATCTTTCTCGGCCTTGGTGACGCCCCACGAAAGGCCGCGACGCTGGCCGCGACGCTTGGCGAGGGCCAAGTTCTCGGCAATCTGCATGTCGGCAGCGGTACCGCGCATGGGGTCCTGAAACACGCGGCCCAGGTACTTGGCGCGCTGCGACTCGCTCAGGCGCGAGATGTCGGTGCCGTCGAGCTCAATAACGCCCGAATCGAGCGGGTACACGCCGGCGATCATGTTGAGCAGCGTGGACTTGCCGGCGCCGTTGCCGCCGATCACGGTTACAAAGTCGCCGTCATTCAAGGTGAGGTCGACGCCGGTGAGCGCGCGCTTCTCGGTGACGGTGCCCTTGTTAAAGGTCTTCTTGACATGCGAGAGCTTAAGCATCTGCCTCATCCCCCTTCGTGTAGGAGCTGCGGAGCTTATAGCGCTCCCAAACCACGGGCACGCACAGGGCCACAGCGACAATCACGGCGGAGAGCAGCTTCATGTCGTTGGCGTCCATGCCCAACTGCAGCACGATGGCGCGGATAAGGAAGTACACCACGGAGCCAAAGACGGCGGAGGCAAGACGGACGCTAAACTGCGTGAGGCCGCCGGACAGCAGACGGCCGAGCACCTCGCCGATAACAATGGCGGCAAGACCGATAACGATGGCACCGGTGCCCATACCAATGTCGGCATACTTTTGGCTCTGGCAGATGAGCGCGCCCGAAAGGCCGATGAGGGCGTTGGAGAGCACGAGGGCGATCATCTTGGTGGAGTTGGTGTTGACGCCCAGGGCGCGGATCATGTACTCGTTGTTGCCGGTGGCGCGCAGCGCCGAGCCGATCTCGGTGCCAAAGAACCAATACAGGATGGCAACGATAGCCACGGCGAGCAGGATGCCCAAGATGATGGCAACGGTGGACTGCGGCAGACCGGTCATATTGCTGACGGCCGAGAACACGGTGCCCTTGGCAAGAATGGGCGTATTGGACTTGCCCATGATGCGCAGGTTGATGGACCACAGGCTGATCTGGGTGAGGATTCCGGCGAGGATCGCGGGAATCTCGAAGACGGTGGTCAAAATGCCCGTGACGGCACCCGCGATGGCGCCGGCGCACATACCGGCCAGCACGGCGAGCAGCGGGTCGACGTTGTTATTGACGATGAGCACAGCGCAGACGCAGCCGCCGAGGGCAAAGCTGCCGTCGCAGGTCATATCGGGAATGTCGAGCAGGCGGAACGTGATAAACACGCCAAGCACCATAATGCCCCAGAGGACGCCCTGCGAAACGGCGCCCTGCAATGCAATGAGCATGCTTCATACCTCCTAGGATAGGGTGGACACGTGATTCACCATAATAGCGGTAACAATGCATAGAAGAGCTGCGGACAGACGTTTTGTTTTACCTGAAACAAGCAGGGCGGACGCCGGTCTACAGCGCCCGCCCCTGTGGCTCAGATATTGAATAACGCAGCTAAAGCGCGAGCACGGGCTCTAGACGCATGCCGCGTATAGCATTACGCGTCCAGAGCGGAAAGGTCGATGCCCAGGGCCTCGGCCATCTCGTCGTTCTTGACGACGACCAGGTCCTTGCTCGAGAGGTGCTTGATAGGCATGTCTTCGGGCTTGGCCTCGCCCTTCAGAATCTTGACGGCCATCTCGCCCGCGGCGTAGCCCAGATCCTCGTAATTGATGGAGAGGGTGAACAGGCCGCCGGCCATGCACATGCCCTCCTCGCCAGTCACGAAGGGAAGCTTGTTCTCCTTGCAGATCTGGCCCACCTGCGAGGCGCCCGCGGCGATGGTGTTGTCGGTGGGGGAGTACAGCGCGTCGACCTTGCCCACGGCAGACTCGACGACGGACTGAATCTCGTTGGAGCTCGAGACGGTGAAATCGGTGTACTCGAGGCCCAGCTTGTCGAGCTCCTTCTTGGCGGCCTTGATCTGGACGTCGGAGTTGGACTCGGCGGTGCAGTAGAGCAGGCCGACCTTTTTAACGTCGGGCAGGACCTTCTGCATCATCTCGAGCTGCTCGGCGACCGGGGTGAGGTCGGAAGCGCCCGTGACGTTGGTGCCGGGCTTGTCGTTGTCCTGGACCAGGCCGGAGGCGGCGTAGTCGGTGATGGCGCAGCCCACGATGGGGATATCGGCCGTGGCGCCGGCGGCAGCCTGCGCGGCGGGCGTGGCGATGGCATAAATCAGGTTGACGTTGTCGCCCACAAACTTGTCAGCAATGGACTTACACGTGGACTGGTCGTTCTGGGCGTTCTTCTGGTCGATCTTGACCTTAAGGCCGCTCTCCTTGATGGCCTTGACAAAGCCGTCGTTGGCGGCATCGAGTGCGGAGTGCTCGGTGAGCTGCAGAACGCCGATAGTGTAGTCGGAACCGGCGGCAGCAGAGCCGGAACCAGAGTTGCCGCCGCATCCGGCGAGCGGGGCGAGCGCGAGCAGGCCAGCGGAGACCAGAAGGCTCCTGCGGCTGATGGTGATGTCCTTCATATCATTACCCCCAGTATAAAAATGGCTGGAAACACTGCACTGGGACAAAGTGCAAGTGGAACTATAGTAGCGCTGATGTCCATTTTTACAACAGCCTGGCGGGTTTTTTAATACAGAATCGGATGGGCGGTACGGGTAGTCGAATGGGCGGCGGAGGGTCTTATGCGGCGGAGGAGGCGTCGTCCTCGTCCAGGGCGGCGAAGAGCTTCTTGCCGTCGAGGAGACGTGTGGTGACGTTTCTCATACGGGCTATCTCGACGGTGCGCAGCGTATCGTCGGTGCCTCGGGCGTCGTAGACCGTTCCCAGCAGATACGAGATGCCATCGCGCTGCCTGATGGCAAAGGGACGGAGTGTCATCCGTGCTGCTTCGGTTTCGCCGCGTGTCGTGACGCTCGAAATATCAAAACTCACCGTGGTTCCGTGGTCGATGGCCTGCTCGACGAGCTCGCACGTGTCGATGCGCTTGATGGGCGTGCGTGTTGCCTTGGTAGCCTTGCTGCCTGCGCTTGGAGCGGGTTCGGGTGTATCGAGGTAGCCGCGAACGTCGGCGCTCGCCATGGCAACTAAGTGCTGCGCCATGCTCTTGCGGATAGCGATAGGCGTGGAGCGGTTGCGCATGACCATACCGTGGAGCCGGATGATCTCTTCATCGGTGAGCGGGCGGGTAAGAAGTTTGTAGCCCACGCCGCGTTTGTACTCAATTTCGTATCCGGCATGGCGAAGCGCGGAGATGGCGGTGTAGATGCTGCGCCGCGCCGCCGAGATGGGCATGCGGGCGGGGTCGTCGGGATGGGCGAGGCGCCGGATCAACTCATCGGAAAGCATGGCCTTGTCCTCGCCGGTGTTTTCGCTTAATAGTTGCAGGATGCGAACGGCGCGATAGGCTGCCATCGAGGCGGCACCTCTAGTCGTGGTGTCGTAGGTTTCAACAGCGGCTTCGGTCATGGTGCCCACGTCCTTTCCGTTTTGGGTGGCGACGGTATGGAGCCTAGGACGTGGGGCTTTCCCAGGGGCGCAGGGCGCTCTGGGCGGTCGGTAGTCGTCGGCAAACGGCGGGTCGAGTTTTCAACAGCCCTGCTCAACTGATCAAAAACTTGCCAAAAGCTTGACGGATGCTGTTGAAAAAAAAGCGTCTCTCGACCGATGTCGAGAGGCGCTTGTGCGATGAGCGTTGGCGTGTGGCGACGCGAGCTAGCGTCCGACGATTAGAAGTCGGCGTTGCCCACGGTGCGCGGGTGCGGCAGGACGTCGCGGATGTTGCCCACGCCGGTCAGATACATGACCAAGCGCTCGAAGCCCAGACCGTAGCCGGCGTGCTTGCAGGAACCGTAGCGGCGCAGGTCAAGGTAGTACTTGTACTGCTCGGGATTCATGCCCAGGTCCTTGATGCGGGCCTCGAGCAGATCCAGGCGCTCCTCGCGCTGGGAGCCACCGATGATCTCGCCGATACCGGGAACCAGGCAGTCGGCGGCGGCGACGGTCTTGCCGTCCTCGTTCATGCGCATGTAGAAGGCCTTGATCTCGGCCGGGTAGTCGGTTACGAAGGTCGGGCGCTTAAAGTGCTCCTCGGTCAGGAAGCGCTCGTGCTCGGTCTGCAGGTCGATGCCCCAGCTCACGGGGTAGTCAAACTTGTGACCGGCGGCGACGGCCTGCTCCAGGATCTCGACGGCCTCGGTGTAGGTAACGCGGGCGAAGTCGGAGTTGGCGACATGGTCTAGGCGTTCGAGCAGACCCTTGTCCACAAACTTGTTGAGCATATTGAGCTCGTCGGGGCAGGTGGCCATGACGTCCTTGAGGACATACTTGAGCATGGCCTCAGCGTTATCCATGTAGTCGTTAAGGTCGGCAAAGGCCATCTCGGGCTCGATCATCCAAAACTCGGCGGCGTGGCGCGTGGTGTTGGAGTTTTCGGCGCGGAAGGTGGGGCCAAAGGTGTACACGTCGCCAAAGGCCATGGCAAAGTTCTCGGCATTGAGCTGGCCGGACACGGTGAGGCTTGCATGCTTGCCAAAGAAGTCCTGGCTCCAGTCGACCTCGCCGGACTCGGTGAGGGGCGGATTTTTGGGGTCGAGCGTGGTCACGCGGAACATCTCGCCGGCGCCCTCGCAGTCACTCGTGGTGATGATGGGGGTGTTGACGTAGACAAAGCCCTGCTCCTGGAAGAAGCGGTGGATGGCGGCAGCCGCGACAGAGCGGATGCGGAACACGGCGCGGAACAGGTTGGTGCGCGGGCGCAGGTGCTGCTGGGTGCGCAGGAACTCGACGGTTGCGCGCTTCTTCTGCAGCGGGTAATCCGGGGCGCTCGTGCCCTCGACCTCGATGGAGGTGGCAGAAAGCTCGAAAGGCTGGGGCGCATCGGGGGTCAGCTTGACGGTGCCGGTGCAAATGAGTGCGGCCGAGACGTTTTGATGGGCGATCTCGTCGTAGTTGTCGAGTGCCTCGCGGTTCATGACGACCTGCAGGTCGCGGAAGCAGCTGCCGTCGTTGAGCGTAACAAAGCCAAAGTTCTTCATGTCGCGGACGGACTTGACCCAGCCGGCGACGGTGACGGTTTGGCCGCCGAGCGACTCGGCATCGGCATAGAGCTGCGCGATTTTGGTGCGGTTCACGTATCCTCCCATAACGGTTGAATGATAGTTATCCATACAGTTCGTTATTCTAGCAGCTCGTCTCATTTGGGCTATACAGATAAGGCATTGGCGGGATGGTTTTTCAAACGAAAAGCGCCCGCGGCCAAATGGTCGCGGGCGCTTGACGAGGTGCCTTTTGGCTGTGTGGCGCGGGGCCTGGCTACTTGGTCTTGGCTACCAGCAGCGGGTCGCCAAGCTTGACGAGCGGGTTGCCGCCGATAAGCGTTCCAGACTCGCCGACATGGTCGATGCTCTTAAGACGATCGAGCTCGGAGACGATGACGGTCACGATGTCCTCGTGACCAGCGGCCTTAATGGCCTCGCGGTCGAAGCTGATGAGCGGCTGGCCTGCCTTGACCACATCGCCCATCTCGACAAAGCGGGCAAAACCCTTGCCGTTCATTTCCACGGTGCCCAGGCCGACATGGATGAACACGCGCAGGCCGTCCTCGGTAATCATGCCGATGGAGTGGTTGGTGACAGTGGTGGCACCGATGCGGCCGTTGGCGGGCGCATAGATGGTGCCGGTAATGGGCTCGATGCCATAGCCCTGGCCAAGCATGCCCGAGGCGATCGTCTCGTCGGGAACCTCGTCCAGGTTGACGAGCACGCCGTTGACGGGGGCATAGATGACGCCTTCGCGGGTAGCGAAGCTTGCTGCGGGCGGAACGGACGCCTCGCCGGTCGAGGTGAAGGTGGACTTAAGCGAATCGAGCAGACCCATAGTTGCCTCCAACTTAAATAGGCGCATATCGCGCGTTTGGTTTGCCGGAAACGTTTCACATGTGTTTCGCGGCTTGGTCAACGCCCCTATTCTACGCTGCTCAACGATACCTCTGAACTGGGATTATGTGATATATCAGTTGAAGGGAAACTTATTGCCGGAGTGTTTCTGCGCCACGGGTTCAAGTGGGGTACGCTTGAAGGCGAAAAACAAGGGCGCATAATTTGCGCGAAGGGAGCACATATGATTGTCGAGAACCATGCGCTGTGGGGCGAGGAGCCGACCGAGGATTATCCGGCGACGTTTACGTATTTGGGTGCCGAGCCGTTGCCCGATAAACCGAATGGCCGCCGCCCCGCGGTGATTATCTGTGGCGGAGGTGCGTTTACGCATATCGCTCCGCATGAGCAGGATCCTGTGGCGTTTGCGTTTTTGGATCACGGTTACCAGGCCTTTGTGCTCAACTATGTCACGAGTTCTACGGGTGACGTGAGCTTTCCGCACCCCCAGGCAGATCTTGCCAAGATGGTCGCCACGGTGCGCGCCAACGCCGACGAGTGGCATGTCGATCCTAAGCGCGTGTGCGTCGTGGGCTTTTCTGCTGGCGGCATGATTTGCGCCTCGCTGGCAACACAGTGGAAGACCGGCCCCTTTGCGGCACTTGCCGGGGCGCGTCCGGACGACATTCGTCCCGATGCCGTGGTGCTGGGCTATCCATTGCTCGACTTTGCCTATGTGCGCGACATGCAGACGCGCGATCCGCGCATTGACTTGCGTGTGCCCAAGACGGGTGGCAAGACGGGGCGCGATTTGCTCAACGACTACCTGTCGATGGTGACGGGCGGCGAGGCAACTGACGAGCATCTGGCCGACATCTGCCCCACCACGCATGTTTCGCGTCAGATGCCACCGACCTTTGTGTGGGGCGTGTCCGACGACAAGACGGCGCCGATCGCGCAGGTCTACCCGTTTGCGCAGCGCATGGCCGAGGAGGGCGTTGTATGCGAGATGCACGTCTTCGACCAGGGTGGTCATGGCCTTTCGCTCGGCAACGCCAACACCGCGGTCGACAACGAGGACAAGCAGGTTTCCGTCCGTCCCTGGATCCGCCTGGCCTTCCGCTTCCTCGAGCGCCATCTGTAAGAGTCCCGGCATCCAAGCTCTTCAATAACTTGCGGTGAAATAGTTCCTATCTGGGGCATCAACCAGCCCATCCAGGAACTATTCCACCGCAACTTCGTTTTTGATGCCCCGTCCGGAAACTGCGCCCCAGTTTTGCCTTTCAAGGTGGGACGCAGTTTCCCATAGGGCCTCGACTGGGAAAGCGCGTCCCGTTTCGAGCGGGGATTCCGGGATGCATTTTCCGTAAGAGGCCTGTTTGGGAAACCATATCCCGTTTCGAGCCGGAATTCTGGGATGTAGTTTCCCCGAGAGGCCTCATCGGGAAACTATGGCCCTGAACTCTCCTGCCTGTCCCCATTGCGCCAATTTGCTGATTGAACATCGTTGTGTGTTCGCGCTATCATGCATGGTTAAATTGGTTAGCCGTGGCAAACGGTTAGCCAAGGTGAACATAAATGCAACGCCCTGTGGGCGCCGGGGGAGGAACACGGACGTGAAGCTCGATACGCTCGAGATTGGAAAGGACGCCGTTGTCGCATCGGTGGCATCGGACGACCAGGCACTCCGACAGCATATTTTGGACATGGGCCTAACGCCGGGCACCGAAGTCACCATGATGAAGTACGCCCCCATGGGCGACCCGCTCGAGATTCGCCTGCGTGGCTACGAGTTGACGCTGCGCAAGGATGATGCCGCCCGCATTGAGCTCGTGGATGTGCACGACACCGATACCGGTCCGCGCGCCAACGCCGCAATCGGAACGACGGAGCATCCGGCACTCGGCGAGGGGATGTATTCGCCCCGTGCGGCAAAAACGGCCGTGCCCGAGGGCGCACCGCTGCATTTTGCCCTCGCCGGCAACCAAAACTGCGGTAAGACCACGCTGTTCAACCAGCTTACGGGCTCCAACCAGCACGTCGGTAACTTTCCTGGCGTGACGGTCGACCGCAAGGACGGCACCATCCGTAACCATCCCGAGGCAAGCGTTACCGATCTGCCCGGCATTTACTCCCTGTCGCCGTACACGGGCGAAGAGATCGTCAGCCGCCAATTCATCTTGGACGAAAACCCCGACGCCATCATCGACATCATCGACGCCACCAACATCGAACGTAACCTGTACCTGACGCTGCAGCTTATGGAGCTCGACCGCCCCATGGTCATCGCGCTCAACATGATGGACGAGGTGACGGCCAACGGCGGCGCCGTGGACGTCAATCTGCTCGAGAGCCTGTTGGGCGTGCCTGTTGTTCCCATTAGCGCTGCCCGCAACGAGGGTATCGGCGAGCTGGTGGATCATGCCTTGCACGTGGCGCGGTTCCGCGAGCGCCCCGGTCGCCTGGACTTCTGTGCGCCCGATGGATCGGACGGCGGCGCACTGCATCGCTGCATCCACGGCATTGCCAACCTGATCGAGGACCATGCCGTGACGGCGCACATCCCGGTGCGCTTTGCGGCGACCAAGCTGGTTGAGGGCGACGAGCTGGTGACCGAGGCGCTTCACCTGGATCGCAACGAGCTCGACGCTATCGAGCACATCATTACCCAGATGGAGGGCGAGGCCGGCACCGACCGCCTGTCCGCGCTGGCCGATATGCGCTTTAGCTTTATCGGCGACGTGTGCGGGCGCTGCGTCGTCAAACCGCACGAAAGCCGCGAGCACGTGCGCTCCGTCAAGATCGACCGCATCCTGACGGGTCGCTACACGGCCATTCCGGCGTTCCTGGTGATCATGGGCCTCGTCTTTTGGCTGACGTTTGGCGTGATCGGCGCGGCGTTGCAGGGACTCATGGAGGACGGTATCGCTGCTATCATCGCCTCGGCCGATGCGGGCCTCAAGGCGTTCGGCACCAACGACGTGGTGCGCTCGCTGGCTGTCGACGGCGTGCTTACGGGCGTGGGCAGTGTGCTGACCTTCCTGCCGATTATCGTCGTGCTCTTCTTGTTCCTCTCCATTCTGGAAGACTCGGGCTACATGGCGCGCGTCGCCTTTGTCATGGATAAGGTGCTGCGTCGTTTTGGCCTGTCGGGCCGCAGCTTTGTACCCATGCTCGTCGGGTTTGGCTGCACCGTGCCGGCTATCATGTCGACCCGTACGCTCCCATCCGAGCACGACCGCAAGATGACGGTCATGCTCACGCCGTTCATGAGCTGCTCGGCCAAGTTGCCGGTCTATGGTCTGCTGTGCGGGGCGTTTTTCCCACAGGCGACGGTTCCCGCCATGGTCTCGCTCTATCTGATCGGCATTGCGGTTGGCTGTATCGCGGCTTTGGTACTCAACCGCACGGCATTTAAGGGCGACCCGGTGCCGTTTATCATGGAGCTGCCCAATTACCGCCTGCCGAGCGTCAAGACGACGGTGATGCTGGCATGGGATAAGGCCAAAGACTTTATTACCAAGGCCTTTACCATTATCTTTGCCGCTACCGTGGTCATCTGGTTCCTTCAGACGTTCGACATCCGCTTTAATGTGGTCGCCGATCAGTCGCAGAGTCTGCTTGCGGGTCTCGGCAGCATCATTGCGCCGGCGCTGACGCCGCTTGGGTTTGGCGACTGGCGTGCATCCACGGCGCTCGTCACCGGACTTATCGCCAAGGAGAGTGTCATCTCGACCCTCACGGTGCTTTTGGGCGCGACCTCGCCCGCGGCACTGTCGACCATGTTTTCGCCGTTCACTGCCTATGTGTTCCTGGTCTTTACGCTGCTGTACCCGCCCTGTGTGGCAGCTATCGGCGCCGTCAAGAGCGAGCTGGGCGCGCGCTACGCCGTTGCCGTGTTCGCGTTTCAAGTGACGGTCGCCTGGATCGTGGCGTTTGTCGTGCATTCGGCGGGCATATTGCTGGGGCTGGCTTAGGGGCGCGTTGATGCTCCGCGCTTTTGGGCGAGCAACAATTAAACAAATATGAGCCAAAATACCGGTAATTGTCGGCCTGCGGGGACTGTCCTACGCTGCAGGTTGCCGTTCGCTGCCTATTTGCTGCCGTTTGCGGATTCGTAAATACTTGCAATCGTCGGTCGATTTAACCGCATTACGCGATGCCGATGCACATTTTTTGTGCCCCTTTCTACAATCACTTTGTGTCTATTGCCGAGCATGTCTTCCGTTTCGCCTGTGTGGGGACGTGGGGTGCAATAGTCGTTTGTAGAGGCTCATTGAGGAGGGAATTGATGAAAGAAAAATTCCAATCGTTCGGAAAGGCAATGCTCGTTCCGATTACGCTCATTGCCATTTCCGGTCTCTTTTTGGGTATCGGTAGCGTTTTTACGACCGAACTGACCCTTGTGTCCCTTGGCGTTAATTGGGACTGGTATGCCGCTTCGCCGCTCTTTACGTTCTTCTCGGTATTTAAGGGTCTCGGCGAGGTAATCATTGGAAACCTCGGTGTTTTGTTTGCTGTCGGCTGCGCCTTCTCCTTGTCTCGCAAAGAGAAGGGCTGGGCTGCCTTTTCTGCCCTTGTCTGCTATCTCACCATGCTCAAGACGGTTGAGATTCTGCTTGGAGCAGCTGGCTTGGCTGCCGACAATACAACGGTGGAAGCTCTTCAGAAGGTCGGCCTTACGTCCATTCAGGCGAGTGAGCAGTCCGCACTCTACACTACCTCGCTCGGCTTTTTTGGCTACAGCTCTGGTGTCTTTGGCGGCATTATCGTGGGCTGCCTGGTCGCCTGGATCACCGGCCGCTTTTACAAGACCAAGCTTCCAACGGCGCTGGCGTTTTTTGCGGGCAGTCGAACGGTCCCCATTGTATCGCTGGTCGCCGGTGGCATCCTGGGCGGCATTATGTACTTCGTCTGGCCCGTCATCGGTGGATGCTTCTCGGGTATTGCGACGTTCGTGAAAGGCTCCGGTCTGGTCGGTACGTTTGTCTATCGCTGGGTGCTCGAGAGCCTTGTGCCGTTTGGCTTGCATCCGTTGCTCGAGACGCCCATGTATTGGACTGAGCTTGGCGGCTCCATGGTCGTCGATGGAACGCGCGTGGTGGGCAATAGCGCCATTCAGCTTGCACAGCTCGCTTCTCCCAGCAGTGACAAGCTCTTGGTTAGGGCCTTCATGGCTGGCTATGGCATTAACGATTACGCGTTGTTCCCGGGCATCGCCCTTGCTATGTGGTCTTGTGCCAAGCCCCAGAACCGCAAGAAGGTTGCTGGTCTTTTAATCCCCACAGTGATTTCGACTGTTTTCTTTGGCGTTACGGAGCCTATTCTCTTTACGTTCCTGTTTGCCGCCCCCTGGCTCTACTTTGGCGTTTACGCTCCGCTTTCCGGACTGGGTGAAGTTCTCTCGGAGGCAATGGGCGTTTCGGTGTACCAGGGAAATATCAAGGACCTGATCCCATTCTTATTCCGCCCCGAGAAGCTTAATCTGCTTCCATATCTTATCCTGCTCCCCGCCTTTTTCCTGGCAGCTTTCTTCCTCTTCCGGTTCTTTATTACTAAGTTCGATATCAAGACGCCCGGTCGAGACGATGGTGACGATATTGAGTTGATCAACAGCAGAGCCGAGTTCGAGGCAAAGGCCGCTGAGGCAAAGGGCGAGTCTGATAGCACTCCCGAGAAGGCAGTCCAGGGCCGTGCGGCCAAGGACAGCGCGCTTGCTGTTGGCATTGTCGAAGCGCTTGGTGGAGCCGACAACATTGATGATCTTGACAACTGCATCTCACGTCTTCGCGTGATTGTCAAGGATGGTTCTAAGGTTGCAGACGACGAGGTGTTCACCAAGAATCTTGAAGCTATGGGCGTTATCCGCCTGAGCGACAAGGCAATCCAGGTCATTTACGGTCCTCGTGTCGGCGAAGTCGCTTCTGAGGTGCACGAAGTTCTCGGTGACGAGTAAAACGCGCAAGTGGCTTTCAATTGCATAGCGCAATTCCAGGGCTTGGCTTCCTATCGCATGATTTAGGGGGCCAGGCCTTCTTGTTTTAGATTGTCAAGGCAGATACTCAATAGTTCTTCGAATGCGAGAATACAACTTCCGGTAAAGCAGTTAGGCTTAACGTTCTTAAGATCCATTGGGTGATCGTCATGTATCGTAAAGATCGCGTCTGCCGTCTTGGCGAGCTCGCTGTCTTCGTTGCCGGTAAACGCGAGGGTCGTAATGCCCGCGTCGTGGCATGCCCTTGCGGTTTCCAGGATGGCTTCTGTCTGGCCCGATTTGGATATGAGCATCATGCAGCTGAGCGTATTTCGGTTGGATTCGACAAACTGATCGGTTTCTAGGAAGTCCTGTATGACGGCCAAAAAGCCAAGTCCAACGAGCTTAGTCGCCATGTACTGCGCAACGATGCGTGAGAAGCCCTCTCCGTTTACTCCGATCATTCTGTTGCGATGCAGTGCGGCGATGAATACGTCTACATCTCCGGTGTGACATACGAAGTGGACGCTACTGTCTTTGAGTGATTGATTCATTTCGCGGGAGACATGCTGAAGGTGCTTGAGATCGTACATCATTTCGCGGTAGCCACGGTAGCCGAGCTTTTTCGAAAGCCTGATGACTGTCGTCATGCTGGTAAAGCATGCCATGGCGACGGGTTTTATGCCAATATCATCGAGGGTGTCGATATTGTTGAGTAGGTATTCGAGTACGCTTTGCTCGGTTTCGGATAGCTTTGCGGCTGAGTAGAGCTTGGAAATCTGCTTTTTATCAACCATCGGTGCTTCCTTCCCGCCGGACGTGTGTGGCCGCTTCCGTTGCGTAAATAATAACTCCTTGGGGAATTCCTTTCCCGCCTTGCAACCGGGGCGGGAAGCGGCCCTCCATGCTGGATACAATATCCAAACACAGGCGAACCATGCAATATTGAATGTGCTAATTGGGGGTTTCGATATGAAACTTACGGTCATAGGTGGCGGTGGCGTCCGCTCCATGTTTTTGGCAAAGAGCATAGCCCAGCAGGCGTCATCGCTTGGAATCGACGAACTTGTGTTTATGGACAATGATCCCGAGAAGCTGCGCATCTACGGTGGCCTTGCCGCCCATGTCTCGGGCATGCTTTGCCCCACGCTTAATTTTTCACTGACGGGCGATGCAGTCGAGGCCGTTAAGGACGCCGATTACGTGATCACGACGATTCGCGTCGGTGGGGACCATATGCGCGTTCGCGATGAGCGCATTGCTCTTTCGCATGGGGTTCTTGGCCAAGAGACGACTGGCGCAGCCGGCGTGTCTTTTGCCATGCGCTCCGTCCCTGCGCTTGCTTCGTATTGCGAGTTAATCAAGAAGTACGCAAAGCCGGACGTCAAGGTGTTTAACTTTACTAATCCCGCTGGCGTCGTATCTCAGGCCCTACGCGATATGGGCTATGATTTTACTTATGGCATTTGCGATGCTCCCTCGGGCATGTTGCATCAGTTTGCCGAGTATAAAGGCGTTGATCCCGCATCGGTTCAGGGCGAGTGCTATGGACTCAACCACCTCTCGTTCTTCCGCAATGTGACGGTTGACGGCGAGGACATCATGTCCGACTTGATCCACGACGACGGGGCATATGCTCATACAGATCTTAGGTTCTTCGAGAAGGACCTCGTCCTAAATCGCGGATGCGTGCCAAATGAGTACCTATACTATTTCTACTATCGCGAGCGCGCCGTTGCCAACGTTCTCTCTTCGCCCCAGACGCGCGGTGAACTAATCGAAGAAATTAATCGAGAAATGACGAGCGAGCTTGCATCTATCGATATTGAGAACGACTTCGAAAAAGGCCTCGCGTGCTTTGAGAAGTGGTACGGAATGCGCGAAAACAACTACATGGCGGCCGAGACGGGTATTCATCGCGACAAGCCGTGGACGTTTGACGTGTACGGCAAAGATGCTGGCGGATACGCAGGTGTCGCGCTCCGCTTCATGGATATTGCTCGCTCTGGCAAGACGCAGCAGATGATCCTGTGCACCCCCAACAATGGCGCCATCCCCGGCCTTCTCGATACAGATGTCATTGAGTCAACGTGCGATATCTCCACCGATGGCTGCGTGCCGCATCGCGTCGAAGCCGATTCTGTGCCCGCGGGAAACCTCGAATTGATTCGTCGCGTCAAGTACTACGAGCGCACCGTGGCGCGTGGCATCGTTAACCGATCGAAGCGCGACATTGTCGAGAGCCTCGCGATGCACCCGCTCGTTAATTCGTACTCCTTGGCGAAAGATATCGCCGCGCAGTACTTTGAGCTTAACCGCGACTACATCGACGGCTGGACAGACTAGTCTGGACGTTAAAACTAGAAATTATGGATGGGCGGACCGGCGTTTATATTGGCGCCCGTTCGCCCTGCTTAGTAAGAAAACGGGTATAGAGTGAACTTGCGAGAGAACTTCAATGTCTTTCTGGAATCGGGCGATCGGGCGAAGGAATGCCGGAGTGGCTGCACGATGGCGTTATATATCCCCTTGTTTGTTATGAGCGCGCTTCAAATTGGTGTATCAAACGTTGCAACTGAGCTCGCCTATATCAATCCGTCCATTACGCTTATTTGCACTGTGGTCGCGGCCTTTTTAAACCTGCTTCTATCGAATGTGGCTTTTTCATTATTTGCCGTCGACCGGTCCAAAGAGACGGTGCAACCTGCTCGAACCCCTCCGGTTTATCTCTTGGCCTCGACGGTTCCCCTCCAGATTTCTGGGGCGCTGCTAATTTATTTGGTTCACTTGATTTTATCGGCAATTGTAGTCTTTGCCTCGCTTGCGAGCAGTCAGCTCGGGGTGTTGTGCTCGCTTGTGGTGGCAGTAATCGTGACGCTTCTTTCCGCGTCGTTCGTATTCGTGTTAATTGAAGATGCGGACGTGGAGCAGAGGGGACTACGAGGCATTCGGTTTGCACCACGCTACATCATGCGTTCGGTCACGGTGCTTCGTTCCTCCTGGAGAGAAATCGCGCGTCCCGCAACGCTGCTGGTGGCATGGAACCTGGTTGCAAGTTGCGCTATCCAGGTTCTTGTTGGATGGGTAGTTTCGAGTGCGGCGCTGCCGTCGGCACTTTCAGTGACGGCGCTTGTGCATGAGGGACTTTATTATGGGGCGTTTGCTTATATGCTGCTTTTGCTAGTTCATTGTGCGGTTGCGAGTTGGCTCGAAATTGACGTGCTCATGGGGGTGTCCTTGTGCGTATCCGAGCAGGATCGATAGCCCGAAGATGAAGCCGCGTTTTCGACATTGAGTTCCTGCGTACCTTGCTTTCTAAGCAGAATTGGCGCGCCGTTTGTTAACAATCGTTTTCCAAGAATTCTTTTGTTGCTCATTTTATAGACTTCTCATTGCTATAATCGCCCACCGCTCAAGATAATCGGAGAGGTTTTCCTATATGGCTCAAACAAAGCAAGACGGCATCACGCTCAGGCAGTGGCTCCCGCTCATCGGGCTCACCTGCTGCGCGTTCGTGTTCAACACGTCGGAGTTCATGCCCATCGGCCTGCTGACCGACATCGCTGCATCGTTTTCGCTCACCGAGGCCCAAGCTGGCATCATGATCTCGGTCTATGCCTGGGGCGTCATGCTGCTGTCGTTGCCGCTCATGGTGTTTGCCTCGCGCTTCGAGTTCAAGCGGATGCTGCTGGGCGTGCTGGCCGTGTTCTCGCTCGGTCAGTTCCTGTCCGCTGTGGCGCCGACCTATCCCATCCTGGTCTGCGCGCGCCTGGTGGTCGCTTGCGCACATGCCGTGTTCTGGTCAGTCGCCTCGATTATGGCCTCGCGCCTGGTCGACACTCGCCACGGCGCGCTCGCCATCAGCATGATCGCCACGGGCTCGTCCATCGCGCAGATCTTTGGCCTGCCTCTCGGTCGCGCCATTGGCTTGGCCGTGGGCTGGCGCATGACGTTTGCCGTGGTCGGGGGCCTCTCAGCCATCGCGGTCGTCTACCAGGCAGCGGTGTTCCCGGCCATGCCGGCGGGTGAGCGCTTTACCGTCAAACAGCTGCCCGAGCTGCTCAAGAACCCGCTCCTCATCGCGCTCTACGCAGTCACGGTCTTCATGGCGACCGGCTATTACGCAAGCTACAGCTATATCGAGCCCTTCCTGGCGCAGGTCGCGCACGTCGATGCGGGCGCCATCACCATGACGCTGACGGCGTTTGGCTGTTCCGGCTTGGTGGGCAGCTGGCTGTTCAGCCGCCTGTTCGACGGGCACCGTTTTCCGTTCCTTGCTATCACGCTCTCCGGCGTGCCGGTGGCCCTGCTGCTCATGGGGCCGGCCGCATCGTCGCTCGTGACAGTGCTTGCCGTCTGCGCACTGTGGGGCTGCTGCGCCACGGCCTTCAATGTGGCGTTCCAGGCCGAGCTCATCAAGCACACGCCGGCAGATTCGTCAGCCGTCGCCATGTCGATCTTCTCGGGCCTGTTTAACCTCGGTATTGGCACGGGCACCGCAATCGGCGGCGCCGTGGTTTCGGGTCCCGGTATCGCTTGGATCGGCTTCGCGGGCGGGGCGATTGCCGTCGTGGGCGTCATCCTCGCCATCACCGTGCTGTTTCCGGCCATCCGCCGCGCCAAGCCCGTCGCCTAATCACGTCCCCTCATCAGTTGCGGTGGAATAGTTCCTGTTTAAGGCTTCTGAAGGCCCAGACAGGAACTATTCCACCGCAACTTATTTTGGGGGAGAGGATACAAGCTGGGCATACAATGGATGTCGTTGTGTTGAGCTTACCGGGAGGTTGCTATGTGGGCATACGAGACGACGTTCTATCAGATCTATCCGCTGGGCTTTTGCGGGGCTCCGCGCGAAAACGCCGCACCCGTTGCCGAGGACGAGCTTGCCCAGGCCGTCAACGTTGCTCCTAACCCCGATGCTCCCATTATGAAAATCGCTAAGTGGGCCGACTACATGCAGGAACTCGGCGTTGGCGCTGTGCTCATCAACCCACCGCTCGAATCTGATAGCCACAGCTACGATACACGCAGCCTGCGCCATATCGACCGTCGCCTGGGTGGGGACGCCGACTTTGCCGCCGTATGCGACACGCTGCATGCCCATGGCATCCGCGTGGTGCTCGATGCCGTCTTCAACCACGTCGGCCGCGGTTTTTGGGCCTTCCGCGATGTGCAGGAGCGCAAGTGGGACTCGCCGTACAAGGACTGGTTCCACATTAGCTTTGACGGCGATTCCTGCTATGGCGATGGCTTTTGGTACGAGGGCTGGGAAGGCCATTTTGAGCTTGTGAAGCTCAACCTGCAAAATCCCGCTGTGGTCGATTACCTGCTCGAGTCCGTGCGCCGCTGGGCCGAGGTCTTTGGCGTCGACGGCCTGCGCCTGGACGTTGCCTATATGCTCGACCGCGACTTTATGCGCCGCCTGCACGCCTTTACCCGTGAGCTCAAGCCCGACTTTGTGCTGATCGGCGAGACGCTCCACGGCGACTACAACCAAATCGTCAACGACGAGATGCTCGACTCCTGCACCAACTACGAGTGCTACAAGGGCCTGTACTCCAGCTTTAACTCGGTCAACATGTTCGAGATCGCCCATTCGCTGCACCGCCAGTTTGGCGGCGATCCGTGGTGCATCTACCGCGGCAAACATCTGCTGTCGTTTGTCGACAACCACGATGTGCCGCGCCTGGCAAGTATCCTCACCGACAAGTCGTGTCTGCGTCCCGCCTACGGCATGCTCTTTGGCATGCCGGGCATCCCGTGCGTCTACTATGGCAGCGAGTGGGGAATTGCCGGCGAAAAGGGTGGCCCCGATGGCGACTGGGCGCTGCGACCTGCGCTCAATGAGCCTGCGCCCAACGAGCTGACGGCGTTCATCACGCAGCTTGCGCACCTTCGCTCGGCCGACGACGCGGCTGCCCGTGCTCTCAACTACGGTGCCTATCGCAACGTGGTGATCCAGAATAAGCAGCTGCTGTTCGAACGCGCTTGTGACGGTGCGACGGTGCTCGTGGCGGTGAACGCCGTGGACGAGCCTTACACCTTTGGCACCGGCGAGCTCAACGGCTCCTTTGTCGATCTGCTTGCCGACGATGCGCCCACGGTCGAGCTGACGGGCACCCTTGAGCTTGCACCCTACGAGGTGCGTTATCTGCTGAGGGCCTAGGCCATGGCAGCGTCTGACGAGGGCTATCAACATATTGAGCATGGGTTTGAGCCTGTGATCGACCAGCACTCGCGCGTTTTGGTGCTGGGGTCGTTTCCCTCGGTGCTTTCGCGCGCCAATGCCTTTTATTGCGGCAACCCTCAGAATCGCTTTTGGCGCGTGATGGCCGCGTGCCTCGGTGTGCCTGTTCCGCCCAACGAGGGCGATCCTTTGGCAAGCGGTGAGCCCGCGATGCTCGATGCCTCCATTGCCGCCAAGCGGGCCATGCTGCTGAACGGCGGCGTGGCCCTGTGGGATGCAATCGAGAGCTGCGACATTAAGGGCTCGAGCGACGCGAGCATCCGCAACGTTGTGCCGGCACATATCGAGCGCATTACCGATGCCGCGTCGATCGAGGTCGTTGTCTGTAACGGCGGTACGGCAGGGCGACTCTACAAACGCTACTTGCAAGATCGGACGGGGTTGCCTGCCGTCGTCCTGCCCTCGACAAGTCCTGCCAATGCCGCCTGGCGCCTGGAGCGGCTTGTTGAGCGGTGGAGCGGCGCCGCTGATTGGCAGGCTTTTTCGATTTAGCAGTTTGAGCGCTCGGCAAGATGCCTCATAACGGCGTGCCAGATCGGTGTGGGCAGTGCAGACGTGGCGCGCACCATGCCGTCGGTGTCGACGCCACCCGTTGCGGCACCACCGAGCTTTTGCGCGTGTTCGACGGAACATCCCATGCGAACGGCGCCCACGAGCTTGTCCATGGCCTCAGAAAACGGTCGCCGCAAGAGTCCCATGCGCGGAGAGCGACGAAGCGCCGCAATGCCGCTGCCGGCGCAGATGGCAACGCCGCCACACCACAATTGGCCATGGCGCTCACATGCCTTGTGCAGGCGAACGGCGGTCCCACGCGCCTGCTCAGTGCCCTCTTGTGCGGCTCGAATCGCGACATAGACGCGCGTTCCCGTACCGCCAAAGCGCTCAAGCGCCTGCTCGATGGCTGTCAACGTCTCATCGTCAGCCACATCTTCAATGGCCAGCACGATGCCATCGGCAACGCTGCCGGCGTCATTTGCCTTCAAGTCGACCGGGCGGGGGAGTGCGGTGCCGGAAAGTTGAGCATAGGCGGCGATGGCATTCTGCAGGTCCCAGAGCAAAAAATCAAGATCGGCGCTATTGGGAATACTGATATACGCAACGGTGTGCAGTGTTTTTGGTACGTCGCCGCGCGCGGTCGTCTCCATGCCATCTCCTTTCCGGCTCGTTTCCGTTTAGGTTACACCGTCTGGTGGCGCCCCGCCGCGCTATCCTAGTGCAACCCTTACGAAAGGAACGCCATGCGTCTGCCCATGAATACCTCGCTTGCCACGCTCAAGCCCTCCGGTATCCGCCGGATCAACGCGCTCGCCGCCCAGCACCCGGGGTGCATCGCGCTTGCGCTTGGCGAGCCCGATTTTCCCACGCCCGATGTGATTAGTGCCGAGGTGACCGCCGCACTGGACCGCGGCGACACGCACTATCCGCCCAACAACGGTCGCCCCGCCCTGCGTGAGGCGTTATCTGCCTACATGGGGGACGCGGGCCTTACGTTTTCGGCCGACGAGGTCATCCTGACCGACGGCGCGACCGAGGCCCTGTCGGCAACATTCATGGCCATGCTCAACCCCGGCGACGAGGTCATTATCCCCACGCCGGCCTTTGGCCTGTACGAGAGCATCGTCGTGGCCAACCACGCCAAAGCGGTCTTTTTGGATACGGAGCCTGCGCAATTTCAGATTGACGAGGATGCGCTTCGTGCTTGCGTGACGCCGGCGACCAAGGCCATCGTCATCTGCTCGCCCAACAACCCCACGGGCTGCATCCTCAACGCAGCATCGCTCGACGCCGTGGCACACGTGGCGGAGCAGACGGGCATCTACGTGATCTGCGACGACGTATACAACCGCCTGGTCTACGTGGACGGCTACGAGCGCTTTGCCCAGCGCCACCCGGAGCTTCGTGAGCAGACGGTAGTCATCGAGAGCTTCTCCAAGCCCTGGGCTATGACCGGCTGGCGCCTGGGCTGGCTCGCAGCGGCAACCCCCGTCATCGCCGAGATCGCAAAGGCCCACCAATACTTAGTATCGAGTGCTGTCTCCTTCGAAATGGACGCCGCAGCCCGAGCCCTCACCGTCGACCCAACCCCCATGCTAAAAGTCTACCGAGCCCGCCGCGAGCGCGTACTCGAAGCCTTAAACGCCATGGGCCTCGACGTAGTAGAGCCCGCAGGAGCCTTCTATACTTTCCCGAGCATCAAAAAGTTCGGCCTAACCAGCGAAGACTTCTGCATCAAAGCCATCAAAGAAGCAAACGTAGCCCTAGTCCCGGGAGACTGCTTCGGAACCGAAGGCCACATCCGCCTCAGCTACTGCGTTTCCGACAAAGACCTGGACGAAGGTCTCCGCCGCCTGTCCACCTTCATTTCAACCTTGTAGCCCTCAGGGATGCAACACATCAGCCCACCGACCCAAGCATTATGCGTGGGGCGCGTCGCTCAACGGACACGAGGATTCGCAACAAAGTTACCGCAGCTCCGGCCGGGAGGGGCAGGGCGAGTTTTCCGTAGATTCCGCACGAGCCGAAGGCCACTTAATGTGGCCTTCGTG